>CACZNV010000107.1 GCA_902782645.1 uncultured Ruminococcus sp. | reverse complement strand
TGTCTTCCGGCAAAAGATAAAAATACTGTCGGAAGATGAGGTAGTGAAGCTCACGGCGACGAGAAGCGGCGCGGCAGCGAGCAAAGCGAAGCGGTCGGCGTTTTTGGCAAAAACTATAACCAGAAAATCCAATAATACCTTTAAGAGAAGATAAAAATTAGAAAATAATCAGATTTTTGTTGACAGGTAGCCGATACTGTTGTACTATTTAATTGAAATTCGGCAAAACCATTAAAAGCCGAAATTCAATCAATTATAATTAGGGCAGAAAAGATGGCAGACACACCAATACTTCCTGAGGATCAGAAGATCTTTTCCATGCAGGACCTTAGGAAAAAAGGCTTCTCGCAGTATAAGGTCAACAGGCTGGTCGGTGAAGGAAAACTTGTTAAACTGAATAAGAGTTATTACGAAAACGCAGAATACCATGGAGAGGAATCTGATTTCTATTATACGGAAGTTTACGCGCCGAAGGGTGTGATATGCCTGCTCAGTGCAGCTGTTTATTATCATCTGACGACATTCATTCCTGACGGGGTGGACGTTGCTATTCCCAGGAAGGGGAACGTTTCCGCAATGCCGGATTGGCCAAAGCTAAATGTTCATTATTATACAGATGACAGGCATTCACTTGGGGCTACAACGGTCAGAGAAGGCGGGAATGAGTTCCGGATCTATGACATGGAGAAGACTGTTGTCGATATAGTGTTTTACAGGGAGAAGGTTGGAATCGGAGAGACAAAGGAGATCCTTGTGAATTATCTGCAAAGGAAGGATCGCAACCTGAACAGGCTTCTCAAATATGCAAAGCTGATGAAATGTGATAAGACAATGAGACAATATCTGGAGGTGCTGGTATGACAAATGCAATGTCAGTAAAAGACAGATTGAAGAACCTCGCAATTGCAAGCGGTAAGACGTTTCAGGAAGTACTGACGACATATGGATTGGAAAGAACCGTATTCAGGCTGTCTGTTTCAGAATACAAGGATTGTTTTACACTTAAAGGCGGGATTTTTCTTTATGCTCTGTTTGGCGGTGAGTTCGCCAGAGCCACAAGAGATATTGATCTCCTGGCAAAGAATATGCCTAATAATGCGGAAGATATGAAAGAGGTGTTTGAAACCGTATTTTCCATTGAATGTGATGACGCGCTCAAGTTTGATCCGGACACTCTGGAGGTCAGGAATATCACAGAGTTCAAGGAGTATCACGGTGTAAATGTTTCGATAATGGCATATTTGGACAGAACCAGGGTTCCTATATCGATAGATATTGGATTTGGCGATATAGTTTATCCTGACAGGGTGAAGATGGATTTTCCGGTGCTGCTCGATATGGAAGTGCCGGAAATCTATGCATATTCGATTGCTTCAGTTATAGCCGAGAAGTTCGAGGCCATTGTTTCTCTCGGAGATGCCAACAGCAGATATAAGGATTTTTATGATATTTACATACTTGCAGACCGAAATGATTTTGACGGAACAGAACTGAAAGAAGCGGTCATAGAAACGTTTGAGCATCGCGGTACCGGATTCGATGACATATTTGCATTTAAAGATGATTTTCTTGCAAGCGAGATTCATCAGAGCAGGTGGAAGACGTTTCTAAAAAAGAAGAAAGCACTGATAAATGCAGAACTGGGGACGGTGGTGGATTTGATCAAGGCGATGCTGCTTCCAATCGTGGAATCTATTGAAAGCTGTACGGAATACTCATTGAAGTGGGATCACACATCCGGAAATTGGCAATGAAGGGACAGGGCAAAGATATTTGGAGGATCATGTGAAAATGCATGGTCCTTTTATTGTACCTGAAAAGAAACAGTCAAATCATATCTAAAGCATTTGCAATAACCTCTTTTTCACGCAGTTACGATAACGCTTTTCTCTACTTCTCATTGCCACCTGATTCTGTTATAATTCTTTCAGAAAGTTCACCGGAGATGATTGTTCTCTTGTGATTTATCAATCTTTTACACGCCAATGCATCGGCGTGAATTTGTCATGGAAAATACAAAAAAAGTATATTTCATGTTTGTTTACAGGAGGAAAAATATGAAAAGAATAGCACTGTGTTTTGTCTTTGCGCTGGTTTTGGCCGCGCTGTTGATTGGAGTCACCTCATGCGGACCTCATGAAGATAAGTATGAGGGTAAAGAAATCCAATGGTGTGTAGATAAAGAAGACTTTAAACCCGAAGCCGGAACGCTTTATAAGGCCTTTCTGTATATTAGAGAATTCAATGAAAACGGGTTTTCCGCAGGCGGTACCTTACATGATGTTAAGGTTAATTATCCCGGCGCAAGTAATAAATTCAAACTTTTTTATACTGTACGGGTTGTTTTCGATGGAAAGGATATTGTTGGCGAGAAATATGAAATCAATGGGATAACATATATAAAATGGACAATCAGCGAAGTTAAAAGCATTAGACTGGCAAATCCCGACAAAGGCGAACCGTTATATGACAAGCCGATCATTTACCTTTACCCCGAGGAAGACACGGTTTGCAGCGTGAGGCTGGAACTTGACGGCGAGCTGACTTGCACGTACCCCAAGTACGGTGAAAACGGTTGGGAGAATTTCACCGCATCCGCCAATGGCACCCTCACATTCCCCGACGGCCGCGAGTATTACGCGCTCTACTGGGAAGGCAGGGGCAAGGCTGATTTTGACCTGTCCGAGGGCTTTTGCGTCAAAGGCGAGGACACTGCGGAGTTCTTGGCGGATATACTGCCAAAGCTTGGCTTGACGCCAAGGGAAGCCAACGAGTTCATCGTTTACTGGCTCCCTCTCATGCAGGACAACGAATACAATCTGATAACTTTCCAGAAGGAGGCCTACGAAGAAGACGCCAAGCTGATCGTTGAACCCACACCGGACACGGTGATTCGCGTGTTTATGGCGTATAAGGCCCTTGGCGATAAGGTTGAGATCGCCGCACCGGAAATCGTGACACCGGAAAGAACCGGGTTCACGGTGGTAGAGTGGGGCGGCACTGAAATCAAATAAATCTCTGCGATATAACAGGGTATACAGATTGAGCGGGAGCATCGTATTCGGCGTGTGAAAAACACAGCGTCGGTTGATGAGGTGCTCCCGCTTGATATGGTAAGAGTATTCCCTGATTCCGGCATGCCGATTGACAATGAATTATTATCATCCGTATCGTTTACGGAAAGAGAAATCAGGACGATATTTTAAGTCAATATAATTGTAAATCCGTTTGATATTTGGTATAATTTTCCGATAGAAACCTCTAAGCATTGCAAAGGAGGATTATCAAAACCGGAAAGAGCTGCTTGACAGTTTTGAGGCGCAGGTTGACATAAATCTTCATAAAGGATATGTTGTCATAGCAAAAAGCAGCGGAAAGACGCACCGGGGGATCGCGATGGATAGCAATTACGAATTTGCATTGGAGAAGAGACTCAGGGAAATCAGTCCTGACCTGCACAACCGGTTTACGAGCACAGTTTTTGCGCTCCAGTTTATACTGTCCAACTACAAGCTGATTTTTCCGGGCTACACGGATCACTCGGAGCTCCATTCCCTCCATGTCATAGATTTCTGCAATAAAATTATAGGGCCTCAGATCGAAATGATGAATGCGGACGAGATTTACTGTCTGCTTGTGTCCTGCTACTTCCATGATACCGGAATGGGGCTCACAAGAAAGGACTATGAGGCGTTTTTGAAGGAGATTGATGTTGGCGATTACTTTGAGACACACGACAGGGAGGACGTGCAGGGGGTTATCAGGTTCTTTCACAACGAGTTCTCGGGGAAGTTCATCGAGAAGTACGCGGACCTGTTCGACATTCCGTCAAAGGATCATCTGAGAGCGATTATTCAGACCTCGAGAGGGCACAGGAAGACGGACCTCATGGACGAGAGTCAGTACCCCGTTGAGCTTCAGCTGAAAAGCGGTAATACCGTTTGCCTGCCTTACCTTGCGGCGATTATCCGGCTTGCCGATGAGATTGATATCACAGCGTCCAGAAATTCCCACGTGCTCTTCAACGTGCCGCAGGTGCTTAATACCCAGCAGGATATGGAGTTCTTTAAGCATGAGGCGGTGAAGGACCTTATCATAGAAAAAGACAGATTTGTTATTATTTACGATACCGAGGATCCCAGAGTTGACGGGCAGCTGAAGGTGCTTTTTGCGAAGATGCAGAAGACTCTTGACGACTGCAGGAGGGCGACCAACGGGAGAACCAAGCACACCATCACACAAAAAACTGTTGAAACAAGTCGTTAAAACGGTCAAAACCGGCTATTTTTCCCAAGAATTATGAGAAAAACCAAAGAAACTTAAACGAAACATTGAAATTTTGAAAATGCTGTTAGCAATGGCTAACAAAGCGTGATATAATTGTTAGCGTTCGCTAACAACAAGAGCGGCAGCGGCTGTGAAGCATGCTTCGAAAGCTTGCTGCTGCAGGTAATTTCGAAAGGAAGACAATAAATGGACACTATACGGTTTGAGAAGGTGAGCAAGGTTTATCAGGTCGGCGATCACGAGCAGAAAGCCCTTGACGGTGTGGACCTTGCAATCGAAGGGGGAAAGTTCGTGGTGATACTGGGGCCCTCGGGTGCGGGAAAGTCCACATTGCTTAATCTCCTTGGCGGCTTGGATTCGCCTACGAGCGGCAAAATTTCCATCGAGGGACAGGACATTTCGAAGCTGTCAAACGATGAACTTGCGGATTACAGGGCGAAGACCGTGGGCTTTGTTTTTCAGTCGTACAACCTGATTCCGACCCTGACGGTTTTTGAAAATGTATCCCTGGTGAAGGAGATTACGGACAATCCGCTCCCCACAAAAGACATGCTGAAGGATGTCGGACTGCTGGATCACCTTGACAAGTTCCCGTCGGAGCTTTCGGGAGGCGAGCAGCAGAGGGTTTCCATAGCAAGGGCTTTGGCGAAGAATCCGAAAATATTGCTCTGCGACGAGCCCACAGGAGCCCTTGACTCTGAGACCGGTGCAATGGTTCTTAAAACACTTCTTGCCATGGCGAGGAACTACAACAAGACCATCATCATAGTCACCCACAACCAGAACATCGCCAAGATGGCCGATGAGATCATCCGGGTGAAGTCGGGCCGCATCAGGGAGATTATCCGCCAGGAGAAGCCCCTTAGCGTTGAAGAGGTGGATTGGTAATATGATGTTCAAAAAACTTTTAAGAACTATCCGCCGCTACAAGGCGCAGTTCATCTCGATGATAATCATGGTGCTCCTTGGCGTTGGCGTGTTCGTGGGCTTCCAGGGGGAGTGGTACTCCATCGACAAGGACACGGACTACTTCTACGACCTGACGGGCTTTGCGGACTGTCGCATCGTGAGCGAGACCGGCTATTCTGAAGAAGATTTAGGGAAAATAAAAGCCCTGTACGGCGTTGAGAAGGCGGCTCTTTACATATCCGTCAACACCAATGAGTCAAGGGAAAACGACGTGGTATCGGTGACCGTAACAAACGATCCCGAGGTTTCGGGGTTCATGGTGACGGAGGGGGCGGAGTACGACCCTGAGGCAAAAGAGAGCTTCTGGATGAGCGATATGTACGCAGCCGCCAATGAATACAAAATCGGAGACAAACTGAGCCTCAAGTACGGCGCATACACAATCGAGGGCACAATTAAGGGCCTTATAAAGTCCTCCGAGTATCTCATCTGCACACCCGGCGAGAACCAGATGATGCCTGACTACAAGACCTACGGATATGTGTACATCACGCCGGAGATGCTGAAGGAGACCCTTGGCGATGAGTTTTACACCGAAATCCACGTGATTACGGACATCGACAAGGAAACCTTCTCAGAGGCCGCAAACAAGGCCCTGGAAAAGACCAACATGATCCTCGGCAAGGATGAAATCCCGTCCTACAGCGAGGCAAAAGGTGAGGCTACAGAGGGCAAAACCATGGCTTCCATCCTTCCGGTGGTGTTCCTGGGCATCGCCATCCTGATCATGGTCACCACCATGCAGCGCCTCACCATCAACGAAAAGACACAGATCGGAACACTCAAGGCCCTTGGCTTCAGGGACAGCCGGATAACGAGGCACTATGCAATGTTCGGACTGCTCATTGGCGTCACGGGCGCGGTGCTGGGCATAGGCTTTGGCTACTTTGTGGCCTGGTTCATATTCAATCCCGGCGGCTCCATGGGCACCTATTTTGACCTTCCGTCCTGGAAGATACACATGCCCTGGTGGACGTTCCTGATAGTGGCGGCGGTGGTTGCCTTCATGGCGCTTATCTCCTATCTTTCGGTAAAAAAGATACTCAAAGGGAACGCGGCGGAGGCCTTGAAGCCCTACACGCCAAAGGCCATGAAGCGCCTTAAAATTGAGGACACCAAGGGCTGGAGAAAGCTGAGGTTTGCCACAAAATGGAACCTTAGGGACCTTTTCAGGCACAAGGCCAGAAGCTTTATGACACTCTTTGGCGTGTTCGGCTGCACGGTGCTCCTCATCGCCTCATTCCTGATGATGGACTCCATGGTGGGCTTCGTCAACAAGTTCTACTACGGGTCTATGAACTACGAGACGGAGATTTTGCTTGACGACAGCGTGAAAGGCGAAAAGGCCCTTGAAATCGCCAATGCATACTCCGGCGACACCCTTGCCAACTCGATGGTTTCGCTTGGCGGCGAGGCGGTGGCCCTCAGCGTATACGACGTGACCCACGACAACATACGGTTTCTGGACGAAGACATGAACTATGCGGTGCTTGGCGATGAGGGCGTTTACCTTGGCATGCGGCTGGTGGAATCAAACGGATTGAAGGTTGGCGACACATTCAAAGTGGCGGTTTTCGGCACGGACACCACCTACGAGTTCAAACTTGCCGGCGTCCTGAGGACACTCTCTAAGGGTGTGGTGATGAGCGCAGCCTACGCAGAAAAGGCGGGGGTCAGTACGCGGGTCAACGCGATTTACACGGACACCTCCTACGACGAGGTGAAGAGCGACGAAAGGTTCAAAAACGAGATCAGCTCCATCAAAAACAGGGGCGATATCATCAAGTCCTTCGACAGCTTCATGGAGGTCATGTACCTCATGATAGGCGCCCTCATAGCCTTCTCAATCATCCTGGGAATAGTGGTGCTCTATAACCTTGGCGTCATGTCCTACTTCGAAAGGTACAGGGAACTGTCGACGCTTAAAGTCGTAGGCTTCAGAGACAGGCGCATCGGCAAGCTCCTCATCGCCCAGAACATGTGGCTCACGGTGGCAGGGTACATCCTTGGCGTGCCCGCAGGCATCGTAATTACCAACGTGCTCACCAAGGCCCTTGCCTCCGAGTACGAAATGAAGGTGATTTTAGGCTGGTCCACAATCGTGGTGCCTGTGATACTGGTGTTCGGCGTATCGCTGCTTGTGTCACTCCTTATCGCCAAGAAAAACAAAAAGATCAACATGGTTGAGGCACTGAAGGTTCCGGAATAAAAGGCGTTCCAACAAAAATCTTCAAAATAAAAGCTGCTTTCCTGAAATCCAAAGGTTTCAAGAAAGCAGCTCTCTTTCTATATATAACTTTAACCGTTAAGCTTCTTCGTAGAACTTCCTACCTACCTTGCGGTGGCGCTTGTCGTCATACATTATCTTATCGGCACGCCTCACCACGTCGATGACGGTGCTGTCCCTGCCGGGGTTGAACTTGGAAATGCCTATGGCCACCTTGACGGTGTCCCATTCATTGGCGTCAGGCAGATGGGTCTTGATGCTCATCTCTCTGAAATCAGATTCGTTCTTTTCAAGGGCCTCGTAGTCCGCGTTCTCAATCACAACGGTGAACTCGTCGCCGCCTGTCCTGAAAACGGGGCTGTGCTTGAAGGCGTGGCAGATGACTTCGCTGGCCTTCTTGAGATAAATGTCGCCTTTGTCGTGGCCGAACTTGTCGTTGATGTGCTTCAGGTCGTCGCAGTCAAACACCGCAATTGCAAATTGCAAATCATTTTCTTTTCTGTTGATGCGCTCCTGCAGCGTCGCAACAAACTTGTCGTAGGCGCTCTTGTTGTGAACCGAGGTGAGGGCGTCCTTGTAGGCAATGGAGTTCAGGTCATTTATGTAGACCCTCAAATCGCTCACAAGGTCGTTAAACGTTCTCGTAAGGGTTGCAACTTCGTCCCTGCCTTTATACTTAAGGTTAACGTTGTAGTTGCCCGCATCCACCTGTTCGGCGGCTTCCGAAAGCTTCTTAAGCGGCTTTGCAATGTGATCCGCAAGGATTACCTCCAAGGTAACCGCCACCAGCATCAGCACGGCCGCAACTATGATAATCATCACCATGGTGTTCTGCCAGCTTGAATTAATCTCCGAGACAGGCACGGTGACGTTGAGGCGCATGCCGTTGTTGAGCTCTATCCAAACCGCCTGTTTAACTTCACCGTTAAACTTATACGTGAGATACTTGTTTGAACTGATAAGACCATCCGGAACATCGGGATGATTCTTTGCCAGTTCTTCGTAGGTATAGTCGGGATGGCATATGATCCTGCCGTTTTTGTCGTTTATAAAGGCATAGCCGCTGCTGTAGAGGCTGATGGTTTTGACTGTATTGGCGATGGTGTTGTAATCAACCTCGATGCCCACAACGCCAATGAACTGCTTGTCCTTGTAGATGGGCACGTTGTAGGAAAAGACGCAGGCGCCAAGGGTATCCGTGAAGTAGGGCGAAAGCCAGATGGAGCGGCCCTCTTTTTTGGGAACAGTGAACCAGACGAAAGATGTTGTGTCGTCAGGGTCGTAGCCGGAAATGTCTGTGACGGCATGCTCGTAAAAATGCTTGTCGTCAGCCTTCATGACAAACCAGAAACCTTTTTCGCTTGTCTGCTCAAGATAGGGGTCAATCCTGTAATAATAGGTGAGAACCCCTGCGGTGTGCTCTGCAGTCTTCTCAAAAACGTCCTTAACCCGTTCTATATGCTTGTGAAGATCCTCAAGGGAAGTGCTCTTGAGGTCGTCTTCGGCATATTTAGAGATGGTCTTGGCGGATTGCTCAATGCTGGAAAAGCACATGTCCAGGTTCTTTTCGCCTGTTTCACAAAGAAGGCTTAAGATTCTGTTGGCCGACTCGTTGCCGACTCTTCTTACCGCGACTGTAGCTATAATCGTTGTGACTAAAACGATTACAGAAATCGATATTACGGAAAGTAGCGTAATCTTGGATTTCAGTGAGTGCAAGGGTGTTTCTCTCCTTAGGGAAATCTATGTCTGTTTTCTTTCGCGACTTGTTAAAGTTTTGATTTTGGAGCTATTATGTAAAAAGCCCGAAGTCTTGTGCAAAGGCGACGTCTTGCTTACCGTTGTTTTTCACGACGTATAGAGCGTTGTCTGCTCTCTTTATCAGCGACTCAGTGTTGTCCCCCGGCTTGCCGAAAGCTACTCCGCAGCTGATGGAAATCTGCAGCTTGCCTCCCTCAAATGCCTCAAGCTCCTTGTTGACCCGCTGAACCTTTTCCCTGATGATCTTTCGGGACTCCTCGGTGTCGGATGCGGTGGTCATCAGCACCAAGAACTCGTCGCCGCCGAACCTGCACACGATGTCGTTGTGGCGGAAAACGTGGCGGAGCTCATTGCCGATAGAAATCAAAGTCTTATCGCCAATATCATGGCCGAAAACATCGTTCACGGTCTTGAAATTGTCAACGTCAATCATCACGATGGCGGCCTTGGCGAAGTCCAGGTTCCTGCAGACCTCTTTGAAACCGTTGCGGTTCACAAGACCGGTCATATTGTCGTGGGTGGCCTCGTGGCGAAGCTGCTCCTTCTGCTCCTGCTCGGTGTAGTACATCTTGTTGTAGGCCTCCGCCAGCAGCAGATACTCGCTGACGCCTTTCACCTCAAGGGCATCCTCCTTTGAGATACTCTTGGCGGCGTTCCTCAAAGGCTGCACCACCTGTCTGGAAACGATAACAATGGTGAAGACAACGTAGAGCACCATCACGATAACGAGTGAAATCTGAAGGGCGAGGAAGGAATTCAGCACCTTAAACGAGTTGTTCAGCGAATTTGCGGTCTGCTTTGAAAGAAGACTCTTACAGATGTCAATCTCGTTCAGCATCTGCTTCTTGTCGTCCTCGTATGACTCCTCCAGCAGCAGGTTCTTGGCAACATTCATCTTCTCCTCGTCGGAAAGCTCAAGATATGCGTCCTGAAGCTCCGTGTTTCTTATGGCGTCCGGATAATTGTCAATGAGATAGCCCTTGGCGTCAATCACAAGTCTGATGGCAAGGCACTCTTTCCTGGCAAGGCTGTAGGAAAACATCTTGGTCCGCGCCAACCTCTCGTAGAGCTCTCCGTTCTCGCCAATCTCCTCCTGAATCTGCTCAATGGTGTTGGGAATGAGCTGCATGTCCTTGTTGTTGTTCAGGTAATTCTGAACATATTTCGACTCACCTTTCAGCGTAAATGAGCGGGCGTTGAAAGCGAGCTCATCCGCCACGGGCTGCAGCTGGTTGATGGACTTTTGAGCAGACATATATCGCTGGACGTCGGAATCGATGGACCTGTTTTGACCGATGGTAATAAAAGAGGAAATCAACAGAAACACCGCAATTATTGTAAATGCGGCGCCCATGATTTTTCCCATTCTGCTGAGGGACAAAGCTCTCAGCTTTTCCTTAGCGGATGTGTCTTTCACGATGCTTTTATCGCCAATGCCTTTCGCTGGTCACTAAAGTTCATTGCTTAACGTTAATTAATTATAAATACTTCATTGCTGGGTGTCAAGAGGCGCAAAGTGTTAAATTTTATTGAACAGTTTAAAACGCCAAGATTTCTAGGAATTTTTGAGTGCTTTAGGGGCAAAATCACAGAAAATATAGTAGAATTGGCGATTTACGAATGGGGATTTTTGCGGAAAAATGGTAGGTGACAAGGTGTAAAAAGTTGAAACATATGCTTAAAATTTTTGGTAGGCTGTTGACTTGATACATTACATGTGTTATATTTCTGTGCGAATATGGGATCAATGGCGAAGGCGAGGTGCTCAGATGATCGAAAACGAAACAGATTACGAAGTTCCGGTTGAGACCGAAGAGGCACCGGAAAGCACCCCCGACTACGTTAAGATCACACTGGACTCGAACGTAACCCCATTGGAAATGCGCTACTCGCAGATCAACAGCTGCAGCAAGAAAGCACCCATAGCATACCGAACCTTCACATACATAAACAGCGTCATCGAGGGCGTCATCCCTCCGGAAAAGTACGCATACGCCGCCGACGAGACCGACCGGGGCATCAAACTCGCCAAATGGAACATCTCCGCCGCCGGAACCGCGCTCAAGTCCTTCAAGGAAGCCGGAAGACACATTGAATTCCTCACCGTCAGGGTTTCACCCGGCATTGTGAGAGAAGTTGATGTATACAGCTTCCTGAAGAATCTCCTTTCCGAATGCGGAATCGAGGAACCGGAGAAGATCTGCCTGGAGTTTCCCCGCACGGTCCTCTATGAGGACACGGAAAAGGTGCGCTCCTGCCTCCTTGCGATGAAGCTGCTTAAAATAAAGAGCATGCTTGCCGGATGCGGCGACCGCGACTGTCCCTTTGCACCGCTCTTCAGCCTGCCTTTTGATTTCCTGCTGGTAAGCCCCGCCATCACGCAGCTTACGGACAACAGAAACAAGGCAGAGAGCGCAGAAGCACTCCTGATGTTCCTCAAGAGCCTCAAGTGCGAGTTCATTGCGGACGGCCTCCAGAACGACGACCAAATCATAGCTCTTTATAGGGCGGACGCCTACGGGTACATTCCGGATGCAGACTATATCGGAAGAGTTGAGCACGGCTCACCCAGGATGCCTCTTGATGAAGCACTCCCGCAGCGAGAGGAGGTTGAAGATTTCTGATGGCAGAAAAGAAACCCTCCAGTCTTCTCAGGCGAACCGCTTTCGAGATCAAGAAGTACAGGGTGATGAAAAAGACCATCCCGATCATCATCACCGCCTGCGCAATCCTCCTAATCATCGGCTACATTTTGTCAGCGCTTTACATGAAGTTCGGCGCGTTCACGGTCATGATCAATAAATCTGACTTTGATTACGCACTGACACTTTCATCGAGCAGCGATTTCGGCTCAAGGACAACCCGTCTCAACGCCCAAATCGATGAGAAAATCACCAATATCGACGGCCGCAGCCTTCCCGAAGGCTTGGACAACGTGGACGGCGTCCACAACGGCAAGAACTACATCGCGTACACGTTCTACTGCAAAAACGCCGGCCAGAACACCGTCGACTACTCCTACCACCTCTACATCGCCAATATGACCCTCGAGATCGAAAAGGCGTGCCGCATAAGGCTCTATGTGGACGGTGAATATGTGGATTACGCCTACCCCCGCACAGACGGTGTGGACGGCCCCGAACCCAACACAACGCCGTTCTTATCGACAACGACCGTTGTGAAAAAGACGATCCAAGACTTCAAACCCGGAGACATCACAAAATACACCGTGATCATCTGGCTTGAGGGCAACGATCCCGAATGCGTCGACCGCATCCTTGGCGGTCAGATGAAAGTCGATATGGAAATGAGTGTCGAAGCCAACAGCGACCGCAAAGGCGAACCCGGCACCTGACAATGATTGAACACCGCCACCCACGGGCAGCGGATTCAATAAATATCTTTTCGAAAGGATGTAAAAAAATGAAAAAATTTAGGAAATTGATTCCTGCGTTTATAATGCTGCTCGTATCGGCAATCCTCGTCAGTACAGCAACTTACGCATGGTTCTCAATGAACAGAACAGTTACCGCAACTGGTATGAAAGTTCAAGCTACATCATCACAGTCACTTGTAATTGCTAACACAATAG
>CACZNV010000106.1 GCA_902782645.1 uncultured Ruminococcus sp. | reverse complement strand
GTAGGTAAAATCAGACTCGGCGCTTGTTTCCCCGTCAAGGACGCTTACCACCCTTAAAGAGGTGGGCTTTGCGATTTCAACAGGTCCGGTGTAGACCTTTGACTTTGAGGAGGGGGCTGAACCGTCAGTTGTGTAGTAAATCTTGCCTTCCCCGGTAAGTGTTACTTTGACTGTGTCGGAATAGCAGCCTGAAGCAAGGCTTGCGGAGGGGGCGGAGAGTCTTCTGTAGCGCCCCGCTGCATTGGCGGTTCCCGGAGTGGGCTTTACAGAATAGATCCATTCGGCACCGTACCTTGCATAGGTGTTGTCGGTGCCTATGTCTGCGGGTACGATTACAAAGTCAACTGCTTTGCAGTCCTTAAAGATGTAGAGGGCTTCGCCGGAGGATGAAATCTTAAAAGGCGCATGGTTTGCGGTCTCAAGTCCCGAACAGTAGATAATCACATACTCGCCGGGGTTCAGAGTCTTATCGGGAAGCCTGTATTTTTCGGGTTTTGACTGGCGGTCCGTAAATGTGTATTGAGACAGATTCACGGGCGCCGTTGATATGTTAGTGATTTCCACCCAGTCGTAGTACTGTCCGCCCACGCCAAGGTATTTCGAGTTGGAGGACATGACCTCCGAAATCACTAGGGTGCCGCCTTCCTTCACAGGCGCCTTGAGGGGCATGGAAAGGTAGTCGCTCTCAGTGAGAGAGGGAATGTTTGTGGGGACCTCTGTGGGATTTTCTGCTGTGCTTCCTGAAGGGGTTGATGTCTCGCTTCCGGGTGTTTCGGAGCTGCCGCCAAAGGGCGTGGGGTCATTGGCGTCTTCCGTACTTGACGGTGTCGCTTTTTCACCGGAACTTGTACCGCCCGGGGTAGCGTCTGAAGGCCCGCTTTCAGATCCGTTTTGGCAGCCTTTTGCAATCAAAAATATAAGGAGTACGGCGGCTGTCATTGCAAGCAGCACCGTCAAGAACTTCATTATTGTATTTCCGGATTTTTTATCAAAAGCCATCGTTTTCTCCTGAGTAAAGTAATTCGTTTGGGATTTTACCACAAATCCTCTTAAAAACCAATTGAATATATTGGCGATGAGGTTGAAATCGGCTCCTCCTTTTTTTATAATTAGAGTGAACCGAAGCCAACCCGAAAGGATCGCATAATATGAAAAAGAGAACCGTGAAAAGCTGTTTCGGAAAACAATCGCTGAGACTGCTCCTGATATTGCTTTCTCTGTTTGTGCTTGCCGGGGCTGCAGCCTGCTCTCCGAAAGAAGACTCCAATGCAACCGCCCCCGACACCCAAGCCGCAGACCCGGAGGAGACCGCAACGGAGGCTCCCGAGGAAACTCCGGAGGTATTGAGTCCCGAGGAGGCCTACGATATCGAGGCAGCTTATCCCATCACGGGACGGAGCATAGAGGCTATCAATCCTCAAAACTATTCTGCGGTTGACGGCCTGGGCAGAAAGGTTTCCACGGCGGGCTCTTCATATTCGTCAAGCGCCCTAAAGGGAACCGTCAGTTCTTCGGTGAATCAGGAAAAATTTGTGGGCATTTTCTATTCCTCCTGGCACGAGGAACTTGCCCAGTCCACAAACGTCAGAAACGTCACTGCAATTATGGACGCTCTTGAGAGTGACGAGGCCCGTGAAAAGGCAAAGCATGACTACAACGACCCCGCCTGGAAGAATAAAGGGGGCTACCATTTCTGGGACGAGCCCATTTACAACTACTATTCCACTGCGGACAGGTATGTTATAAGAAAGCAGGCGGAGCTTCTTGCGGATGCGGGGGTTGACTGCATAATCCTTGACAACACTAACGGCCGCTACACCTGGGAGACCGCATATATGGCGCTTTTCCAAGGCTTTTCAGAGGCCAGAAAAGAAGGTGTCAACGCCCCAGGCATCGTTTTCATGCTGAATTTCGGCCCCGGCGAGGACAGCAGATTTCAGCTGAACGACATCTACGACAAGCTTTACTCCAAGGGCCTTTACGAGGACACCTGGTTCTACTGGGAGGGAAAACCTCTGATTCTCGCTTATCCGGAGTCCCTTAAGATATCCGAAAGCGCCAAGGATAACGAAATCTACAAATTCTTCACCTTCAGAAGAAACGACGCTTCCTATTTCCACGATGAAAGATCAAACAGCTACTGGGGCTGGCTCTCCGTCTACCCCCAGGCCGTGTACACAGACGCCAAGGGAAATGTGGAGGAAATCACCGTTGGCGTTGCCCAGAACGCAGATTACAAGCGCAACTGCATCACTGCGATGAGCGGCTACAACGTTATGGGCCGCAGCTACACCAAAGGCAAGTACAGCTACACCTACGAGTTCAACGGAAACACTATAACTGTCGACAAGAACATCGAAAACTCCAAGTTCTACGGTCTCAACTTCCAGCAGCAGTGGGACTACGCTATCAAGAAGGACCCCAAGTTCATATTCGTGACAGGCTGGAACGAGTGGGTGGCCATAAGGTCCGAGACCTGGGCGGGAGACACAACTCTCACAAACACCATGGTGGACCAGTACGACACGGAATACAGCCGTGACTGCGAACCATCTCAGGGCGTCATGAAGGACTACTACTATTACCAGCTGGTGGAAAACATCAGGCGGTTCAAGGGCGTAAACGACACTACGCCGGTATCGCCAAAGAAGACAATCAACATATTTGGCAAAATATCCCAGTGGAACGACGTTCCATCCACCGAGACATATGTGGGAAGCACCGCGGAGCGCAGCAGGAAAAACGGCTCCAGGGCCTACGGCGGCAAATCATACAAGAGCGACACCGCAAGAAACGATATTGCTGAGGTAAAGACCGCCTACGACAGCAAATATATCTATTTCTACGCCGAATGCGCCAATGAAATCACTCCGGACACCGACGAGGGCTGGATGCATCTTTTGATTGACACCGGCGACGGAACAAACGCCTGGGAGGGCTTCGAGTTTATCATCAACAGGCTGAATCCCTCATCCGGCAAGGCCACCGTGGAGCGTTCGAAAGGCGGCTGGACATGGGAGAGCTGCGGCAGCGCAGACATTGTGGTGAACAGGAACATAATCCAGATCAGGGTTGAAAGAAGCGCCCTGGGACTTTCCGAAGGCGCCTCTCCCGCCTCATTCGGCTACAAATGGACCGACAACAATCTCTTCGGAGATAACGAGGGAAACATACTCAGCCTCTACACGGACGGCGAGGCTGCTCCGGGCGGCAGATTTTGCTTTGTATTCAAGGGGTGAAAACTTAAATGGAAACTGCTTACGACAACATAGAGAAAGTTGTTTTTCTTGTCACCAGGTACACTGCGCTGGCAATCGAAATTATCGGTGCTCTGGTCCTTGTTTTTGCCGTGGGAAGGGCGCTCTACTGCCTCTGCAGGAGAGACATTGGCGTCAGACTTAAGCTTGCTCAGGGGATTGCATTGGCGCTTGAATTCAAGATAGGCGGCGAGCTCCTGAGGACAGTTTACGTGAGGAACTGGAACGAGCTGCTTATACTTGGCGCTGTCATTCTCATAAGGGCGGCGATGACTTTCCTCATCCACTGGGAGATAAGGGTCCATCAGAAGGACGCTTTCAGGGAAATCAGGGAGGTTAAGAACAGAAAGAAACGTAAAGAGAAAGAATCGGCTGCTCAAACGCCTGAGTGAAGGCCTGCAGTCACAGTTTTTGATCGGATTTCGCGGAGGTTAATATGAAAAAACGGTTGTTTATAGTTTTATTGGCGGTATTTGTGTTTTGCATCGGGTTTGCGGCTTTCGGCATTGCTTCTTTTGCCGAAATAACCAAGCAGCCCCAAAGCAATGTGTTTCCGGAATATGCGGATGCCAGCTACTCCTGCGACTCGGACGACGGAGAGGCGATTTTCAGGTGGCACATCATATTTGACGGAAAAGATTATGACATTGAGAATGCGGATTTCGAAAACGATCCCTGGGTGTTCTACTCGGAGAGCGGATTCGGCACCTCCGCTGACGGAAAAAGTCTTTACTTCGAGGGCGTGTTAAAGCAGCTTTCCGGCGCGCAAGTCTATTGCGTGGTACTTGAACACGGTGCTGAGACTGCCACTAATCCTGCGTATGTAGTCATTTGCGATCAGGGAGGCCCCTCGTCACCGGAAATCACGGTACCTGTGAGGATCAAGGCTGAAGCCGGCAAGCCTTTCACACTGACCGTGGGCTACACAAGCCGTGATGAAACAAGCTATGAAATCATCTGGTACAGCACCGGCACAGGCGTTATCGAAGACATAAAGGCCCTCACCGACAATCCCACTGCAAACAGCGAAACTCTCTCCCTTACGCCGGAAAAGGCGGGCACATACTACTACTGCGCAGCCGTCAAGGCCACAAAGGGAACGGAGACAACCGTATCCTACTCTTCTATTATAGAGGTGACGGTGAAGGAACCGGAACCTACAGAGGCGGCGGAGACTCCGACTCCCACGCCAACTCCGACGCCGGACGGCGCCGGCAAGGAGACCCCGACCCCTGAAAACACTGTGACGCCGGCACCGACTGAAACCGGAAATGCAACGGACGTGCCCG
>CACZNV010000105.1 GCA_902782645.1 uncultured Ruminococcus sp. | reverse complement strand
GTCTTACGACGATTACTCGCGACTTGCTTTCCGCGAACAAACCGCTCGAAGTACCTTCGTACATCATCGGGTTTGTTCGCGAAAAAAAAGCTCTTAAATCGCTGGCTTAAGCAAGTCGGGTTTGTTCACGAAAAAAAAGCCCCGAAATCGCAGGCTTAAGCAATACGGGCAAAGCAGTTCATAATTAGAGAATAAGAAAACTTGCCGGGGTACTATTATAAGAGTTCTTTTTTCAGACGGATGTGATATAATAAACCCGATGATTTCAGAGGGGAGTGATTCACATGAAAAAAACAATCAGAATATCTCTATTTCTTCTTTGTGCAGTTGCTTTTTGCGCCTGCCTGTCGTCGTGTATCCGCATAAGGGTTAATCTCAAGCAAGGTGTGATTTCAAACGACAAAACAAAGTACTATAACGAATCGCTGGGACTGGGCATAGATTTCAAAAACAGCTCCTCCGGCTTTTCCATACAGAGCGTGGACTATATCAAAAACATAATCAATAAGCTCGATTTTGAAGAATCCCTCGAAAAAGCAGAAGCTACATACGATTTCTTTGCTATGAACAACTCCAACGGGGCATCAATAGTTGTAGTTTTTGAGAATATGTACAAAACCGCAGGAATACCTTTATCCGAGAAACAGTATCTTGAAAAGGCAAAAGATAATGTTATAGAAGGTCTGGGTTATGCAGATGTCGAAGTGAAATCTTTAATTATAAGAGAATTCGAAGCCGGCGGCATGAAATTTGACGGATACTATGCGGTTCTCGAAAACTCAGGCCACAAAGCTTATGAGTATATGCTGCTTAAGAGGGTAGGAAACTATATGGCCTGCATCACTTTAACCGCAGGCACGGTGAGTTATCTCGACTCTATGCTTTCCTATATTTACAAGCTTTAAAGTTTTGGCTTCACATTAATATCCTAATTGTCTGCAAATCAAAAGAGGGACTATCTTATGAAGGGCATCATTTTAGCCGGCGGAAAAGGCACCAGAATGTATCCAATGACCAAAGCTGTCACAAAGCAGCTTCTCCCGGTATACGACAAACCCATGATTTACTATCCGCTTTCGGTGCTTCTCCTTGGCGGTATCAGGGAGATCATGATTATTTCGGACAAAGACAATCTTCCTCTTTTCAGGGAGCTTCTCGGCGACGGGAGCGACATCGGAATAAAGCTTTGCTATGCGGTTCAGGAGAGACCCGGGGGCATTGCGGAGAGCTTTATTATCGGGAAGGAGTTTATTGGCGATGACAATGTCTGTCTGATTTTAGGCGACAACATCTTCTACGGACAGGACCTCACCGCAAGATTCGAAGAGGCGAAGGGTTTGATTGACGCCAATGAGTGCCAGGCGGTGGTTTTCGGCTACCCTGTGAAGAATCCCGGCGATTTCGGAGTCGTTGAGTTCGACCCGGACGGCAAGGTCATCTCCATCGAGGAAAAGCCTCAAAAGCCCAAGTCTGACTATGCGGTGCCAGGTCTTTACTTTTACGCCAATGACGTTTTAAGTGTTGCCGCGTCCGTTAAGCCTTCCGAGAGGGGCGAAAAGGAGATAACAGCCGTAAACGAGGTTTACGTGAAGCGCGGAACCCTCAGATGCACAAGGCTTTTCAGAGGCTTTGCGTGGCTTGACACCGGAACTCCCGAAAGACTCCTTAAGGCTGCGGAGTTTATATCCACGGTTCAGAACACCCAGGGGTTTTACGTCTCCTGCATCGAAGAAATCGCCTGGAGAAGGGGTTTTATAACAAAACAGCAGCTGAAAAAGCTTGGCGGAAAGCTTCTCGACACGGATTACGGGAAGTATCTTGTTTCGCTGGAAGACTGAAATAAGAAGGGCGGCAGTGCATTAAATATGTTCAGCCGCCTTTAAGAATAATCAGATTTTCTGAGGTTTGCTTTGAAAAAGACTACCTTGTTATTTGCGGCATTGTCCGTGCTTTGCTTATTGTTTGTATTTGCGGTCACGTCTTTCGCAATTCCGGACGACAAGTTCGACGGCGAGACTTCCAGGACCGTCACCGAGATATACGACGGAGTTGTAACAACTCACATCACGCTGGGCAAGTCGTCAAAATACGGCCAGCAGTCTTTCTGGGTCACCGAATTTGATCCGAGGAGGACCGACCTTATAGTTGATGTGGCCAATAAAGGCAGTTACCTCAACAGCCGTGTCACCACAGTAAACACCATGAAGTCCGTGGAAAGCGAGTCAGGCGGCACCAAGACGCCTCTTATAGGCATCAACGGCGACATGTGGCTTATGACCTCCACCCACTCCAGGGTTCTCGGCAAAGGTACCTCCTACGGCGGATACAGCGACGCAGTGGTTAAAAAAGGTCTTGAGCTCCCGAGAGGCCTTACGATTTACAACGGTGAAATTGTTTCAAGCCCCCACACCACGGCTGAGACCCCATACGAAGGCGCCTTTGACAGCTTCGGCTTTACCGCTGACGGAAGGACCATTCTGGGGACCCCAACCCTCACAATCAAGGTTTCAAACCTGTCAAATCCCGATGCCGCTGCAGTTAAGCTCACGGGTCTTAACAGGCTCCCCGCCAATGACGCCATAATGCTCTACTCAGACAAGGGACCTGCCGACAATTACTGCCTTGACGATGCCTACGAGATAGTTATCGACTGCGGTTACGACTACTGCATAATGCAGGACGCGGTGATAACCGGCAAGGTCACTTCCATAAGCAAACCAAACACCACCCGTCCGGCCATGAAAGCCAACCGCCTCATACTTACAGCCAGAGGCACAAAGTACATATCCAAGATTGAGGGCATTAAGGTTGGCGACGAGCTTTCGTTCAGCTTTACGCTGAAGGGCGGAACCACAAAAGACACTGCGGTCTGGAAAGATGTGGTAAATGCCGTAGGCGGACATATGATCCTTGTCAAGAACGGAAAATCCACAAATCTTCAGGACAACAACCGCTACCCCGCCTCGATACTGGGAAATAACGCTGAAGGCAAATGCTTTTTCATCACCATGGACGGCCGTCAGAGCAACTACGCCGTAGGCTTTAAAATCAGCGACATGGACGAGATACTTCTTGCCCTTGGCGTCGACAACGCTTTCCTCCTTGACGGCGGCGGCAGCGCAGACATGGTAAGCCGAAACAGCGGCGGCAACTATGAAGTGGTCAACAAACCCAGCGACGGCAAAGCCCGCCAAGTCATTAATTCAATCATCCTGTCGGCACTTACTCCGAAAGAACCCGCGGTCTCTAAGGACAGAGTGTTCGGCGTTGAAAACGGAAACACCGTTGACCTTGTGAAGCAGGGCGGTCTTGCCGATGAGCTTGACGTGGGCACGGTGGATGCGGGCAAGTATCCCGAGATAGGCATCTACGGCTGGATGGCCTCCAACGAGGGCCTTGGCCTTATAAGACAGTTCGGTTACTCCGTTGACGGCTTCAATATCGTCTGGTCGGATTCATTCAGGATTAACGCCAAGGACGCAGACGCCATAAGAGCAGCCGCGAACAATCTTCAGGGAACAGCTTCAGACGCCACCAGGTTTGATGTGAGGGTTCCCGTCACTGCGGGAAAGCACACCGTTAAGGTATACGCCAAGACTTCAAACTCCACGGAAAAAGCCTTAATCTGGACGGTGTCATACGAGGGCAAATCAAGCGCCACACCTACTCCAACACCAACTCCCACGCCCACCGCGACGCCAACGCCTACTCCCACACCGACGCCAACACCAACCGCTACACCAACGCCGACGCCGACTCCGACGCCGACTGAAACTCCCACTCCGACTCCCACTCCGACGGAAGCGCCTACATCAACACCTACTGAGCCGCCCGCGGATACGCCAACACCTGAACCTGCAGATACGCCGGAGCCCACCGTTTCAGGCACGGCTGCGGCAGAGGCAACTGACACTCCGGAGCCTGAGGTCACAGTTGCTCCCGATACATCCGCAACGGAAGGTCCTAAGGATACTCCTGAGGAAACCAAAGAGTCAGGAAACGGAAAGTCCGGCGGCTGCGGAGGATTTGCATCTTCTTTTGCGGCAGTTCTTGCTCTTTCATGTGTACTTGCATTCGGCGCAAAAACAGTGAAAAAGAAAGATTAAAATCATATATTCGGTTAAATCCGTTTACCGCCCGGCACATGTTTGCCGGGCGGTTTGAGATTGACTTGGGCTTATTTAAAAGCTATAATTCAGGGGAAGAATTACGGATTCGGACATTGGCGATGTCCGGCATTTAACTTAACAGTTAATATTTAAGGAGGTCAGCAATCATGACGAAGAAACTTTCCGTGCTCATCACGGTAATCCTTGCAATTGCGCTGCTTCTTGCGGCCTGCGGAACCGGTTCGCAAAAGAGCACTGAACCCACCAAGGCTCCGACCCAGGCGACCGAAGAACCCACAAAAGCCCCGGAAACCACGGAAGACCCTACACCGACGGAGAATCCCACCGCAACACCCGCACCTACAAATACACCCGAGCCTAAGCCGCAGATCAATTACAGCGGCAATGCGATTCTGGTTGACCTTGAGGACGATTCGCTGATACAGCCTTCATCCTGCGACTTTGAATACAGGGACGGCGAGCCCTGGCTCACAATCATAACAGATACGGGAGACAACAACATCATTTTCCGTTTTGATGAGTCTGTTTATACCGAGGATCTTCCGATACTTGCTTTCAAGTACAGAATCGGCTATGGCCAGAGCGTCCGTCAGACGAACCATTTTTATGCGATTTCATCTGCAGGCGGTCCTTCTCCGTCTGTCGGTATGTATAACGACATAGATTTTATCACAGACCTCGACTGGCATATTGGACTGTTTGTCGCAGAAGAGGCGTTCCCGGCTGCCGGCGGAGAGTGGTACGGACTGAGATTCCCAACTGTTGATACCGTTGGCGGCGACTTTGAGATTGCATGGTTCGGTGCGTTTGAGAGCGAAGATGACGTTAACGCCTATGACGCTGCATTTAACGAGGTTTACGGCGACAAACTGGTTAAGGCGGAAAAACCGAAGGAACAGAAGAAAGAAGCCTCTCCCGAAAAACTGGTAGACGCTTTTGAAGACCTGCTTTACGATTTCGAAGACGCAAGTGAAGGAGATCTCCTCTCCAACTACTACGGCTCTGAATGGACACCTTCGTTCGGCTTGAGAAATTCCGACTTCGCCGATGTCAACGGCTCCGTGGCGCTTAACCTTAAATTTGACGCATTTTACCACGAAAGCCTTGTTGAATCCGGCAAGGGCTTCACCGCAAAGTTTGACTTCAAGAACAACGGCTCCTACAGCGGAAACTTTGGCGGCTTCGTTATCGGATGGGGCGACGAGAATAACGCCAACCGCTCATTCTACGAGAATTCCTTCGGTAAGGACGGCCAGGGATCCCTCGTCAGCGCAAGCGGCATCGGTTTTGACTTCAGAGGCGAAAACAAGGTTTATGTCTACATCATGCAGTGGAACAACGAAACCAACAAGAGAGACGTTGCCGCCGCAGAGGTGCTGACCGCTGTTGATTTTGACGCCAAGATGGTCAGCTTCCTCATCGAAGATGACGGTGTCTCAAAGATCACTGTGAAAGCAGACGACGTTCTCCTTTTCGTCATCAACTACTCGAATCCGGGCGTAAACCAGGATGCAACGGGATACTACGAGAAGTATTATTCGAACGTAAGCATCGAAGACGGGGAGGGCAATGAACTCGCCAAGTCCGAGTCGGCTCTCTTCTCCGTTTACGACAGCTTTGCATTCGGCGCAAGAGCCAGAGATCTTCTCATCGACAATATTTACGTAACAACAAACAAATAATAACACAGATGTTTTAAACATCTTTAGAATACGGGACGGAGGCCTTAAGCGGGCTTCCGTCCCGTTTAACGATTCTCGAACTTGTTGATAAATCTCATTGGTTATTGTAGAATCTCCAAGTAACAAACAAAGCCTGCGATTATTCGAAAGGATAAAACAGATGAAGAAAAAAACAATTGGCGGCGAGATTGCTGAGATTTCCGAGGGACCGGAAAAGAACGGGAAAACTGTTTCTAAGAAGCGAAATGTTTTGGGAAAGGTTTTCGGGATTGCGGGATGCGTAATCGGCGCTCTTATTGTATTTGCTGCTGCATATGTTATTTATGTATTTGCCTCCTACCACAGGGTTGGAGACATGAAGCTCACTGCAGTTAACCGCTCCGAAACGGTATATGAGACCGGAAAAGAATATAAGATGGTCTCGTTTAACATCGGTTTCGGGGCTTATGAGAGCGACTTCGGGTTCTTTATGGACGGCGGCAGCGAGGGCAGGGCATGGTCTTTGGAATCGCTTAAGAAGAATATGACCGCCATTGCCGGGTTCCTTAAAAATGAAAACGCCGACATCTATCATATTCAGGAGATAGACGAGAATGCCACCCGAAGCTATGGCGTAGACGAGAGAATTTACCTTGAGGATGCTCTTTCGGATCTTTCTTACGTTTACGCACAGAATTGGGATTCGCCTTATCTGTGGCTTCCTTTCCTGAAACCTCACGGATCGGCAAAAACAGGCATTATGATATTCGCAAAGGGCGCGCTGAACGAGCCTGAGAGGGTGGAGCTTCCTGTGGAGACCGGTGTCATGAAAATAATCGACCTTGACCGGTGCTACCAGAAAACCCGTCTTGCGGTTGAAAACGGAAAAGACCTGGTTCTCTACAATTTTCACATTTCAGCGTACACGTCGGACGGCAAGGTGGCAGTTGATCAGCTGCTGAAACTGTTTGAGGATTTTAACAGTGAATACGACAAGGGCAATTACTGCATTGCAGGCGGCGATTTCAATAAGGATATCCTTGGCGATTCCTCGGAATATTTCGGAAAACCGGATGTGGAATACACCTGGGCGCAGCCTTTCCCGGAGGGAATCCTTGACGGGTCAAAACAGACGATGATTGCACCGCTTGATAAGGACAATCCTGTCCCCACATGCAGGAACGCGGATGGC
This sequence comes from uncultured Ruminococcus sp., assembly GCA_902782645.1. GTDB lineage: Bacteria > Bacillota > Clostridia > UBA1212 > UBA1212 > UBA1212. The sequence continues at coordinate 3,608 of CACZNV010000105.1, read as the reverse complement.
CCTTACCATGAGCATCAGCTCCAGCTTACTATAGACGGTTTTATTATCAGCAACAACATTACATGCGTTTCGTCTGATGTAATCGACACCGGATTTGCATACTCGGACCACAACCCCATAAGGATGATACTCGTCCTGAACTGATTGAATTATTTAAGGCGTATAAAGTACCCGGCTGCGCTGAATCAACGGCTTCGGTTTTTCCGGCCTGTTTCAGCGCCGCCGGGCTTTTGTTTTTATTGACTTAACCGCTTTTCATTGCTAAAATATAAAATTGTGAAGCGATTCGTTTTAGCTTTGTCTCAAAGCTTTTCATTGGCGTATAGAGGAGATCTTTTATGTGTAAAAGCAAAAAAAGAAAATACCCCGATAACTTCAGGAAAAAGGGCAAAAAGGACGAGGAGCCCATTTTCGAGTGTGTCTATAACGGACCTGAATTTTTCGACGATGAAAGATTAAACAGGCCTGCAGTTATCTTTGTCGACGAAAACGGACAGCCGATTGAAGGTAAAAACGCTGCGGAAACGAAAAAAGAGAGCCCGGACAGCGATGCAGACCGGATTCCGTTTGATCCGAATGAGATATGCATGCCGGTCTATGCGGGACCTGAGTATTTCAACCCGGATCGGTCTTCGGAAGATTCCGAATAAATCACGGGTTTTGAAGGAACTTAATTGATGGCCGCCGGATACGATGACTTTCCCTATAAGCTGAGACATTGCGTTTTCGAGGTTACGCTTGCATGCTGTTTCTCCTGTAAATATTGCGGGTCAAAAGGCGGCAGGGCGAGAGAAAACGAGCTTTCTCTTTGCGAATGCATCGGAGTTGCATCCCAGCTTGCGGAGCTTGGCCTGAGAAGGGTTTCTCTCATTGGCGGCGAGGTCTTTATGAGACCTGACTGGCGTGAGATTACGGAGGCTTTCACGTCAAGAAACATTGCCGTGTGCATTATCACAAACGGCTACAGAATGGATGACAAAACGGTTTCGTCGCTTAAACGGCTTAAAGTGGAATCGGTTGCAGTGTCCATAGACGGACCGGAGGATGTGCATGACGCCTTTAGGCAGAAGGGCAGCTTCAAAAGGGCCCTTGATACTTTGAAGACGCTTACTGACGCAGGTATAAACACTTCCGTCATAAGCGCGTTAAGAGCCGACAACGCGCCCAGGCTTCAGGAGCTTTACGTAACCCTGAAGCAGTATAAGATTTTTGCCTGGCAGCTCCAGGCCTGCTCGCCGATGGGCAACGCCTGCCAAAACGGTGTTGACGTAAATTTTGACGCCGCCAAGGTTATGAAGTTTGTCAGGAATACGGCTAAAGACAGCCGGTTTTTCATTGGCGTTGCGGACAACATCGGCTATTTTACGGAGGATGAGGGCGAAATCAGGGGCTTTCACGGCTTGAAATTCAGAGGATGCAGCGCAGGCCTTTCAGGCATAGGTATCGACAGTGTCGGCAATGTGAAGGGCTGCGAATCCATGTACGACGACCGTTTCATCGAGGGAAACCTGAGAGAGAGGACTCTTATTGACATCTGGACGGATCCGTCTTCGTTCAGATATAACAGGCATTTTGACGAGTCGCTTCTGACGGGAGGATGCAGCGGATGCGACCATGGCGGAGAATGCGCCGGGGGCTGCAGATCCTACGATTACTTTACAACCGGAAAGCTTTACGAAAATCCTCTTTGCCCCACGGGACGCAAAAGGATTAATTCTGAAGATCAATCCCAGTCAGGTATTCAAAAGATGTGAAGGCCGGCTTTTCCCAAACCGGCTTCCGGATAAACCATTATTATTCTAAGGAAGGACAAAGATGAAAAAACTAATCGCTTTTCTTGTAATGTTCGCAATGGCCGCATCTTTGCTTGCAGCTTGCGATCCCGCTTCCAAACCGGATGCCCCTACGGCGGCACCTACGGAAGCTGCCACTCCGACCTCGGAACAGCCTACTGAAGCTGTGACCGATGTTCCGGTTGAGACTCCGGATCCCGGAGAGAGCGCAGTTCCCACGGATACACCTGCGGAGACTCCTTCGGACAATCCGACGCCCGCGGCAACAGAGACCGCAACGGAAGCCGCCACAGAGGGTGCAACTGAGGCTGCAACAGAGACTGCAGCTCCGACGGACGGACCCACCGCTACGCCTGAAGAGGGCGGAAGCGCCACTGCGACGCCTGCAAACACGGCAACGCCGACTCCCACTCCGACAGCTACCCCTACGCCGACTCCCACGCCTACACCTACACCCACACCCACGCCTACTCCGGCTCCGGTTGATTATGCGCCCACATCGTCCACAAAGGTGACCACCGGCGGCAAAAAGATCACATCGTATTTTTCAGGCGGCAATTCGGTTAAGGCGACTCTGGTGGATGACGATGACTACGGAAAGGTAATTCAGCTCTCCACCACCGCAAAAACCGGCGACCCTTATATCAGCTTCAACCTCGAAGGTTACCTGAAGGCCTACGGACTCAACGCTCCTTCGGCCGACACTTACAAGCTGGTTGTATTTAAAGTCAGGCAGGAGAACTGCTCCAACACAAGCTGCGAGATATTCTACTACTCCGGTAATATCAGGGGCGCCATGGCTGGATACAGCCGCACCAGAAGCTTTTCTAACGGCGACGGCGAATGGCAGTACATGATATACAACATGGGCGACGCCAACGGCTGGAACGGACTTATCCACGGCTTCAGGCTTGACTACATGTTCAGCGCTCAGGGCGCAGGCGAGAACCTTTACATTGGCGAGATTCTGTTTGCAAAAAGCATGGATGAGATTATGGACTTAATCGGCACCGCCGATGACCCCAACGCTCTCACCGATGAGCAGCAGACCCAGGCATCCAACCTTCTCGACAAGGCAACCGACACCGCTCCCGCAGTTAGCAACACTAAAATCAATGCCGCCAATGAAGACAGCGACATCACCCTCTGGTTTGACGATGCATTCGCCAAAACCCCTCAGGAATCCGTAAAATCCACCGGCAAGAACACCTACCAGATCCGGATGGCTAAGAACGAAATCGAAGGCTGCCAGTTCCTGCTGGCTTCCACCAAGGCAAAGACAGGCCTTACGGTTTCACTTTCCGACTTCACAAACGGCAGCACCGTACTTAAGTACGTCATCTGCAAGGGCTACTATTTTGACGACGTTGAAGGCGAAACGATCGTTGACCCGCTGCCGGAGTATAAGGGAAGCTTCGACCTTGAGGCACACAAGAGCCAGATGTTCCTGATCAAGGTTTACACCGACAAGAACACTCCCGCAGGCCAGTACTCCGCCGTGCTCACTATTAAGGACAGCAGCGGCAATGAGATTAAGAAGGCAAACGTTTACGTTTACGTCTGGAAGTTCACGCTGCCCGATGCTTCAAACTGCAAGATCCTTGCCGATGTATCATGGTGGAACATCTATTCCTACAATCCGCCTTGGACATATTACGGCGACGACGGACTTGCTTATGCAAGGTACTACGAATTCCTTCTGGAAAATAAGGTTAACGCATACGATCTGCCTTACCTTGACAGAGACAAGGATCACGCCAATCCCTTCAGTGACGACCGCATCGAAAAGTATCTGAACGACCCGAGAGTCCAGGC
>CACZNV010000104.1 GCA_902782645.1 uncultured Ruminococcus sp. | reverse complement strand
GTCTTACGACGATTACTCGCGACTTGCTTTCCGCGAACAAACCGCTCGAAGTACCTTCGTACATCATCGGGTTTGTTCGCGAAAAAATAGCTCCGAAATCGCCGGCTTAAGCAAGTCGGGTTTGTTCGCGAAAAAATAGCTCCGAAATCGCTGGCTTAAGCAAGTCGGGGTCGCGCACGCAAAAACAGTTCAAAAATCAGGATTTTTGACTCCAATGAATAAAAGCCGAAAGACCCCGCAGAAGGGCGCTTTCGGCTAAGCGACAGAAAAGCAGTGACACAACAACAGGAGGAAACATGAAAATCGGAATTATCAGCGTCCTTTTAGGCGACCTTTCAACGGCTGACGCAATGAAATATCTTGCCGAGGCGGGAGCGGAGATGGTTGAAATCGGCTGCGGCGGATACCCCGGCAATGCCCATTGCAAACCTGAGATACTTCTTCACGACGAGAAGGCGCTCTCTGAGTTCAAAAAAGCGGTTTACGGAAACGGCCTTGAAATCAGCGCGTTCAGCTGCCACGGAAACCCTGTGCACCCCAACAAACAGATTGCGAAAAAGTTCCACGACGAGTTCATCAACACGATACTCATGTGCGAGAAAATGGGCGTTGATACCATCATCGGTTTCTCCGGATGCCCCGGAGATTCGCCCACGTCCCAATATCCGAACTGGGTGACCTGCGCATGGCCGGACGACTACCTTACAATCCTTGACTACCAGTGGAACGAGGTTCTCATTCCTTACTGGAAAGAAGTGGCTGCCTTTGCTGAGGCTCACGGAGTGAAAAAGATTGCTTTTGAGATGCATCCGGGCTTCTGCGTATACAATCCGGAGACGCTGCTCCGCCTGAGAAAAGCCGTAGGTCCTGTTATCGGCGCAAATCTTGACCCATCCCACCTTGTGTGGCAGGGCATCGATGTGCCTGAAGCGATCAGATACCTTGGCGATGCGGTGTATTACGTCCACGGAAAAGACGTGAGAGTGGACAAAGCCAATGTGGCGAAGAACGGTGTGCTTGACACCAAGCACTACAGCGACGTGCTCAACCGCTCCTGGGTATTCAGAACCCTGGGATACGGCAATGATTACACATACTGGAAGGACATCATCAGCATGCTGAGGACCGTGGGCTATGACGGAGTTATCTCCATCGAGCACGAGGACAGCCTTATGAGCCCGAAGGAGGGCCTCAGAAAGGCCATCGATTTCCTCCGTGAGGTGCTTATCAAAGAGACCCCGGGAGAGATGTTCTGGGCCTGAGAATCCGGAGGAAAAATGGCGGATTTTTTTGCTCTCATAAACAGAATGAAGTACATCAACCGCTGGGGTCTGATGAGAAACACGGTGCCTGACGACCTTCAGGAGCACTGCTTTCAGACCGCGGCGGTTGCCCATGCCATCGCACTTATTGATGCGAAAATTTTTGGCGGCAGTCTTGTGCCTGAAAAGGCGGCTCTCTATGCGCTCTACCACGACGCGCCGGAGGCGATAACGGGCGACATGCCCACACCCGTCAAATACTACAACGATAAAATTCGCGACAGCTACAAGGAGTTTGAGGCGGTTGCGAGGGAGCGGCTTGTGGGCATGGTTCCCGAGGAGCTCCGGGATGACTACAGAGCCATAATAAACTTTGAGGAAGAGGACAGGGCCTACGCGCCTGTTGTCAAGGCAGCCGACAAGATAACCGCCTATATAAAGTGCGTCGAAGAGGAGCACTCCGGCAATGCGGACTTCAGAAGCGCCCGGGAGTCCCTGAAAAAGACAATCGACGGCATGAAGATACCTGCAGTTGACTATTTCATGGAGCATTTTGAGGGCAGCTTCGGCAAGACCCTTGACGAGTTGGGCAGGGACTGAAACCGCCTTATAACAATGCCTCAAAGCATTCATTGAACACGAAAGAAAAAACAAAAAGAATTATTACAGGAGAAAACGCCAAATGGGCCTTTTTGAAAAAATTTTCGGTACTTACAGCGAAAAAGTAATTAAACAGATCAAGCCAATTGTTGAAAGAATCAACGCGCTTGAGCCTGACATGAAAAAACTGTCCGATGCGGAGCTTGCCGGCCTCACGGTGAAGTACAAGGAGAGACTTGCGGCGGGCGAGACCCTTGACGATATTCTGCCGGAGGCATTTGCCACGGTCAGAGAAGCTGCAGTGAGAGTTCTCAAGCAGAGACATTATGACGTGCAGCTCATTGGCGGTGTGGTCCTTCACAGGAACATGATCGCCGAGATGAAGACGGGCGAAGGAAAGACCCTCGTTTCGACTCTCCCGGCATACCTGAACGCTCTCGAAGGAAAGGGCGTGCACATTGTTACGGTAAACGACTACCTCGCCAAGAGAGACAGCGAGTGGATGGGCAAGGTCTTCAGGTTCCTGGGACTTTCTGTCGGCGTCATTCTGCACGACCTGAAATCCGCCGAGAGACGGGCCGCTTACAACTGCGACATCACATACGGAACAAACAACGAGCTGGGTTTTGACTACCTGAGGGACAACATGGTCACCTACAAGGAAAACCTGGTGCAGAGAGAGCTCCATTACGCCATCGTTGACGAGGTGGACTCGATTCTCATTGACGAGGCAAGGACCCCTCTCATCATATCCGGCGCGGGAGAGAAATCCAGCGACCTTTACGAGAAAGCCGACAGGTTTGCGGCCACACTCAAAGCCCTCACCGTTAAGGAAACAGACTCAAAGGACCTTCTTGAAGACGTCAAGGAGGACTACATCATAGACGAAAAGGCCCGCTCGGCGTCCCTCACGGAGAACGGCGTCAAGAAGGCGGAGGCCTGGTTCAACCTTGAAAACCTTGCAGATCCCGGAAATGCGGAGCTTCGCCACCACATCAACCAGGCCATCAAAGCCAGGGGCATCATGAAGCGGGACATCGACTACGTGGTCAAGGACAACAGCGTCATTATCGTTGACGAGTTCACGGGCCGTCTGATGTTCGGAAGGCGCTACAACGAGGGCCTCCACCAGGCCATTGAGGCGAAAGAGGGCGTGAAGGTGGAGCAGGAGTCCATGACCCAGGCCACCATCACCTTCCAGAACTTCTTCAGGCTCTACGACAAGCTGGCGGGCATGACCGGTACGGCAAGCACCGAGGCGGAGGAGTTCAGAGACATCTATAACCTTGGCGTGGTCGAAATTCCCACAAACAAGCCTGTTATCAGAATCGACTATCACGACAGCGTCTACAAAACCGCCAAGGGTAAATACGAGGCTCTCATAAGAGACGTCATCGAGGCCCACGAGAAGGGCCAACCGGTGCTCATAGGTACCGTTTCCATCGAAAAGTCAGAACACCTTTCGAAACTCATTGGCGCCAAGGGCATCAAGCACAACGTGCTCAATGCGAAAAACCACGAGCGCGAGGCCGAAATCGTTGCCCAGGCAGGTAAATTCGGCGCCGTCACCATCGCCACCAACATGGCGGGCCGCGGCACGGACATCATCCCCGGAGGCAACAGCGAGTTCATGGCGAAGCAGGAGCTGAGACGCCAGGGCATGACTGAGGAACTTATCGCTCTTGCCGACAGCTTTTCAGATACAGACGACCCGGTGATCCTCGACGCAAGGACAAGATACAGGGAACTGGTTGACAGGTTCAGCGCAGAGCTTGCGGAAGAAAAGAAGAAAGTTCTGGAGGCCGGCGGTCTCTTCATCATGGGCACCGAGCGCCACGAGTCAAGGCGTATCGACAACCAGCTCCGCGGACGTTCCGGACGTCAGGGCGACCCCGGTATGTCCAGGTTCTACCTCTCCCTTGAGGACGACCTTATGCGCCTTTTCGGTTCCGAGAGAATGGAGGGCATTTTCAACGCACTCAAAATCCCCGAGGACCAGCCCATCGAGCACAGAATGCTCACCAGCGTGATTGAAAGCTCTCAGCGCAGGGTTGAATCGAGAAACTTCGAGGTCAGAAAGAACGTTCTCAAGTACGACGACGTAATGAACCAGCAGCGCGAAATTATCTACGCCCAGCGCCGCAGAGTGCTTGACGGCGAGGATCTCAGGAGCTTCTACATCGGCCTCATTGAGTCGAGAATCGAAGAGCTGGGACTTCAGATTTTTGACGATGCAAAAGCTGAGGAAAGAACACTCGGCAACGCGGAAGACGCGCTCTCCCTCCTCCTTTCACCCGAAGATTTCCTGGAAATCAAGGAAAAATTGCAGAGTTATAAGGACAGACGCCAATTTACGGAAGACGCCAAGGCAAAGTCTGTGAAATACTACGAGGCCCGTGAGAAACTCTTTGGCGACAGGGCAAGGGAAATCGAAAGAATATTCCTGCTCTACGCGGTTGACAGAAACTGGATGGGACACATTGACACCCTGGACCAGCTGAGAAACAGTATCGGCCTCAGAGCTGTGGCCCAACACGACCCCGTAATGGAATACCAGAACGAGGCCTTCGAACTTTTTGACGAGATGAACGAGACCATTAAACGCGATGCGCTGATCGGTCTCTTCAGCATCAGAATCCAGAACTCCGAAAATGTTGAGAGGCGCACAGTCGCAAGGTCCAGCCAGGAAGGCGCGTCCCGGAGAAGGGCAATCGCTGCCGCCAATGCAAGACCCGGCGCCTCAAACGGCGCAGCCGGAAACAGGGACGCGGCAAACAGCACGGTGCCGCTGAAGAAGGATAAGGCAAAAGTCGGAAGGAACGATCCCTGCCCCTGCGGGAGCGGAAAGAAGTACAAAAACTGCTGCGGCAAAAATGAAGAATAGGATTTTGGGCCCTTTACGCAAAAATAGCTCTAAAATCGTTATTTTGTGCTCTTTACGCAAGTCGCGAAAGAAAACTTAAAAAAACGCCTGTTCTTCTAAAAGCACACAAGGTTTAGGTTAGAACTTGGAGGTGACGGAATGACTCTTCAGGACATAATCAAATATTTCCGAAAGATAAGCATTGACGGCGGGAACACGGGTTCACAAAAGGACACTGCCTACAGGCTTTACAACAATGCCATTCTGCTCATCAAAGTCGGCCGGTTTGAAGAGGCGAGGCGGGACCTTAAGGACGCTGTGAGAATGGTGCCGGGTTTCGACGACGCCTACATGCTCCTTGGACTCACCCAGCTCCAGCTGGAAAACCGTGATGAGGCAATCAATACGATTAACCGCATTGCCGACAGCGAAAAACACGCCAAGGCCATGTACTTTCACGGTCTTCTCTCCGAAGAACCTAAAGATTCGTCCGGCGGAGCCTTTGACGAGGCCGTTGGCGATGTGTCCTACGGCGGTGCAGGCTCCCGTGAGTTTGCGGTAAGAGACGCCAAAAGCAACCCCTACGCAAATGTGGTGTTTGACCTTGAGGATGAATCAGACGCCAATGAAACTGCCTCCGGAAACAGAAATGCCGACAAGACCGATTTCAAAAAGCGATTTGAAATTGCCCGCAAGAACGCAGAACAGGACAGGGTGGAGCTTGAAAAGCGCGGCACCTACACTCCTCTGAGGAGCAGAGAGAACGTCAGAAAGCCTGCCGCCGATAACGACCGGAACATAAACGCAAATACAAAGGTTTCGGAGGGAAACACGGCCGCAGTTAACAGGAATGCTGCGCGGCCGTACCGTGAGGACCGCCCGCAAAACAATATTCCGGCGGTCATGCAGGATGACGTCGGGAGAGACGAGGCAACTGCTGATGAAACCGGCAGGGTCGATGCTTCCGAAAAAGAAAAAACCGGCAAGGGCAACAAAACGGTGCTGCTTGTCCTGATTATAGTGATAAGCATCGCGCTTATAGCTGCAATTTCCGCAGCCGCAATAAAGCTTTTCCACAAGTTTAAGGGCGGCAAACCCTCCGCAGCCACACCGAAGCCTACTGCTGAATACGAAACATCAACGCCGACGCTGCAGCCCGGCACAACCCCATTCGGAACCGAGACTGCTACACCCGGCGGAGATGACCCGACAGCCACACCCGGCAATGCTACTGACACGCCGACTGAAACTCCCAGTGTGACAGAGGCTCCCACAGAAACGCCAAAGACTCCCGAACAGCTCGCTGCGGAGCAGGCTGAAAACTTGGCGGCGGTCAAGGCTCTTCTCAAAGCCGGCGACTACCTGAAGTGCTGCGAGATGATTGCCGAATCTGACTGGAGCTACCTTGGCGATGCCGAAAAGACGGAGCTGAACCAGATGAAGGCCACTGCCCTTGACAATCTCTCCCGCCAATACAAGACCAAAATGTACGAGGCGGTGAAGAACGAGAACTGGGCGGATGTCCTCAAGTACGCTGAGGTGGTGATAAAGTACAACCCTGACTATTCCGAGGGTGCCGCGGTTTACTTCCATGCCGCCAAGGGCGCCGAGCTCACCGGAGACTACGCCAAGGCTGAACGTTACTACAACGAGACTATGACGAGATTCCCTGACTCGAAAGACGCCAAGGACGCCAAGTACAGGCTGGACAAGATGAAAAACCGTTGAACGGCGATATATATGGAATAAATAAGAGTGATATATTGGCGGTACACACCGTCTGCGGGGCAGGGTTTTCGCGGTGTTTATTGAAAAATCTCAAAATCTTAAAAACGCAAAAAAACTGTTGACACAGAATTTTTAAATGTGGTATAATCGCCGTTGCCCAAATTTTTTGGAGGTGTTTAACTATGCGAGTTAGAATCACAATGGCATGCACAGAGTGCAAAAGCAGAAACTACACAACGATGAAAAACAAGAAGAATACAGCTGACAGACTTGAGATGAACAAGTTCTGCAAGTTCTGCAACAAGCACACTGTTCACAGAGAATCTAAGTAATTGGCGGGGTTTATCATGGCAACCGAAACTAAAAAGAAAGGCAATATCTTTGCAAGAATCGGCCGCGGCATTGCGGGCTTCTTCAAAGGCATCATTTCCGAACTTAAAAAAGCCACCTGGCCGACGAAGAAAGAGCTCTTTAAGAGCACTGTCTCCGTGCTTGCTGTTTGTATTGTTATTGGCGTTTTGATTTTCGGTATTGACGCGGTTTTAAAATTCCTTGTAGGTTTTCTCCGCGGCAGTTCACATAGCTGAGCCGGAATTTGCTTGATGTTTTGCATGGAGGTCATTAATGGCTGCTTCAAGAAAGTTCAATTTTCTTCACGATGACGGTCAGGACAAAAAGGTATCCGACACTGACAAGCGTTGGTACGTTGTCCATACCTATTCGACCTACGAGAATAAGGTAAAACAATATCTGGAAAAGAAAATTGAGAATTCCGACCTTGGAAAGACTGTCGAGAAGATTGTTGTTCCTATGGTTGAAGAAACTGACGCCAGAACAGGCGAGGTCGATTTACGCAAGGCGTTCCCCGGATATATCCTCGTTAAGATGATATACACCAAGGAGACCTGGTATGCTGTAAGAAACGCGCCCGGTGTCACAGGTTTTGTAGGCCCTGACCCCATGAACCCCACACCCCTCACACCCGAGGAGGTAAGGGCTCTTAACGTTGACATTGACGAGATCTCGGACGAAATCTTCATCGATGCGTTCAAGATTGGCGATAAGATCAATGTTATTTCCGGTCCTCTTGCCGGAAACGAAGGCACAGTCGAGGCAGTATTGCCCGAGAAGAAGTGCATCAAAGCTATGGTATCAATGTTCGGCAGAAGAATTTCGGCTGAACTGGAGTACATACAGGTCGAGAAGGCGGACGACTGATTGGACGCTTTAAAACGCCTTGGCGAAGCCATAAGCCATTGGCGCTTGACCGCACATTATTTGGGAGGTGGAATTTATGGCAAAGAAAATCGTTGCATTTGTAAAATTACAAATTCCGGCGGGAAAAGCCACACCGACTCCACCGGTTGGACCAGCTTTAGGTCAGCATGGCCTGAACATCATGGGATTCTGCAAAGAATTCAATGAGAGAACGAAAAATGACGCGGGACTTATCATCCCTGTTGTTATCACCGTTTACGCTGATAGAACGTTCACTTTCGTTACAAAGACTCCGCCGGCAGCAGTGTTGCTTAAGAAAGCTTGCAAAATCGAGCACGGATCGGGCAAACCGAACCGCGACAAGGTTGCAACAATTACAAAGGCAGAGGTCTTGAAGATCGCTGAACAGAAAATGCCTGATCTTAACGCTGCAGATGTTGAAGCGGCTGCAAGAATGGTCGCGGGAACCGCGAGAAGCATGGGCATTGTCGTTGTTGACTGATCGGGGAGGTAGCGAAGATGTTTAGAGGTAAGAAATATCAGGACAGTCTGAAGGCTGTTGATACATCAAAGCTTTATGACCCCGCAGAAGCTATCAAAGCGGTTGTTGACAACGCAAAAGCTAAATTTGACGAGACGGTTGAGCTCCACATGAGACTCGGCGTTGACGGCAGACAGGCAGATCAGCAGGTCAGAGGCAGCGTGGTTCTTCCTAACGGAACCGGTAAGACAAAGAGAGTTCTCGTATTCGCAAAGGGCGAAAAGGCAACTGAGGCTGAGCAGGCCGGTGCCGAGTACGTTGGCGGCGAGGAGCTCGTTAACAAGATTAAGAATGAGAACTGGTTTGATTTCGACGTTGTTGTCGCAACACCTGACATGATGGGCGTTGTCGGCCGCATCGGTAAGGTCCTCGGTCCTAAAGGACTCATGCCTAACCCGAAGTCCGGTACAGTCTCGATGGACGTTAAGAAAGTCATCGCAGAGATCAAAGCCGGTAAGGTTGAGTACAGACTTGACAAAACCAACATCATTCACTGCCCCATCGGCAAGGTTTCTTTCGGAACAGAGAAACTCGAAGAGAACTTCAGAACTCTCTACGACGCTGTTATCAAAGCTAAACCGGCTGCTGCAAAGGGTCAGTACATCAAGAGTGCAGTCGTGACATCCACGATGGGCATTGGCGTCAAGATCAATCCCACAAAGATCTGATCCGAAACCGCACACTAACTAAATAAACTACTGCCAAAGACGCCGGCAACGCTTCAAACAGAAGCACAGTAAGTCCTGCCGAGGTAACAAAAGAACGCATCTACGCAAGCAATTGCGCATTGGCTTGTTCACTGAGAACCTTCGGTCTGTCTTTAGCAAATCGAAGGTTTTTGATTTGGAAGGAGGTGCAATCAATAAATGCCAAGTCAGAAAATATTAGAACAGAAGAAAGCTCTGGTCGCTGATATCAAAAACGATCTTGAGAATTCTAAAGGAACAGTTCTGGTTGAAAGCAGAGGTCTCACCGTTGAGGAAGATACGGCTCTCCGCGTCGCTCTCAGAAAAGAAGGCGTGAAATTCGTAGTTCACAAGAACACTCTCATCACCAAGGCTGTCGAAGGAACTGAAATGGAGGGCTTAACCAAATACCTCCAGGGACCTACCGCACTCGCAACTTGCTCCGACTACACATCAGCGGCTAAAATACTCACCGAGTATGCGAAGAAATTCAAACCGCTCAACGTTAAAGGCGGTTTCTGCGACGGAACAGTGCTCGATCCCGCAGGTGTAGAGAGACTCGCCAACGTCCCCTCCAGGGAAGGTTTGCTTTCAATGCTGCTTTCGGCTCTCACCGGAAACATCAGAGGATTTGCGGTTGCAGTCAAAGCTGTCGCCGAGAAAAAGGAGCAGCAGGCTTAATCGCCAATGCAGTTCCCCTAAAAGGCAACCCCTTAGTTGCCTGAACAATTTGATTAAATCGCAGCGGCGAGGCTTTAGGCAAGATGCCCGGCGCGAAGTATTGCGGCAAGACCGCAAAAGAGTTGCCTAAAATAATTTGGAGGAAAATAAAAATGTCTGAGAAAATTCAACAGATCATCGATACCATCGATACAATGACAGTACTTGAACTTTTCGATCTCGTTAAAGCTATCGAAGAGAAATACGGTGTAACAGCTGCAGCAGCAGTTGCAGTAGCTCCCGCAGGCGCAGCAGAAGCAGCTCCCGCAGCAGAAGAGCAGACCGAATTCACAGTCGTTCTTAAGAACGCCGGCGGAAACAAGATGAACGTTATCAAGGTCGTTAAGGACGCTTGCGGCGTTGCTCTCATGGACGCTAAGAAGCTTGTTGACGGCGCACCCGCAACCCTCAAAGAGAAAGTTTCCAAAGAGGATGCTGACGCTCTCGCAGAAAAACTGAAGGAAGCTGGCGCAGAAGTCGAGATCAAGTAAAGAAGCGTTTATTCAAGCATCTTTACGCAAACTGCCCATGTAATCGGAGAGATGACAATCCACAGAAATCAAGTGGTGTCTGACGACGATTGCTGGGCAGTTTGCTTTACGCGAGCGACCCGCTCGAAGTACCTTCGTACATCGTCGGGGTCGCGCGCGTAAAAATCTACTTAACTAAACGCTTCTTACAGAAGCGCGATTTTTGACTCTTTACGCAACCCGCCGGGGATTCCGATGAAGGATACCGTAAACTCTCAGGAGCACAAGGTGTCTGACGACGGATCAACGGCGGGTTGCTTTTCGTGTACGGACCGCTCGAAGTACCTTCGTACATCGTCG
>CACZNV010000103.1 GCA_902782645.1 uncultured Ruminococcus sp. | reverse complement strand
ACCCCTTTGATTACCTTGACGCCATTAAGAACGCAGGCTCCGTATTCCTGGGAAGGAACTGCCCGGAGGCCCTTGGCGATTACATGGCAGGACCCAACCATACGCTTCCGACAGGAGGCACGGCCCGTTTTTCCAGCCCGCTCTCCGTTGACGATTTCGTTAAAAAGATGCAGTTTTCGTATTTCAGCGACGAGGCCCTTGACGACCTTTACAAGGACGTGGCCTATTTCGCAAGACAGGAGGGCCTTGAAGCTCACGCCAGAAGCGCTGAGATAAGGTCAAAAATCAAGAGGTAAAGATGAGCCGTTTTTTCTCTGAAAAATATAACAGTTTAACGCCTTACACTCCCGGCGAGCAGCCCGGGACAAGGGACTATGTGAAGCTCAACACAAACGAGTGTCCGTTCCCTCCGTCCCCCCTTGCAATGAAGCTTGCCGCAGAGGCCGCAGGCAGCCTGAACCTCTATTCAGACCCGGAACTTAAGAAGATCAGGGCGGAGCTGGCGGATTACTTTGGCATCAAAAAAGAGAATGTGATCTGCGGAAACGGATCCGATGAGATTCTGGACTTTGCTTTTGCGGCTTTTTGCGACAAAAACACCCCTGCGGTGTTCCCGGACATCACATACGGCTTCTACCCGGTGTTTTCCGAGGCCAATTTCGTACCGTACAAAGAGGTGCCCCTTCTTGAGGACTTTACGGTGGACGTTGACGGGCTCATAGAGAACGAAGGCACCGTGTTTATCGCCAATCCAAACGCCCCCACAGGCATCTTTCTTCCCCTTGGCGAGATCGAAAAGATACTTAAGGCGAAGAAGAACAACGTGGTGGTCGTGGATGAGGCATATATCGATTTCGGCGGAGAGTCGGCCGTAAAACTTACGGGAAAATACGACAATCTGCTGGTTACAGGCACATTCTCAAAGTCCCGTTCACTTGCGGGGGGACGGCTGGGCTTCGGCATCGGAAACGAGAGCCTGATAAACGATCTCAACACCCTCAGATACTCACGAAACCCCTATAACGTTAATTCCATGACGGAGGCGGCGGGAATCGGAGCAGTGAGGGACGACGCATATATGAAGAAGAACGCGGAGACGATAGCCGCAAACAGGACTTATCTCACGGAAGAACTCCGGAAGATGGGTTTTACCGTGCCGGACTCCGCAGCCAATTTTGTTTTTGCCGCAAAAAGCGGCTGCAAGGGCTCCTTCCTTTACGAGGAGCTGAAAAAGCGGAAGGTCCTTGTGCGACACTTCTCAAAGCCGAGAATCGACGACTATCTGAGGATAACCGTCGGCACGAGAGAGCAGGTGGATATACTGCTCAGGGAAATTAAGACAATCATTTCATGACCGGGAGACTGATTTTATGAGAAGCGCAGAATTTTCACGTAAAACCAAGGAAACAGACATCAAACTGAAGCTGACTCTTGAGGGAAGCGGCAGGTTCACGGGGGAGACCACCTGCGGCTTTCTTGACCACATGCTCTGCTCTTTTTGCAAGCACAGCAGGTTTGACATTGAGATTGAGGCGAGCGGTGACACGTACGTTGACTTCCACCACCTCACCGAGGATATTGGCATAGCGCTCGGAACAGCTTTTAAGAAGGCCCTTGGCGATATGAAGGGCATCTCAAGATTCGGCTACTTCATCCTCCCTATGGACGAGTCTCTTATTCTTTCAAGCGTGGACATCTCGGGCAGGGCTCTTTCCTGCATCTCGCTGAACATTCTTGCCGAGCAGATCGGCAACGGCTTTGACACTGAGCTTTGCGAGGAGTTCTGGGTGGCTTTCGCAAGATGCGCCTCACTGACTCTCCACATCCGGCAGCTTGCGGGCACCAACTCCCACCACATTATAGAGGCGGTGTTCAAATCCTGCGCGAGAAGCCTCAAACAGGCCGCATCCATCGACGAAAGCATCAAGGACGAGATACCGTCTTCCAAAGGAGTTTTGTAATGATCGCAGTTATTGATTACGGCGTGGGAAACCTTTTCTCACTGGCCTGCTCCCTTAAGGCGATAGGCTCCGACTCCGTGGTGACAAACGACAAAAAGGTAATCGCCAATGCGGAGGGAATCATCCTCCCGGGGGTGGGCGCCTTCGGTGACGCGGCGCTTAAGCTTAAAGAGAGCGGTCTTGGCGATGTGATCAAAGAGGAAGCCGCCAGGGGCAAAAAGCTTCTGGGCATCTGCCTCGGCATGCAGCTGCTTTTCGAGAAAAGCTACGAGTACGGCTGCCACGAGGGCCTGGGACTTTTGAAGGGCAGCGTCAGACCTCTCTCCGAGCTGATTACCGGCAAGCTCCTCATTCCCCACATGGGCTGGAACTCCCTTGAAATCACGAAGAATTCTCCTATTTTCAGGGAAACCCGTAACGGCGCCTTCATGTATTTTGTCCACTCCTATGCGGCCGTTCCTGAGGACGGCTCTCTTGCGGCTTACTGCGGCTACGGCGGAAAAATCACTGCGGCGGTCTCAAAGGACAACGTTTTCGGCTGCCAGTTCCACCCTGAGAAGAGCGGGCGCGAAGGCCTCGCAATTCTGAACGCTTTTATTAAAGCATAATCCTGAAGGAGATCTGAATGATATTATTTCCTGCATGCGATCTTTTCCTTGGCAAGTGCGTAAGACTTTACAAGGGAAACTACGACGAAATGACTGTTTACTCCGACAACCCGCCAAGGCAGGCCGCACTTTTCGCCTCCCTCGGCGCCACCCATCTTCACATCGTAGACCTTGAAGGGGCAAAAAACGGAGCGCCTGCAAACTTTGACACCATCGCTGAAATGAAAAAGGCATCGGGTCTTTTCTGCGAGGTGGGGGGCGGCATCAGAACAGTCGAAACCGTCAAAAAGTATATTTCCTGCGGCATCGACCGCGTTATTTTGGGAACCGCAGCTGTTTCCGGAGGGCTTCTTGAGGAAGCGGTGAAAGAGTTTGGCGATAAGATCGCTGCCTCCTGCGACATCAAGGACGGCTTTGTTTCGGTAAAAGGCTGGACGGAGAGCTCAGGACTTACCGTTGACGGGTTCCTGGAGCGGATTTCGGGCCTTGGCGTCAGGACGGTAATAGTAACAGACGTTTCAAAGGACGGCACCCTGAAAGGGCCTAATTTTGAGCTCTACAGCAGGCTTTCCAAAAACTACGGGCTGAATCTGATTGCGTCGGGCGGTGTATCGTCCGCAGAGGATATAGTCAGACTTAAGAGCGCCGGCATCTACGGCGCCATCATCGGCAAGGCATATTACGAGGGCCGGGTAGACCTTCAGGATTGTCTGGAGAAAGCAAAATGATAACCAAGAGAATCATTCCCTGCCTTGACGTCAAAAACGGCAGGGTCGTTAAAGGCATAAATTTCCTGAACACCGTGGACGTGGATGACCCGTCAAGCCTCGCCTCCTACTACACGGACAGCGGCGCGGACGAGCTTGTGTTCTACGACATAACAGCTTCCGCGGAGGGCAGAAAGCTTTTCACCGATTTCCTCGCAAGGACAGCGGAGAAGGTGTTTATACCTCTTACCGTTGGCGGCGGCATCGAGTCCACTGCGGATTTTGAGAGAGTTCTCTCCTGCGGAGCCGACAAGGTGAGCGTCAACAGCGGCGGCTTCAAGAATCCGTCCCTGTTTAAAGAGGCGGCAATGCTCTACGGAAACCAGTGCGTGGTGCTCTCTGTAGACGTAAAACGTGTTAACGGCTCCTTCCGTGTGTTTGTGAAGGGCGGCCGGGAGGACACGGGGGTTGACGCTCTCGAGTGGATTAAAAAATGTGTTTCGGACGGCGCCGGAGAGGTGGTTGTAAACTCCATCGACACCGACGGCGTTAAGAAGGGATTTGACATTGAGCTTCTTTCAAGGGTTGTTGACCTGGTTAACGTGCCGGTCATCGCCTCCGGCGGAGCGGGCTCAGCCGAAGATTTCATCGAACTTTTCGAGAAGGTGCCGGGCATCAGCGCGGGCCTTGCGGCCTCCGTTTTCCACAGAAAAGAGGTACTCATTCCGGATTTAAAGAAAAAAATGGCCGAAAACGGCATTCCTGCAAGAATATGATTGGCGGAGGACAATATGGTAGATATAAATGAACTGAAATTTGACGAAAAAGGGCTTATCCCCGCTGCCGTCGTGAACTACAAGACTCAAAAGCTCATGATGCTGGCGTACATGAACCGGGAGAGCCTGGAGAAGACTATTGAGACGGGTCTTGCCACGTTTTACAGCAGGTCCCGCAAAAAGCTCTGGACCAAGGGCGAGGAGAGCGGAAACTTCCAGCACGTGGTGAGCATCGTTGCCGACTGCGACAGGGACACCCTTAAGATAGTTGTGAGACCCGACGGACCGGCCTGCCACCTCGGCACGGAGACCTGCTTCGAGTATCCGGTGTACGAGAACGAAAACGAGCCCGACGCATTTACTCTCGAGGGGCTGATGGAGCTTATCAGGGGCAGAAAAACAAATCCCAAGGAGGGCTCCTACACCACTTACCTCTTCCAGAAGGGCCTCGACAAGATACTCAAGAAGGTGGGCGAGGAGTCCACGGAGGTCATCATTGCCGGCAAGGCGCAGGACAAGGCCGAAACAATATACGAGATCGCGGACCTCTGCTACCATGTGATGGTACTTATGTGCGAGGCGGGAATTTCCATTGAGGACATCGATTCGGAACTCGCCAAGAGACATGTCATCGACAAAAAGGTCAAGCAGGAAAAGATGGTCTGATTTCCTGCAAAACAGTGAAAAAAGCTGCAGAAAGACGCAAGAATGTAAAAAAAATGCGTCGTTCCGCAGCTTTTTATTTGGCGGTATTTGTGGTAAAATAGGGCAAAGGCAACAATTGGCAATTCTTCGAATTCGCAGCTGGAGAGACCTATGGTTTTTACATTTAAAACAAAAAAAGGCAATTATCACTCCTCGTCAATCACATGGGTCGTTATCCCGGTGATTGCTCTGCTCATTGCCATTGGCGTCAGTATTTACGCTGCGATAAACCAGAAGAAATATCAGGATTATTACGACAAGGTCTACAAAGCTCTGGTATCGGGTAAAAGTACTGTCACTCTTGATGACTCGAAGCTGGCCCACCAGGCGGCTCTCAGGTGCGTTTATTCCACGCCTGAACTGTTTACAGTGGATAATCTGTGGTATTCAACTATGAACGGGAAAACCACGTACAGATTTGAAAAAAACGGTTATGCACAGAACTATGAATACAATCTTACGCGTTTTAACGAGGCGATTGACGGTATTGTCGCCAAGGCACCGAAATTCGGCAGCGACCGGGAGGCAATAAAGTGGATCCACGACTATATTATCGAACACTACGATTACGATTATTCTCTTGCAAACGGCAATGCATTGGCGATGCTTGACACCGGCAAGGGTACCTGCAACGGCTACACGGCTCTTTTCAGCGCTCTCGCAGGTCGGTTCGGCATCGAATACGGAGTGAAGACAAATCAAACCCACACATGGAACGTTGTTAAGCTGGGCTGGAAGTGGTATCACGTTGACGTCACCTGGGACGACAAGGGCAGCGAGGCCTCCTATGAGTATTATCTTGTGGAAGACGCCAAAATCCGCACCGTCCCCGACCATCTCACCTGGGAGGACACGGGCGTTTCTCTGGCGCAGTACGAGAACAGAAGGAATCTGTTCTTTATCCTGTCGGCAATGTTTTTCGTTCTGGTTACTCTCTTCTCAGGCATCCCGATGGTTTATGCTTACTTTAAAAAATAGTATTTCCGGAGAATATGATTCCGGGTTTTTCCATTGATTTCGATCTTTTGTGATGGTATATTGAGAGCAGGGAGATGCTTCTCGGAGACCATCAAATCAGCAGGGAGTATTTATGAAAATAATTCACACAGCGGATCTTCATCTGGGGTCGCCCCTTGGCGGCGCAATACCCGCAGAGAAGATTCCCGAAAGGCGCAGCGAGCTCCTCGGGACTTTTATTAGACTATGCGACTATGCCGATGCAAACGGGTATGAACTTGTTTTGCTTGCGGGCGATGTGTTTGACGGGGATCTGCCGCCAAGGGACGACAAGGAGTTCTTCTACAGCGCCATAAAAAAACATCCGAATGTTAAATTTCTCTATCTTAAGGGAAACCATGACTCTATGACATCTTATACGGAGGATATTCCGAATCTGCTTACATTCGGTCCCGAGTGGGGATGCTACCGGTTCGGAGATGTTTGCGTGTACGGCATCGAGCTTCCGGAGACCGGAGGCCGCGCCGCCGCACAGACTCTTTCATGCAACCCGGACGAAATAAACATTGTGATGCTCCACGGACAGATTGGCGGCACACAGGATGATATAGCTGTTAAGGATTATGCCGGGAAGGGCATTGACTACATGGCTCTGGGCCACGTTCACGGCTATTCCTGCGGAGATATCGATTCCAGGGGAAAGTATGTTTACAGCGGATGCCTTGAAGGAAGAGGCTTTGACGAGCCGGGAGAGAAGGGCTTTGTGGAGATTGACACGGACTTCGGCGTAGGGCACAGATTCAGACCCTTTGCCTCAAGGACCGTAAGGCTTTGCGAAGTTGATATTTCGGAGGCAAAGGACAAACCGGATGCTCTCGGAATGGCATTGGCGGCTCTTGAAAACATCCCCGGCAAGGATATGGTGAGGCTTGTGCTTAAGGGAGAGGTGGGTTTTGACACCGCGGGACTTGCCTTGGCGGCTCTCACAAGACTTAAGAACAGCTTTTATCACATTTCGGTGAAGGACAGATCCAAAACGAAACCTGACATCGAAAACCTCTCAAAAGAGGAGTCTCTCGCAGGCGAATTTGTGAGGCTTGCTATGGAGAGCGATATGCCGGAGAACTGCGACAGGGGCAGGGTCATAACCATAGGACTCAAGGCCATCAGCGGAGAGCTTTCGGAATACAGGAAAGAGAGGTGAGCCGCAGTGAAGCTTGTTGAGATAAACATTGCCGGTTTCGGTAAGCTGTCAGACGTTAGAATAGGCTTTCTGGACGGCCTGAACTCTTTTAAGTGGAACAACGGCGAGGGAAAAAGCACGGTCTGCGAATTCATTACCGCCATGTTCTACGGCATGGATTCTTCCAAAACCAATGACAAAGAGATGAAGCCCAGGACCCATTATCTGCCTTTTGAAGGCGGGGTCTACGGTGGCGCAGTCGTGTTTAACAATACAGTTGACGGACGGGAGACTGTCTGCAGAATTGAGCGCACATTCGATAAAAAAACGGCGACTCAGGACACAGTGAACTATTATGTCGGCGGCGAGAAGAAAAGCCCGCCGGCTGACCTGGGATATGAGATTTTCGGAGTTGGCGTCGAGACCTTCAGAAAGCTTATTTACATGAACCCGTTTGTGATGGTGCCTGAAGGAAACAACGAAATCAGCGGAAAAATAGGCAATTTCGAGAGTGATGAGACCGGCAGGTTCATAAAGGCCCGGGAGGAAATCGACAATGCAAAGAAAGAGCTTCGGACCAAACGGGCGGTTAGCGGCGGAGGCGGAAAAATCACTGTCCTGGAGAAGCAGATTGACGAGCTCAACATAAAGCTGAGAAATCTTGAGAATATTAAAAAGACTTTGCCTGATAAGTATTGTTTCCGTGAAACTGCGCTTTCCGAAATATCGGCCCGCAAAAAGGCGCTGCAGGATCTCTCCCAGCGTAAGGCGGTCATCGAAAAGTGGGATGAGTACAGCCGCAGGGCGGAGATGCTGGAGGCCAAAGAAAAGAGGCTTTCGGAGATTACGTCCAAATATCCGTCAGGTCTTCCGAAGGATTACGAAATCAACAATATGTGCGAGGCTGCAAGAACGATTAAAATCAACCGCGGTCTTAACGAAATGCTGGGCTTCAGCCCGGAGGACAGGAACCGTTTTGACAGGATCTCCGGATTCATAGAGAACGGAAAAAAGGGCTCTTACGGCGATGACAGCTCTTTCGGCGTTAACTTTGAAAAACTTGAAAACGATATATCCGAGGTCTACAGTGCGGAGGCAAATGCGGTAGCGCGGGAGGATGCTCTTGTAAAGGGAACCGCCATACCGGGCCACACGGAGCTTGCAAAAAAGTTTTCCGGCAGGGAGGCGGAGGCCGACAGGCTTGCCGGCGAGATAGGAGCCCTTGAAAGAACCGTGGAGCTGGCCTCTTCAGCTCTTGCCAGGGAAAAGAAGGAGAGCAGCGAGCGGGAGGAAAGAAGGCGCCGCAGCGGAACAATAAAAGCCGTTCTTGGGACGGTGCTTCTGACGCTGGGCGCTGCAGCCGCCGCAGCGGGCATCATTCTTCTTGCCGCCGGCTATCAGGTTAAACCCGTCAGCTATCTGCTTATTGGAGCCGGGGCTGCGCTGGCTGTCATTGGCGTCATAATGTTTATAGCGAGGGCGGCCGCAAACAGAAAGAGCGCAGGAAACTCCATGGAGGCCCTTGAGAACGCATTTGATGCAGCAAAGAGGGAACTTGACGGCAGACTCGCAGCCTTCGGGCAGGAGTATACTGGTTTCCACGGGGCGGTGCTCTTTGCCGAAAACCATAAAACATTTACCGCAAATCTCAGGCTCCTTGAGGATGAGAAAATCGGTATTTCAAGGCAGAGGTCCAGGGCTGCGGACAGGAAAAACTGTATTGACAGGTATTTCGAGAATTTCGACATCCGCGAGGGCTCTTTGCGGCAGAAGCTCGAAGCCTTAAAATCCATGCGGAACGACTACAAATCTCTCGCCGAAAAGCTGGAGACCGGCCGTGAGACCGGAAAAACCATCGAACGCGCAAAGTCAGTCCTCTCAGCCTTCATTAAGTCCTATATGGCGGATACAACCGTTTCGGAACTTTCCGAGAACCCTGAAACTGTTAGAACGGATGTGCAAATCGCCAATGCCCTCTACGCCGAAATCGTAAGCGACAAAAAAGCCATGGAGGAGTTTAAAGGTGCCCTGGGGAGCGAGGAGAGACCGGTGCCCGCGGACGCCGAAGAAATCGCCAAAGCAACCGAGGAACTGAGAGTCTGGGAAAGCAGGCTGCGGGAGATTGAAATAGATATAAGGTCAACGGAAAATGAGGCGGCTTACATTGGCGAGTGCCAGTCGAAGATTGCAGAGGCAATGGAAGAACTTGATGCCGCCAAGGTCTTTTTCGCCGAGCTCGATTTTGCCGACAAACTCATTGAAAGGGCTGAAAAGGACCTCCAGGACAGGTACATAGGCCCTGTGAGCGCAAAGTTTGAGGGCTACAAGAAGGCCCTGTCAGAAGCGGTGGGTGCGAACGTCACCATGAGACGGGATTTTACCGTGGAATACGAGAGCGCAGGGGCGATAAGAAGCCAGGCCCACCTCAGCACCGGCCAGCTTGCCTGCGTTGCGCTTTGCGTCAGGATGGCTCTCACGGAGGGCATCATGGGCGACGGCAACTGCTTCTTCGTGCTTGACGACCCCTTCATGAGCCTTTCCAACAACAACCTGACAGCCGTCAAGGCGCTTCTCAAGGAACTCAGCAAGACCAGGCAGATTATCTACCTGACCTGCAGCGACGAGCGCAGCATCTGACAGCGAAGCCCGACCCATTTTGACTCAATAACACAAAACAAAACCTCCCGGACAATTGCACCCGGGAGGTTTTGCTATGTAAAACCGTTAAGAGCCAAAAACTCAACTATAACTTAAAACGCTGAGTTTTTGGCTCTTTACGTGTTTTGCACACGTTAACAGAGATAGTTCGAAACCAAAGACATCTCTATTAACTGAAACTTATTCGGACTTCAGAAGAGGAATTGGTGACTGCTGTGCAAAACGCTTTGCGCGAGCGAACCGCTCGAAGTACCTTCGTACATCGTCGGGTTCGCGCACGCAAAAATAGCTCAAAAATCAGCGTTTTAAACCCCATACAGTAGATCGGCGTAGGTGGGAATTGGCCAGTATTTGCTTCCGACAATTTCTTCCAGCTTGTCGCTCGCCTTGCGGAGGGCGGCCATGGCGGGGATGACCTTGTCACGGCAGTAATTTGCTTTTTCTGCTGCGGTACCGAGCTTTGCACATTCTGCAGCGGTTTCTTTGAGGCTGT
>CACZNV010000102.1 GCA_902782645.1 uncultured Ruminococcus sp. | reverse complement strand
GGTGGGAGATCGTGGATTCGAACCACGGAAGTCGGACGACAACAGATTTACAGTCTGCTCCCTTTGGCCACTCGGGAAATCTCCCATGCTGGAGCTGGTGGACGGAATCGAACCCCCGACCTACTGATTACAAGTCAGTCGCTCTACCGGCTGAGCTACACCAGCGCTCTTTTCAAGCAGCTTTGCAATAATACCAAAACCCACAATTCTTGTCAAGTACTTTTTTGAAAAAAATATGGCTTTTCTTAAATATTTCAAAAGAGCTTTTAGGGCCTTGGCCGGTTCATTTTTATCTCATCCTGCGTTTTTAAAAATTACGAAATTCTTAAGAAGAGCAAGGCCCGCTATAAGCGCAAGATAGCCGAAATAGAAGGCATATTTGACAAGAAATCTGGATGCCTTGCCGGTAAATTTATTTTCCTTTCCGTTGTAAAGATTGAGAAGCGGCACTGCCAGAACACAGCCGGACAGCGATACAAGCTGCAGCAGATCGATGTTTAAAACATTCGATTTACCCTTTGTGTAATAGAACAGAAAACCGCCAATGGCGCCAAGCGCAATACAAAACAGTACAATGTTGAAGTTCCTGAATTTTCTTTTATCCTCAGAAGAATACAGATGGATAAAATAGGCTATTATAATCGAGACCGGAGCGTACTCAAGTCCGAAAAATACAGATAATGCTATAAACAGGACAATAGATGTGTTTTTCAGCCATTTATAAGGCAGTTTGTCGTAGGCAAACAGTATACCTGTGACAAAGAATACGGTAAACGGTCCCGAAAGATACTCCTTAAACATTGTGTTTGAGGCAGTTGGATTATGGTAAAGAAAAAAATAGGGGAATCCGCAAATGACAGACAAAGCAAGGAGCCTAAGCATATACTTAAAGAGACTTCTTGTATGTTTGATGCTTTCGCTTGTTATCAGAGCAAGGATAGGCAAAGCAGAAGCCCCCAAGAAGCTTAAAACAATACGGAGCCATAGCATATTGTTTGAAGACGGAATAATACCGCACCACGCGATATTTAAAAGTACCGTCCCCGTGAAAGCTATCAGTTTAAGCTTGATTATGTCAAGTCCCTGTTCCTTTACCATCAGATTTCCTCCGCAGAAGCATAACGCTTTCTTGCAGCTTCAAACTTTATAAGATCAATCAGGCCTTCAATTATCAGCTGAATAGAAAGCAGGAACATAAAAACGGCGCAGCCGACAAGCGGATTTGACCTGAGGCTGAATATGTCTGTGTACATGAGGACAAGGTAGATCATATTGGCGATTGCATATGCCGCATAATAACGCCAGCGTCTCAGCTTCAAAGCCGCAACCTGAACCGATGTGGAAAGCAGCAGAGTTACGTTCAGAAAGATGATGAGAAGCACCACGGAGGAAAGGTTTAAATCCGGAGTGGTAAGAGGCTTAATTATGTCTGCGGCAATGTATCCCGCTCCGATAAAAGTGAGAAAGATACCCATGGGAAGAGTCCAGCAGGGTCTGAATCGAGTTCTTGAGTTGAAGAAATAGCCGCAGACAGTGCCGGCGCCGCAGATGAGCATCGTAATCTTTAGGCCTGTTAATATATCTTTATAGCCGATATCCTGCTGTATAAGAAGCAGCACGCCGATGCCTAAAAGGCACACTGCAGCTGCAAAGTATAAGAAGTGTCCGAAATCACGCTTCTTAAAGCACTTATATCCGCCATTACTCATAGTTGAGAGCCCCCTTCCAAGCGTCTCTGCACATATCCTCCACTCCGAGCTTTGCCTCCCAGCCGAGAATCTCCTTTGCGAAGGAATTGTCGGCATATGTGGATTTACTGTCGCCTTCCCTTCTGGGCGCGATTGAGTAAGGAACCTTCACGCCGTTAACCTTTTCAAAAGTCTTTATGAGTTCAAGAACGGTGTAACCGTTTCCCGTACCCAGGTTAACGGCAATGTTTCCTTTGTGTTTAAATACATAATTCAGCGCGGCAACATGACCGTCGGCAAGATCAAGCACATGGATGTAGTCCCTGATGCATGTGCCGTCTCTGGTGTCGTAGTCGTCGCCGAAAACTTTAAGTTCTTTGATCTTGCCCTTGGCGGCAGAGATGATTCTGGGCATAAGGTTGTTGGGAATACCGTTGGGATCCTCCGCAATAAGACCCGAAGGATGGGCTCCAACAGGATTAAAATACCTAAGCATAACAGCCGAAAAATCCTTGTCAGCATTGCAAAGGTCAAGAAGTATCTGCTCAATCATAAGCTTTGTGCGCCCGTAAGGATTCAGGCAGAACAGCGGAGATTTTTCATCCACGGGGCACTTTTCGGGAAGTCCGTAGACGGTGGCGCTGGATGAAAAGATAAGATTCTTGACGTTATACTTTTCCATAAGTTCAAGGAGATTGAGCGTGCCCGTGATATTGTTGTCGTAATACATAAGGGGCTTCTCAATTGACTCGCCGACAGCCTTGTACCCGGCAAAATGTATTACCGCATCAAAGTGACTGTCCCTGAAGATTGCTTCCAGCGAGGCTATGTCGGTCATGTCGCAAAGCACAAAGTCAGGTCTTACGCCTGTGATCTTTTCGATTTTGTCAAGAACAGTAATCTTGCTGTTGTAAAGATTGTCAAAAACAGTGACGTCATAACCGTTCTCGATAAGTCTGATAACAGTATGGCTTCCGATGTATCCGCATCCGCCTGAAACAAGTATTCTCATAATAGCACACTCCGATATTTTAGTTTTATTTTTCCGCAAGGGCGGCTGCCGACTTGCCGGCAAGGCACCCTGTTGAAAATGCAATTGTCAGATTGAAACCGCCGGTATATCCGGTGACATCAATCAATTCGCCGGCAAAGAAGAGTCCGCCGGTAATCTTTGAAGCCATGGTCTTCGGGTCGATGTCCTTGACTGAGACGCCCCCTTTTGTGACTATCGCCTCTTCCACCGGCCTTAAGGACTTAAAAGTAAGTTCAAAATTCTTTAGAAGTGAGACGATGATGCCCCGTTCCTTCTTTGAAATCTCACTGACCGGTTTGGCCGGACTTATACCTGTCAGTTTAATGAATACCGGTATGAGGCTCTGGGGAAGAAGCTTTGAAAGTGCATTTCCAAGCTGTCTTTTTGAGAACTCGCCAAAGTCCCTCAATATCCTGGCATCAAGAACATCCCTCTCAAGAGCGGGTTTTAAGTCTATGCTAATCCCGATATTTCTCTTCTCCTGACTGTTCAGAAAGAATGATCCGGAAAGAACCGTGGGTCCCGAGATGCCGGTGTGAGTAAACAATATCTCGCCGAAATCCTCATAGATCTTCTTTCCGGCTGTTCCGTCAGCAGTTTTTTCGTAAAACCTGATGCCGCAGTTTTTAAGTGTAAGACCTGCCAGCTCGCCTACAAAGGTTTCCTTCGTGTCTATGCCCACAAGAGCGGGGACAAGCTCGGTAACCCTGTGCCCGAGGTTTTTCGCAAATCTGTAGCCGTCTCCCGTGGAGCCCGTTCCGGGGTAGGATAATCCGCCTGTGGCAAGAATTACAGCCTTTGAGTGAAGCACCATTCCGTTTTCGGAAAGCTTTACTCCTGCGGCATTGCCGTTTTCGATAAGAATATCAAAAGCGGTGCAGCCGTAGTAAACTTTTACGCCAAGCCTTTTAAGCTCATTACGCAATGCGTCACGGACCTCTTTAGCGTTTCCGGATGCCGGGAACACTCTGCCGCCCCTTTCGACAACCGTCTTTACGCCAAGGCTCTCTATAAAATCTATTAAATCAAGGTTCGAAAAGCTGCTGTAGGGGGAGTACATAAATCTCGGGTTTTCGGGTATGTTCGAGAAGAAATCATCCCTGTCGCAGTTGTTTGTTATGTTGCAGCGGCCTTTTCCGGTAATGCACAGCTTTTTCCCGAGACAGCTGTTCTTTTCCACAACGGCAACGGATGCACCGCTTTTCGAAGCAAAAATCGCAGCCGCCATGCCTGCAGCACCGCCGCCCACAACCACAATATCATATTTGATTTCGGGAAAAATTTCCACCATTTTGTTGTCAAATCTCCTGATATTTAGGAATTAAGAAGGACTCTTTAGAGTGTTATCCGTCAGTTCAACTGGCTCTCATAGAGCTCCTTATAGAAACCGTCATGGGCAATGAGTTCCCCGTGGGTGCCCTGCTCGATTATGCGGCCGTCCTTCATAACCACGATGACGTCGCAGTTCTTGATGGTCGACAGTCTGTGAGCAACTATAAATGAAGTTCTGCCGTTCATAAGCTTTTTGAAGCCCAGCTGTACCTTGATCTCGGTTCTGGTGTCGATGGAAGATGTGGCTTCGTCAAGGATCAGCATCGGCGGAGAATTCAGCATGAGCCTTGCAATGCAGATAAGCTGCTTCTGACCGTAGGAAAGATTGGCAATGTCGTCGGAAACCTTTGTGTCGTAGCCGTTTTCCAGTTTTCTGATAAACGAATCCGCGTGGGACAAAGTTGCGGCCGCAATAATTTCCTCATCCGTAGCATCGGGTTTACCGATTGCGATGTTATCTCTTACGGTGCCGGAGCGGAGCCAGGTCTCCTGGAGAACCATTCCGAAATTCTTTCTGAGCGAATCTCTCCTGATATCTCCGGTGTCGGTGCCGTCAAATCTTATCGCACCTTTATCAACGTCATAGAAACGCATGAGAAGATTAATAAAGGTGGTCTTGCCGCAGCCCGTGGGTCCCACGATTGCCACCCGCTGACCGGGCTTGACATCCAGCGAAAAATCTCTTATGAGAGGAACTGCCGGGTCGTAGCTGAAGCTTACATTGTCGATTGAGACGCTGCCGTTTGAAATGAAAGATGCATTGGCGTCAGGCTTTTCGCACTCGTCTTTTTCCTCGATTACTTCAAAAACTCTTCCGGCTCCCGCCAATGCCCCCTGGAACTCCGCAAGAACGCCTGATATCTCGTTGAAAGGCATTGTAAACTTGGAAGCATAGGCAAGAAAACTTGACAAAAGGCCGATGGTTAGGCCGCCGGGAAGATCGCCGTTTTTAACGACAGTAAGAGCTCCGGCAACTCCTATTGCAGCATAAATGATACCGTTTATAAGTCTTGTGGTGGGGTAAACCGTCGAGGAGAAAAAGACTGCGCTGGTGGACGCTTTCCTCAGCTTTTCTCCCTTCTCGGCAAGCTTATCCCTGTAAACATTCTCAATAGAGAAGGATTTTAAAACCGTTATTCCCGTTATCGCCTCATCGGCTACAGCTGAAAGGTCACCGTTTATGGCGGATTGGCGGGTAAAGAACTTGTGAATGCTCCTTGCGATGAAATTTGCGGCAAGAAGCGTTATCGGAGAGGCAAACAAGACGATAAGAGTAATAAGAGGGTCCAGTGCAAGCATGAACACAAGGGTTCCCAGAATTGTCACGACCCCCGAGAACAGCTGGGCAAAGCTGAGAATCAACCCGTCTGAAATCTGATCTATATCGTTTGTGAGGCGGGCAATCATGTCGCCCGGTCTGTTCCTGTCAATATACGATACAGGTACAGTCTGAAGCTTTTCGAACAGTCTGTTTCTGAGACTCTTAACAGTCTTGAACGCAATTCTGTCAAGCATAACCTTGACAAGGTAATTGAGAAGAGCCGCCGCAATGACGCAGCATCCGATGATGATGCAGGCGTTCCTGACGCCAATCTTATCCACCGCATCCTTTCCCGCCATGCAGTCAACAGCCCTTCCTATGACCACGTTTACGTAGAGAGTCAAAACGATGGAGACGCCGGAAAGGATAAGTGCAAGAATTATCTTCCAGATGTCGCCTTTTAGAAGAGACAGAAGCTTTTTGACAACAAGCTTATCGGAGCCGGATTTGTTTTTCCTCTTCATGATTCCGCCTCCTCAAGATCGCCTGTCTGTGAAAGATATATCTCTTTATAAATCGGGCATGACACGAGAAGCTCTTCGTGCTTTCCTATGCCTTTCATCAAACCGTCCTCAAGGACAATAATTTTGTCACACTGCATCACTGCTGAGATACGCTGGGAAACGATAACTTTTGTGGATTGGCGTGTGCTTTTGCCGCTCACATAACGTCTTATCTTAGACTCGGTTACATAGTCAAGAGCGCTTGTGGAATCGTCAAGCACAAGAATTTCCGCATTTCTCACAAAAGCTCTGGCGATAGTAAGTCTTTGTTTCTGGCCTCCGGAAAGATTTCTTCCGCCGTATTCAATCTGATAGTCGAGTCCGCCCTCTTTTGCAAATACAAATTCGTCGGAGACGCTTGCCTTAAGGGCTTCCAAAATGTCATTTTCGTCCGCAACCGGGTTTCCGAATCTTATATTGTCTCTCACGGATCCGGCAAAAAGGAGAGGCTTCTGAGAGACTACGGAGAAGTATTTGCGCAGGTCTTTAGCTTCATATTCTTTAACGTCTGCGCCATCAATTCTGACAGATCCGTTTGTTGCGGGATAAATACCCTGCATGAGATTGATAAGAGTGGACTTGCCGCTGCCGGTGCCGCCTATAATACCCAAAGTTTCCCCTTTTTCAAGGGAGAAAGTGATATTTGACAGTGAGTTTGCGGAGCTGCCCTCGTATGCAAACGAAACATCTTTAAATTCGACAAGAGGCGCATTGGCGTCTTTTGAAGGGACCTTTACAGTCAACGAATCAGCAGCCGGGACTGATTCCTTTTTCGAATCAAGAACTTCTTTAATTCGCTTTGAAGAAACGTTGGCCTTGTTGAAAGAATCCACAAGAGAAGCCGTTCTTTCCACAGCAAGAAGTATCTGGAACAGGTAGTTCACAAGAGCGATGATGCTGCCGTTCTTCATATTGCCGTCATTGACAAACGAGGAACCTATAAGGAGCACAAGAATAACGCAGCCGTTAACCAGCAAAGTGTTGAGAGGGATGTTGATTGCCGCAATGCGGTCCGCCTTCAGCTGATTCAGGAAAAGATCGTCGGTCTGCCCTTCGAACTGTTTCATCTCCTCTTTCTGCATTCTAAAAGCCCTCACGGATCTGACGCCAATGATATTCTCCCTGCAGAAAGATGTAAGCCTGTCTATGCCCCGCTGTATCTTCTCGTGGAAAGGTCTTGCAAACCTGACGGTAAGATAAAAGCCGAGAGTTATAAGAGGTATCAGCGCAATGTATACAAACATCACCTTGAAGTTTATTACGCCGCTCATTATGATGGCGCCGAGGACGATAAACGGATTTCTCAATATGAGTCTTAAGAACATGTTGAGACCTGTCTGAGTTTTTGAGACGTCAGTGGTAGTTCTGGTGATCAGGGAAGGTATGGAAAACCTGTCCACGGTCTCCATGTCCATGTCAAGAATTGTGTCAAACAAGGCGGTTCTTAAGTTCAATCCGAATCCGATGGAAGCTCTGGCGTTAAAATACTGTGCAGAAAGGCAGAATATCCAGCCAAGCACAGCTATAAACACAAGAAGCGCACCCATTCTGACTATATATCCTGTGTCGTTGTTCCGGATGCCCACATCTATGATTTTAGACATGATAAAAGGTACAAAGGTCTCCATCAAAGCTTCAAGAAGCTTGAGAAGAGGCCCCAGCACAGCGCCAACCCTGTATCCTTTTACATATTTCAGCAACCGGAACATAACTCTGCCTTTCAAGTTTTATTTTAGAGTTTACCCTCAAAAGTGTTGTTTCAGAAAACGGATGAAATTTCCGCAGCGGATGTTCTCCTGCAGAGCCTCATCATATTTTTGTGTAAAAGCCGAAAGATCAAGATACTGGTCGTGGATACTCCTGTCGAAGGTGATGCCCTTGGCGTAGTCGTCAATGCCGTCAATGTCAAAACCGAATCCGATAGAGTCGCCAAAACCCTTATCCAGCGCATAGTCAATATGGTCAAAGAGCATATCCGCCTCGTAATCCTCCGGCATAACGCCGCATCTCACAAAAGGAAGGCAGGTATTAAGCCCAATAAAGCCGCCTCTTCGTGAAAGTTCTTTCGCAACCTCAAATGGCAGATTTCTTCTGTGGTCGCACACATCCCTGAAATTGCTGTGCGTCGCCAAGACCGGTCCGCAGGCATATTCAATAACGTCATACATAGTCTTCACAGAGGCGTGAGATATGTCTATTGCAATGCCAAGCTTTCCGCACTCTTTCACAAATTCCCTGCCGTAGTCCGAAAGACCCCTGTCGTCATCAGTGCCTGTAACTGCACAGCCCGATGCGATACAGTTTGAAAAATTCCAGGTAAGAGTTATAAACCTTACCTGCTTTTCATATAAAGTGTGAAGCTTTTCAAGGGTGTCCACCATGCCGGCGCCCTCAAGGCCCAGCATTCCGCAGTTTAAACCTTTTTCGGAAGCTTTCAAAAAATCATTGAATGAGGTGCAGGGCTCAAGCTCGCCCTTCCTTGCAGATTCAGAGTAAATATCGGCAAATTTTAAAACCGCTCCGAAGAGATCCGATTCATCGGTTTTAAAGTTTTCGGATACTTTCTTCTTGGATTTTCCGGTGCCGTCTTCATTGAAGATGGCGAAAATCTGAAGGAACCTGTATTTTTGAGAGACGTTGTAAGGCGAGACAAGACTGCCGTACTCGCCGCTCCCGATTCTCAATATTGAGTCATTGTGGCAGTCGCACACATAGCTAAACCCGCTCATTTTATGTATTCTCCTCATCTTTAAGCCCCGTTGTTTTGGCGGGTGCCCCTGTTGTGGGAATCTTTCTTGCGGCCTGGACGGCCTTTACAGGAAAGCCTATGTTTTCAGGAAGCGCAAAGGTTTCAATCCTGTCACCATCTTTAAGTTTAAAAACCGGAGAGCCGTGATTCAGCTTATTAGTTTTAAGCGGTATTGCCGAGGAATCAAATCTTGAGTAAAGACCTGATGCTGTACCCATTACGACTTCTGTGTCCTTCCTGACGTAAATACATCCGCAAAGGGCCGAACGGTCCGAATAGGCGCTCTTAAGTTTTCTCCTGTAGGACTTGGTTTCATATACTTCGTAGGGAACCTTAAGGGCCTTGCCGTCTTCAAAGGCATAAAGAATCATGCCTTTATAGTCTTCGCTGAGTATGAATGTCCTGATGTGCTCATCCGGATCCAAATCGAGAAGATTTGTCAGATAATCGCCAATGGACGACGCCTTGCTCTCCGGGATATCATAAAGCCTCATTCGGTACATGGCCTGTTTGTCCGAAATGAAAGCAATTTCCGACTTGTTGTGCCACTCCATGGCTTTTACGATGACGTCATTCTCTTTAAGCTTTTGCTCGGGTGAAGTTCTTAGAGCCGAGAGCGGTATCTTTTTAAAGTACCCGTCACGGGTTAAAAGAACTCTCAGTCTGTAGTCGTCAATAAGTTCCTCCTCTGCGGGAACCTCCTCATCTTCCTCAAGTATAACCGAGGTCTTCCTGTCGATTCCGTATTTGTCGGAAATCTCCCGGAGCTGGGATTTTATGAGTTCGTTTATTTTAACAGGGGACATGAGAATACCCGTAAGCTCGTCAATCTCTTTTTCAAGCTTCTCTTTTTCCTGAGTCTTGGAGATAATATACTCTTTGTTAATATTTCTGAGTTTTATATCCGCAATGAACTCAGCCTGTAGGTAATCGATGTCAAAACCGTCGCAGAGGTTTGGTATGACATCCGCATCCCGTTCAGTACCTCTGATGATGGCGATGGCCTTGTCGATGTCAAGAAGTATCTTTTCAAGGCCGCAAAGAAGGTGGAGCCGCTCCTCTTTTTCCGAGATGTCGTAAATGAGGCCCCGTTTCACGCAGGTCGTCCTGAACACATACCACTCGGCAAGAATGCTTCTTAAGCCCATAACCCGGGGCTGGCCGTTGACGAGTATGTTGAAATTGGCGGCAAAAGAGTCCTCAAGACTTGTGACCTTGGAGAGTCTTGCCATCAATATATCAGGATCCGTGTTTCTTCTGATATCGATTGTGATTTTAAGGCCTTCCTTGTCGGTGCTGTCCCTTACATCGGTAATCTCCTTGAATTTGCCTGATTTGACAAGATTGATAATCTCGTTAACGATTTCGTCGGAAGAGGTGGTGTACGGGATCTCAGTAATATCTATGCTTGAAGAGGCTTTGTCGCAGCTGTAGCGGGACTTAACCCTAAGTGATCCCCTGCCGTTTTCAATAATGTCATCCATGACCTTTTCGTTGTAAAGAACTATGCCGCCGGTTGGGAAATCGGGAGCTTTGATATAACGCTTAAGGTCGCAGGAGTTATTGTCGATAAAAGCGCAAGTCGCATCCACAACTTCTTTCAGATTAAAAGTGGATATGTTTGTGGACATGGCAACGGCAATGCCTTTGTTGGGGTTGACAAGGATGGATGGGAACGTGACGGGAAGAAGGGTCGGTTCTTTCATGGTTCCGTCGTAATTGTCCACAAAGTCGACGGTGTCCTTGTCGATTTCGCTGAAAAGCTCACGGCTGAGCTTGGCGAGTTTGACTTCCGTATATCTTGGCGCCGCAAACTTGGTGTCCTTGGAATAGTGCTTGCCCATGTTGCCCTTGGACTCAATAAACGGGTGAAGGAAGGACTCGTTGCCCCTTGTCATTCTTACCATGGTCTCGTAGATAGAGTCGTCGCTGTGGGGGTTGAGCTTCATTGTAGCGCCAACCACATTGGCGGATTTGGTGAGGCCGCCGTTGAGAAGACCCATCTTGTACATGGTATATAATATCTTGCGCTGGGAAGGTTTGAAACCGTCGATTTCGGGAATGGCGCGTGAAACAATAACGCTCATGGCGTAGGGCATGTAATTTGTGATGAGAGTTTCCGTGATGCCCTGCTCCGTGAACCGGTTAACATTATTCTCGCCGAACAGCTCCGCGCTGCCCCTTTTGTCGTTTCGTTTCTTCGTCAAGAAAATGTCCTCCGAAATCTTTTACATAAGGTCCAGGTCGTCCATGTAAAGATGACCGTTTTCTTCAATATAATCCTTGCGCGCCTGGTCGTTGTTTCCCAGGAGGATGTCAAAATAGCGGGCGGTCAGCTCTGCGTCCTCAGGCATAACCTTAATAAGCCTCCTTGTGAGAGGATTCATAGTGGTCTCCCACATCATCTCCGGTTCGTTCTCGCCAAGGCCTTTCGATCTTGCGATCGTATACTTTCCTTTGATTTCGGAAAGTATTTTAGTCTTTTCGGCCTCGTTATAAGCAAAATATGACTTGCCGCCGGATACAATTTCAAATAGAGGCGACTCGGCAATATAGACCTTTCCCTCCTTGATTAACGTGGGGCAGAGCCGGTAAAACATGGTGAGCACAAGTGTTCTGATCTGATATCCGTCGTAATCCGCATCGGTGCAGATAATGACCTTATTCCATTTGAGCGCGTTAAGGTCAAATAGAGAAGCCTTTTTGGACCTTTTCGTCTCCAGCTCAACGCCGCAGCCAAGGACCTTGATCAGATCCATTATGACATCGTCGGAGAATACTCTGTCGATGCTCCATTTAAGACAGTTAAGAATCTTTCCCCGAAGAGGCATGATGGCCTGGAATTCGGCGTCTCTGCCCAGCTTAACGGAGCCGAGAGCTGAATCTCCCTCAACTATGTAAAGCTCGCGTTTCGAAATATCCTTGCTGTCGCAATCCACAAACTTTTTCACCCGGGTCATAAGATCCGTGCCGCCTGAAAGCTGCTTTTTTGTGTTAAGTCTTTCCTTCTCGGCAGATTCCCGGCTTCTTTTGTTGATAAGTATCTGGTTTACGATTTGATCGGCCTGCTGCTTATTTTCTATAAAATAGACTTCAAGAGAACGCTTAATGAAGTCCGTCATGGCAGACTGTATGAATGGATTTGTGATTGCTTTCTTCGTCTGGTGCTGATAGCTTGTCTTTGTCGACGCTGTATTTGTGACGCAGACAAGGCAGTCCTGGATGTCCTGGAATGAGATTTTCTGTTCGTTTTTGGTATATTTGTTTAAAGACCTGATGTATTTGTCTATTTCAAATGCAAATGCGTTCCGGACTGCCTTATCCGGGGCTCCCCCGTTTTCCAGGAAACTTGAATTGTGGTAGTACTCAAGCAGCGAAACCGAATTGCTGAAGCAGAATGCAAATTCCATCTTTAGCTTGTATTCCGGCGCATCCGCCCTGTCACGGCCTTTTGTGTTGCCGGAATAATTGGCGATGGATGTAAAAGCGTTCTCGCCGACTATTTCCTTCATGTAATCAACGATGCCGTTCTCGTAGAAAAACTCATAATTCTCGTCTGATTCCTCGTCATAGAGCTTGAAAGTGACACCGGAATTGACAACTGCCTGGCGCCTAAGCAGCGAGATAAAGAACTCAAGGGGAATATCTATATCGTTGAAAACTTCAAGGTCCGGGAGCCAGCGCTGGTTTGTACCCGTCTCGGTACCTATGTAGGGTTCCTTATTTAACCCGCCAATGTTTTCACCTTTTTCAAAGTGAAGATTGTACTTAAAACCGCCTCTTAAGACCTCAACATCCATAAATTCCGATGAATATTGAGTGGCGCAGCAGCCCAGACCGTTCAGCCCAAGGGAATACTCATAGTTTTCCGGATTTGTGTTATTGTCGTATTTTCCGCCTGCATAAAGCTCGCAATAGACAAGCTCCCAGTTGTAGCGGCCTTCTTTTTCGTTATAATCAAGAGGACAGCCTCTGCCGTAGTCTTTGACCCTGATAGATTTATCTTTGTACCGTGTGACCTCAATGACTTTTCCGAAGCCCTCTCTGGCTTCGTCGATGGAATTGGCGAGTATCTCGACAAGAGTATGAGAGCAACCCTCAAGGCCGTCGGAGCCGAGGATTGAAGCAGGACTGAATCTGACGCGTTCTGCGCCTTTCAGTGATTTGATACTGTCATTGTTGTATGAATCGTTTTTTTGCATCTTATATGTCCTAAAAAACGCATGCGCCGCAAGACGGATTTCCTGTCATATAAAATGGAGACAGATAAATCAGTAAAACTTGATTCTGTCTGATACGTTCTCGTGCTTTATGACCTCGGAAACTATGGTTCCGGAATCGTTCCTCAGCTTGCTGACGGAATTTGAGTAAACAAAAGCTGTTCCGGATTTATCGGTTTCAACGTTTACTGTATAAACCGAAACATTCTCGCTCTTAAACTCGTTTCTCATTTCATAAAACTTCTGAGGAAAACCTTCAGGAGCCTTGCCCTTGCAGTTTTCAAGGAAAGTGTTGAAAATCTTTCTGTACTGACTCGAATAATAGCTGCCGTCCTCAAGGCCGATGAGTCGCTGGGTTATAAAGGAATAGGCAAAAGTAGCTGCCACTTTATTCTGCGGAGCTCTTGTTCCGTCATAAAAGCCGGCAATATCTTTTCCGTAAGTACCGTCGGCGGTTTTATAGAAGGTGAGAAGTTTTATTGCTTTGTCATAGTTAAAATAAGATTTTCCTTTAGCTACAGAAACATATACTCCTGAGCTTGAATAAGCATCTATTCTGCGCGGAGAACAATACTCAATGCCCTCATCGGTTTTATCGGATGTAAAGCCAAAAATCAGCTTTTTAAAGAGAGCGTCTTCGTTAAAAGCCACTGCGGCTTTAACAGAGCAGCTGAATATACCGCCGACCGCTTCGGAAAGAATATCTAATCCTCTGTTTTTGTAGAAATCGGCAAGGGTACCGAACTCCGTGGTTTCGCTGTCAATCTTAAGAGCAATGGACATATCCACGGGATAAAAAATCAAGTCTATTTTCTTGGATATATAATCAACAGTGGCTGTGAAAATGAGCTCGGCGTTTTCATCGGAATTGTCGGTGAGAACAAAAAGCGTTGTTGAAATATCCGAGGGTTCGGCGACAGTTTGATGCTCGCCGGTATCCCCGGAAAGGTCTATAGGTTCGCCGCCCTTGAGATAGACGGTTTTCTGCTCTACGGAGTCGTTTGGCGTCTTGATATTGTCAAGTGCAAACATGAAACCGACCACACCTGCGCCGATCAGCACCAGACAAGTTACTATTACGATTATTCTTCTGATGTTGTCCAAAAAACACAAGCTCCCTTCAAGGACAAATTCGATTTATTATATTATATTTATCTTTTATATACAATCTTTTTAAGCTTGAACCTGTATAATAAAGGATGTAAAATACCCTCGGGATTCTTTCCCGAGCTTTATAATACAAGGAGAACAAATAATGAACTATAAAGGACCAGTTGTAACAATCGTAATGGACGGTGTTGGCGTCAGTGAAAATGCTGAGGGAAATGCCGTCAGATCCGCAAACAAGCCGGTACTGGACAAGCTTTTTGCGACATACCCGAACATACTCCTCAAAGCTCACGGAACTGCCGTGGGACTTCCGTCGGATGACGACATGGGTAACTCCGAGGTAGGACACAACGCCATAGGCGCCGGCAAGGTTTACTCACAGGGCGCAAAGCTTGTGAACGAATCCATCGAATCAGGCGACATGTACAAGGCTGAAGGCTGGAAGGAAATCATCGCCAATGTAAAGGCAAACAACTCCACCCTCCACTTTCTCGGTCTCTTCTCGGACGGCAACGTTCATTCCCACATAAACCACCTGAAAGCCATGATCAAAGAATCAAAGGCTGAAGGTATTAAGAGAGTGAGAATTCACATTCTTCTTGACGGCAGAGACGTTGGCGAGACATCAGCTCTTGACTATGTGCTTCCTTTCGAGGAGTTCATTGGCGGTTTGAGAGATGACAGCTTTGATGTATGCATCGCAAGCGGCGGCGGAAGAATGGCCATAACCATGGACAGATACGAAGCTAACTGGAAAATGGTTGAGCAAGGCTGGGCAACCCACGTTGAAGGAAAAGGCAGACAGTTTGCATCCGCAGAGGAAGCCATTAAAACATACCGGGAAGAGCTTCACGTCATCGACCAGGATCTGCCCGCATTTGTAATTGCAAAAGACGGAAAACCCGTAGGAACAATCAATGACGGCGACAGCGTTATCTTCTACAATTTCAGAGGCGACAGAGCCCAGGAGATTTCAAGAGCTTTCGAAAACAAAGACCTTGACAAGATAAGCCGCGAGGTGATTCCTGATGTATGCTACGCAGGAATGCTCCAGTACGACGGTGACGCCCACATCCCCTCAAGGTTCCTTGTAAATCCTCCTTCCATCAAAAATACGATGGGCGAATTTCTGGCAAAACAAGGCAAGAATCAGCTTGCTATCGCAGAGACTCAGAAGTTCGGTCACGTCACATATTTCTGGAACGGAAACAGGAGCGGAAAGTTCAACGACAAGCTTGAAACATATATTGAGGTTCCCTCCGATGTTGTTCCTTTCGAGCAGAGACCCTGGATGAAAGCTGCAGAGGTAACCGACGCCCTCATCAAAGAACTTGAAACCGGTAAATATGACTATGTTAGAGTTAACTTTGCAAACGGCGACATGGTGGGCCACACGGGAATTTTCCAGGCCGCCGAAATTGCAGTAGAGACTGTTGACCTCTGCCTCAGCAGAGTGCTTCCCGTTATCGATAAGCTGGGCGGCATGGCAATCATCACAGCGGATCACGGAAACGCAGACGAGATGTATGAGATTAAAAAAGGCAAGGTTTCGAGAAACGCCGACGGCACCGCCAAGGCAAAGACCTCCCACACATTAAACCCTGTGCCCTGCATCTTTTATGACAACACTGAAAACGCTTCAAAATACGAGGTCAAAGATTTCAGGAACGAAGACGGCTCCCTCAAATTCGGCCTTTCGGACATTGCCGCAACTGTCACAGACCTTATGGGGCTTAAGACTCCCGACGGCTGGGACGAATCGCTTATAAAAGTTAAATAAAGTTTATTATCGCAAAAAAAAACGGTTCGGGGGAATCCTTCGAACCGTTTTTTAAAAATGATGAGCTTTTTATTTCTTAAACTTTTTAAAACCTTTTTTCTGATCCGCCGACTGATCTGTGCTGAGTATCCTGTCAGTCTGTTCGTCAAACTGCCTTAAAATCTGCTTTTGCTGCTCATTGAGTTTTGTAGGAATTATAACGTTTACGGTTACGTACATGTCGCCCCTGTTGCTCTTGGTGTTAAGCACAGGCACACCCTTGCCGGAGACGCGAATCTGTTTACCGCTTTGGGTTCCCTCAGGAATAACAAGGTCAATCATTCCGTCAAGGCCGGGAACTTTAACGGTAGTTCCGAGAACCAGCTGGGGATAGGTAAGGTATATGGACTGATAGATATCGTAGTCCTTACGCTCAAATATCCTGTGCTTTTTAATTCTCACAGAAAGATAAAGGTCACCGTCAGGGCCGCCGTTTATACCCGCATCGCCCTGTCCGGACTTTCTCAGAGACTGACCCTCGTTAATGCCCTTCGGAAAATCGGCGTTGATCTTAACGGACCTCTTAAGTATGCCTCTTCCTCCGCAGGTGCCGCAGGGATCGTTTATAACAAAGCCTTTACCGCCGCAGTTATCGCAGGCAACTTCTCTAACCATCTGGCCAAGAAAAGAGTTGGAAACCCTTCTCTGAACGCCTGAGCCGTTACATACAGTACACTTAGCCCTGGCTCTTGATCTTGAACCGGTGCCGCCGCACTGATCGCACTTTACGGTCTTGGTGACGCCGATCTCTTTGCTGCAGCCGAAAGCCGCCTCTTCAAGAGTAAGCTCAACATATAGTTTAATATCGTCGCCTCTTTGTGCTGCGGATCTTCTGTTTGAGCTTTGACCTGAGAATCCGAAGCCGCTGAAAATAGAGCCGAATATATCTTCAAAACCGCCAAAGCCTCCGCTGTAGGAGCCGCCCGCAGAACCGCCGTAGGCTCCTCCTGCTCCTCCTCCCTGTGTTGGATCAAAAGCCGCATGGCCGAACTGATCGTACTTTGCCCTTTTATCCGGATCGCTCAGAATCTCATTGGCTTCATTCAGCTCCTTGAACTTTTCTTCGCAAGCCTTGTCGCCGGGGTGAAGGTCGGGGTGATATTCCTTGGCTTTCTGTCTGTATGCTTTTTTTATTTCGTCAGCGGATGCCGTCTTGGAGACGCCAAGCACTTCATAATAGTCTCTTTTATCCATTGTAAATAACTTTCAAAGTCCTTTTAGCGAAGGACCAATTCAAAACCGTCGCCCGGCGGAGGATAAGAGGCAATTTAGGTTTGCCCAACAGATCCCCGCCGGGACTGTTTAACTTTTAATAATTATCAGTTGTCGTCAACAACCGTATCGC
Source organism: uncultured Ruminococcus sp. (assembly GCA_902782645.1). Taxonomy (GTDB): domain Bacteria; phylum Bacillota; class Clostridia; order UBA1212; family UBA1212; genus UBA1212. The sequence continues at coordinate 6,603 of CACZNV010000102.1, read as the reverse complement.
CGGAGTTGTCGGCGTTTCCGCCCTGACCGCCCTGATTGAAAGCGTCCGGATTCTGCTTGTAGATTTTTTCGGAGATCTGGTAGAAGACTTTCTGGAGATCCTCAGTGGCCTGTTTCATATTGTCGGTGTCGTTTGAAGAGATAGCTGTTTTAACTTTCTCAACTGCTGCCGAGATGTCGTTCTTGTCAGCCTCTTCAAGCTTGTCGCCCATGTCAGCCATGAGTTTTTCAGTCTGGTATACCATGGATTCCGCATTGTTCTTAACGTCCACAGCTTCCTTCTGCTTCTTGTCCTGCTCTGCAAACTCTTCAGCTTCCTTAACAGCCTTCTGAATGTCTTCCTCGGAGAGATTGCTTGAAGATGTGATTGTGATCTTCTGCTCCTTGCCGGTTCCGAGATCCTTTGCTGAAACGTTCACAATACCATTGGCGTCAATATCGAATGTGACTTCGATCTGAGGAACGCCTCTTCTTGCGGGAATGATTCCGGAGAGCTGGAAGTTACCCAGAGTCTTGTTGTAAGCAGCCATCTCACGCTCACCCTGGAGAACATGAATGTCAACAGAGGTCTGATTGTCGGCTGCAGTGGAGAATATCTGGCTTGCTTTCTTCGGAATTGTGGTGTTGCGCTCGATGATCTTTGTGAAGACACCGCCCATGGTTTCAATACCGAGGGAAAGAGGAGTTACATCGAGAAGAACAAGGTTCTTGACTTCGCCTGTGAGAACACCTGCCTGAATTGCAGCACCGATTGCGACGCACTCGTCAGGGTTGATTCCTTTGAAAGGTTCCTTGCCAAGATATTTTTTAACTGCTTCCTGAACAGCAGGGATTCTTGTAGAGCCGCCCACAAGGATAATCTTGGAAATATCGCTTACAGAAAGCTTTGCGTCTTTCATAGCCTGACGTGTGGGTCCCATTGTCTTTTCAACCAGATCAGCTGTCATCTCATCGAATTTAGCTCTTGTGAGAGTTGCATTGAGGTGCTTAGGACCTGTGGAGTCGGCTGTGATGTAAGGGATATTGATATTTGTTGAAGTAACTGTGGAAAGCGCGATCTTTGCTTTTTCAGCTTCCTCACGGAGTCTCTGCATAGCCATTCTGTCGTTTGAAAGATCCATGCCGTTTTCACGTTTAAACTCAGAGATGAGCCAGTCGATTATCTTCTTATCGAAGTCGTCGCCGCCGAGTCTGTTGTTACCGTTGGTTGCAAGGACCTCGAACACACCGTCGCCAATCTCAAGTATCGAAACATCGAAAGTACCGCCGCCAAGGTCAAAAATCATGATCTTCTGGCTGGACTCTTTGTCAAGGCCATATGCAAGAGCTGCTGCGGTAGGCTCGTTGATGATTCTAAGAACCTCGAGGCCGGCAATTCTTCCTGCGTCCTTTGTTGCCTGACGCTGTGAGTCGCTGAAGTATGCAGGAACCGTAATAACTGCCTGAGAAACTTTCTCGCCAAGGTAGCTCTCAGCGTCAGATTTAAGCTTCTGAAGAATCATAGCCGAGATCTCAGGCGGAGTGTATTTCTTTCCGTCGATGGCTATCTTTCTGTCAGATCCCATATCTCTCTTTATTGAAATGATGGTTCTGTCAGGGTTTGTGACAGCCTGGTGCTTTGCAAGGTTGCCCACGAGACGCTCCGAGGGTTTGTCTCCGGTGGGTTTTGTGAACGCAACTATGGACGGGGTTGTCCTTGCGCCTTCTGTGTTCGGGATTACAACAGGTTCATTTCCTTCAAGAACCGCCACACATGAGTTAGTTGTACCTAAGTCTATACCAATTACTTTTGCCATTTTTAAATTTCCTCCTTAGAAATTGTTGTTTGTTATTTTTACAATTTTTGAACTCAAAACAGCTGCCGGTTCTGCATTTTATTTAGCAGCTTGCGTTAAGAGCCAAAATACTTGATTTTTGAGCTATTATTACGACTTGCGCAAAGAGCCAAAAATCTTGATTTTTGAGCTATTTTTGCGACTTGCGCAAAGAGCCAAAAATCTTGATTTTTGAGCTATTTTTGCGTGCGCGACCCCGAAGCTGTACGAATGTACTGCGAGCGGGGAGCTCGCGCAAAGCAAGTCGCATCTAATTGTCGTAAGACACCTTGTGTGCTGTTTAGAAGCACGGCCGGTTGTTGTCAGGGCTCTTTTTGCGACTTGCGTAAAGAGCCAAAAATCTCAGTTTGCGACTTTGACGATGCTGTATCTCAGTATCCTGTCGCCCATCCTGTATCCTTTTTCAAAAACTTCGACGATAACGTTCTGTCCAACCGAATCGTCCTCCACATGCATTACTGCATTATGAACATTCGGGTTGAACTCCTCGCCAAGGGCTTTAATCTCCTCAACTCCGTTATCGGCAAGTATCTTTTTAAAGATCTCATAGATCATTTCATATCCCCGGGTGAACTGTTTTCCCTCCTCAGGGACCTCGGTCTTTAGAGCTCTTTCAAAAGCGTCTATCACAGAGAGGAACTGTTTCAAAGTGTCGGCCTTTGAATCCAGATATTTGGCGTCGCTTTCTTTAACAGATCTCTTTTTGAAATTGTCAAAATCCGCAAGCAGTCTCAGATATCTTGTTTTCTCATCCGCAACTTCGCTCTTTAACTTTGCAGCCTCTGCCTCGAGTTCCTTTTCATGCTTTGACCCTGCTTCTTTCTGTCTTTTCTTATTAAAGAAATTTTGGCTCTTTTTTTCTGAAGCATCGGTCTCAGCAGCTTCGCTTTCAGGCTGTTCGGGTTGCTTGGCGTCTTCTGCATTGCCGTTTTCGGCCACCTTCCCGTTTTTTAAAGCTTCATCGCCTTTATCCTCGGGAGCGGTATCCTTTATTTCTTCCGTCTCAGGCTTTTTGTCCTTCTCGGAATTATCTATTTTAACCTTTGCCATCAATCATTCTCCTTTCATGGCTAAAGCATATTTTCATTAATTACACGGCGGCTAATTCAAATCGCCAATGTCTTCCGCCCCGATATCGCTTCCGTCGGTCAAAAGCTTTTTACCTTCGAGGCTTTTCTTTTCAAGCATCTTCTTCATGAATTCAAGAGATGAAATAACATTCTTGTAATCCATCCTGGTGGGGCCGACAACGCTCACAGTTCCTATGCAGGTACCGTCAACTTCAAACTTTGCGGATACAACGGAGTAGTCGCTCATGCCGTCGTTGCCGTTTTCGGTTCCTATCGAAACGGTGAGACCGTTGCCCAGGTCTTCGGACTGGTTAACAATCTTTTCAAGCATATCCTCGTCCTGAATCATCTCGATAAAGTCTCTGGCCTTGTCGATGCTGTCAAATTCAGGGTGGCGAAGGAGCTGTGCTGTACCCTCCGTATAGATCTGACCCTTTCCGCACTCTTTGATGCAGTCAAAAATGGCATCAACAAAAGGCAGAAGAAGGCTTCTTGATATTCCTGACTCCTCAGAGATTCTGTTGAGAGTCATGAGGGTCACGGAATTGGCGGGTTTTCCGTAGAAATACCTGTTGATTATGCCGGACATCTCAATGAGTCTGTCGGGCTCAATCTTTTCATTGAGAGAGACGAGCTTTGATTTAACAGAATTGTCGTCTGTAACAACCACCACAAGCGCGCTCTGCTCATCAACAGGAACAAGCTGAAGAGCTTTCACGGAGTTTTTTGCACTGCCGTGGGTGACGCCAATGGCGATGTAGTTTGTAAGCTGGGAAGCTATCTCGGCGCAGGCTTTAATAAGCTTTCCGTACTCAGACATCTTGTCTTCAAGCTTGCTGAGAATTTCATTGGCGAGTGCGGGATCCGAGGATGCAGGCTCCAGTATCTTATCTACATAGGTTCTGTAGCCTTTTGTGGAAGGAACTCTTCCCGCCGAAGTGTGAGGCGAGGAAATATATCCCATCTCTTCAAGATCAGCCATCTCGTTTCTTATAGTGGCAGACGAAAGGCCCATGTCGTATTTCTTCGCAACTGTTCTGGACCCGACAGGTTCGGAACTCTCGATGTAGTCGTCGATTATGGCTTTTAATATCATTAGTTTTCTAGCATCAAGCTCTTCATTCTGCGCCATCTTTGCCGGATCCTTTCTTTTAATGATTATTTTTAACGGCTTGTTTAAAGGCCGCCAAGTCTGTTAGCACTCAATTATTCCGAGTGCTAACGATAATATACCATTGAAATAATATAAAGTCAACAACAATTTTAAAATTGCGAAATCAAAATGTTTTTTAAGAATTTCTTAAGAAACGGAAGCTTTGAATAATGATCCCGGCACAAAAAAAGAAGCCTTATTATTAGGCTCCTTCTTGGCAATATAATTTATATATTCATATAGAAACTTTAAAAGTGGTGACGTCGGGATTTCCTGAAACACTTGTGCAGGAGATGTCCCCGTTATGTTCTTCAACTATGGACCTTGCTATAGAGAGGCCAAGTCCGTAGCTTCCGAAACTGCCGTTTTTCGCCCTGCTTTCATCTACTCTAAAGAACCTGTCGAATATCTTTTTGCGGTATTCCTTTTCCACAAAGCTTCCCGTGTTCTTAACCGTAAGAACAACCGATCCCAGCCTCTGGTGAAGCTTGACGTTTATGCTTCCGCCTTCATTTACATACTTTACGGCGTTGTCCACAAGTATACCAACCAGTCTGTGAAGCTTCTCCTTGCTTCCCTGTACGTAGATACCGTCGGGGATGTCGGTGTCTATGAGAACACCCTTTTCAAACGCCAATGCGTCAAATGTCATTACAGTCTCATTTACAACAGATGAAAAATCAACTTTTTCAAAAGTCTTGACCGTATCGGCGCGCTCCAGCCTTGAGGCGGCAAGCAGCTCGGTGATAAGGCCGGCCATTCTTAAAGACTCGGATTTAATGCTTGTCAGCCATTTGCTGTCCCCGGATTCGGCTTCAATGGCATCAGCATTGGCGGTTATGACGGCAAGAGGCGTCTTCAGTTCATGGCTCACATCGCTTATAAATGTGGACTGGTTGTCAAGTGTCTCCTTGACGGGTTTGGTGAGCCATGCGGCCAGCATTCTGGCAATCCAGAAGCTGAAAAGGATACCCACAATGAGAATTGCGGCGGTGGTGCTGATAAGGGCTCTGACCTTGGCGATAAAGGTCTCGTCGCTGTTAAAAAGCACGAGCGTTCCCCGCTTGAAATCCTTCTTTGAATAAAACGTGAAATCGATGACGCCCTGGGATTTACCCTCTTCGGCAATCTTGAAGGCATCCATTATAAGCTTGTCTTTGTCGGCGCTGTCGCTGGAGAGATCGTTTAAAAGGTAAGACGTGCTGAGAGTTAGCTTCTCGCTGCGGTCTTTCGAGATAAACACGGCTGTGTTGGTGCCGAAATCGATGTCGTTCTTAATGACAGCGGAGGAGCCGTCCTCGTTGCCCTTTGGAATTGTATCCGGTATTATGGCCTCTATAATCTCATCGTCAACGTGATCAAACACATTCATCATCCCGTTATAGATTTCAGACTTGTTAGAGCGGTAAAAAGTAAAAACCACAAAAAAGCTCAGCAGCACCAGGACAAGGGACACGCCGAACGCCAATGTCATTGTAAGTCTCTTTTTAAGTTTCTCAACCATAACCGAAAACTATAACCCTTTTTAATGCTCAATCCTCGTCGGTGAGTTTGTAGCCTCTTCCCCTTATAGCCTTGATAATAATGTCCGTACCAAGGAATTTCAGTTTCTTTCTAAGGAATGAGATGTATACCTCGACGCTGTTGTACTCAGCGTCGGAAAGGAATCCCCAGACCTTGGTGATAAAGCTCTCTTTAGAGATGATCTCGCCTTCTTTTTTCATAAGGAATTCCATCATCTGGTACTCCTTGGCGGAGAGCTGAATCTCCTTGCCGGTTTTTTCACAGGTGAGAATGCAATTCTTCGTGTTAAGACTGAGATCTTTGAAAGTGATGAGGAAGTCCTCAATCTCGCCCTTTCTGCGGGAAACAGCCCTTATCCTCATAAGGAGCTCCGTGGCTTGGAAAGGCTTGGTGAGGTAGTCGTCGGCGCCAAGATCAAAACCTGTGACCTTGTCCTTTATGGACGACTTGGCGGTAAGAAGGATTACCGGAGTCAGGTTTCCTTCGGCTCTTATGGTCTGAAGCACCTTGAAGCCACTCATTTTGGGCAGCATGATATCAAGTACTATGACGTCGTATATACCGCTCTGAGCCGCAAACAGTCCCTTCTCTCCGTCGTACTGAGGATCCACGTTGATATGGTTCTTCTGCAAAATTTTTACGAGAGCATCGGACAGTGATTTTTCATCTTCAACCAACAGTATTCTCATGTTGCCTCCTGTTTATATATTAAAATTATTCCACCGTTGAGAGGAGCTCGGCAAGAAACTCCGCCGACTTTTCAACGTTAGTACTTCTTCTTGCAATGCAGAAGATCATGGTTTTTTCCTGCCCGGCAGCCTCGTCGTAAAGCCAAAGCAGGCCCAGTTCCTCAAAGAACTTGGTGTCAGTCACATCAATGCCGTAAATGGCCGTGGGAATTTCAACTTTGCTGCCGGGATCGCTGTCGGAGCCGTAACTGAAAACGCCAATATTATATGTATTGTCATGAGTTAACGTATACTCGCTCCAAATGTCGTCAAGGGGCAGAAACGCGTAGTTCT
>CACZNV010000101.1 GCA_902782645.1 uncultured Ruminococcus sp. | reverse complement strand
GGTTATGAAGGGATTATTGGAAGATCTTTCAGAGAGTGACAAGCCAAGAAAAATTGTCACTTCTCCGTCGAAACTTGACACCGACCCTTCATCGGAAAAATATTGCAACTTCACTCTCCCGGTGGTAAAATTCAAAATTTATTCTTGCCGGGTGTCTGCAAGAGCGCCCTCAGGCAGAATCGGTGCGGCAAAGAGGTGATTCCTTTGAAGAACTTTATCTACGATATGCATACCCACATTTTTCCCCAAAAAATAGCGGAAAAAGCGGTTTCTTCCATTGGCGGTTTCTACGGACTTTCCATGTCAAGGGGCGGGTTCTCGGAGGATCTTATTGCGTCCGGAGCAAGGGTCGGCGTTGACAAATATCTGGTGTGTTCCACAGCAACGACCCCCCTTCAGGTGACGGCCATCAACAGTTTTGTGGCGGGCGAAGTTAAAAAGCACCTTGAATTTATAGGTTTCGGGACCATGCATCCGGGGTTTGAAAACATTGGCGATGAGGTCGACAGGATCGTTGATATAGGTCTTGTGGGCATAAAGCTGCACCCGGATTTTCAGAAGTTCGCTATTGACGATGCGGAGGCGTACCCGATCTACGAGGCGGCCGAGGGAAGACTGCCGATTCTTTTCCATACAGGCGACAAGCGCTACAGTTATTCGAATCCGGAGCGTATTCTTAAGATTCTCAAGGATTTCCCGAACCTCACATGTATTTGCGCCCACCTTGGCGGCTACTCGGAATGGGACAAAGTGGCGGCGCTGAAAGGTTACCTGGGAAACCCGAACATATATTTTGACACCAGCAGCTCCATAAGATTTCTTGACCCCAAGACATCCGTCGACATTATAAGAGCCCACGGCGTTGAGCACGTTTTCTGGGGCACCGACTACCCCATGGAGCAGCACACCGTTGAGCGGGACAATCTCATGGCACTTGAGCTCACGGATAAAGAAAAACAGATGATTTTCAGAGACAATGCGGTGAAATTCATTGGCGATATTGAGCGCAGGCTCAAAAAGAACTGATTCAGGAGGAAAGCAATGCAGTACAAAGACCTCAGCAAGAACGAGTTGAAAGAAATCCTCGCGGAAGAATACAGAAAGTTTAACGACTACAAAAATCTTGAGCTCAGCTACGACATGACCCGGGGCAAGCCCTGCAAAGCGCAGCTGGACCTCTCCAACGAGATGGTGAACAAAGAATATCTCCAGGGGTTCCACTCGATTTCGGATCAGGAAGTCCGCAACTACGGCGTGCTGGACGGCATTCCGGAGGCTAAAAAGCTGATGGCGGAGATGCTTGGCGTCGGGACTGACGAGATCGTTGTCGGCGGCAACTCCAGTCTCAACCTTATGTACGACATGCTGGTGCGTTTCATGCTTTTCGGCACGGGCACGGAAGGCTGCAAGCCCTGGTCCAAAGAGGACAAGATAAAATGGCTCTGCCCCGTTCCGGGTTACGACCGCCACTTTCTGATCACCGAAAAGCTGGGTTTTGAACTCATACCTGTCCCGCTGACGGGTGACGGTCCCGACATGGACACGGTGGAAAACCTTGTGAAAGACGCCAATGTCAAAGGCATGTGGATGATTCCGAAATACTCCAACCCCACCGGCGAGGTCTACTCCAACGAAAAGATTATGCGCCTTGCATCCATGAAGACCGCCGCCAAGGACTTCAGAATTCTCTGCGACGACGCCTACACGGTCCATTTTCTGAAAAACGAGCCCGCAAAGCAGCTCAACATGCTTGAGGCCTGCAAGAAAGCCGGCAACCCCGAAAGAGTGTTCCTTTTCGGCTCAACCTCCAAGATCACCTTCCCCGGCGCCGGAATTTCGGCAGTGGGCGGTTCCGAGAAGAACATCAAATATCTTCTCTCATATCTCACTGTCCAGACCATCTGCTACGACAAAATCAACCAGCTCCGCCACGCCCGTTTCCTTGGCGATTACAACGGAATCGTAGCTCACATGAAAAAACACGCAAAAATACTGCTTCCGAAGTTCGAAGCAGTTGACAAAATCCTCAATGAAGAGTTAAATGGTCTTGGCATTTTAACTTGGACAAAACCCGAAGGCGGTTACTTCATCAGCATCAACACGCTGCCCGGATGCGCGACCTCCGTTGTCGCCAAGGCAAAGGAGTGCGGCGTCAAGTTCACTCCCGCCGGCTCCACATTCCCCTACAAGAAGGACCCCGGCGACAGCAACATCCGCATTGCGCCCACCCTTCCCCCCATCCAGGAGCTGGAGGCGGCCATCAGAATCCTCTGCGTGTGCGTGAAAATCTGCTCAATCGAGAAACTGCTTGAGGCTTAATTTTTCCCTGCGTTTGCAGAAATATTGAATATGGACGACTTTTCAAAAGCCAATGCAATCGGACCCGAAGACTACGCAGAACCGCGCTGTCTTCTCTGTGATGAACCCTACGGGAAAGAGCCCGAGGTGCGCTCCGTCCCCCAGCAGCGGATCATCGAAAAAAACGACGAATACCTTGCGAAAAGGGACTACGAAGGCGCCGAGAGGCATCTTCTCTACTGGCTTGAGGAGGCACGCCTGGGCAACGACAAGCGGGGCATGCTGGTCATCGCCAATGAGCTCATCGGCCACTACCGCAAGTGCGGCGTCAAAGAAAAAGCACTTGAATACGTTGACCTGGCGCTGTCGCTCCTTGAGAAGCTCGGCTACGGCAACACCCCCACCGCAGGCACCACCTATGTAAACTGCGCCACGGCCTGCAACGCTTTTTCCGAAAATGAGCGCTCCATGGCCTATTTTAAGAAAGCCCAATCCATCTACGAAAGCATCCCGGACATATCAGACACCCTTCTGGGCGGGCTGTACAACAATATGGGCCTCTGCTGCAAGGCACTCAAACGTTTCGACGAGGCCAGAGCATACTACGCCAAGGCCACAGCCTGCATGACCAAGGTGGAAAACGGGGAGCTCGAGCGGGCAATAACCTGCCTGAACGTTGCCGATGTGGCCGCCGAGGAAAAAGGACTTGAAGACGGCGAGCCCGAGATTTACAATTTGCTTGATGAGGCATATGACCTTTTGAAGAACAACAACGCGCCAAGGGACGGCTACTACGCCTTCGTGTGCGAAAAATGCGCACCGGTGTTCGGCTATTACGGCTATTTTCTTGCCGCCGATGAACTTTCTGATCTGGCAAAGCAAATCTATGAACGGTCTTGAGCTGTCAAGGGAATATTACGAACAGTACGGGCGGCCCCTGCTTGAAAAGGATTTCAGCGGGCTCCTGCCTTGCATTGCCGTCGGGCTCATGGGGAGCGGTTCGGAGTGCCTCGGTTTTGATGACGAGGTGTCCAGGGACCACGATTTTGAGCCCGGTTTTTGTATCTTCCTGCCCGGCGAGGAAACTGTAAACCGCCGTGACGCCTTTCTTCTCGAAAAGGCCTATCTGAAGCTGCCCAAAGAGTTTAAAGGCCTGCGGCGCGAGATGCTGGCACCTGTGGGAGGCGCCAGACGCGGTCTTATCAGAATTCCCGATTATTTCGAAAAAACCGTAGGTTCCCCGGACGGCAGACTCACATATAAAAGCTGGTTTTCGCTCCCCGAGCAGGCTCTTCTTGAGGCCACCTCCGGAGAGGTGTTTTTTGACAATTTCGGACTGCTCACATCTATCCGCAAAAGCCTTGAATTCTTCCCCCGGGACGTGATGCTGAAGAAGCTTGCCGGCAGGCTTCTTCTCATGGGCCAGTCGGGTCAGTACAACTACAGCCGCGCCCTCTCCCACGGCGAAACGGGAGCCGCTCAGCTGGCGGTTTACGAGTTTGCCGACAGCGCCATGTCAGCTGCTTTTCTGCTCTCGGAACAATACCGTCCTTACTACAAGTGGTCCTTTCGGGCACTCCGTGAGCTCACGCCCTTTTCATTCCTGGCGGAGCCTCTTGAAAAGCTCATTTCCACCGGCAACTCCCGATCCGAAGCCGAGCACAAATCATCGGCAATGGAAGATATTTCTTGCAGTATTATTTCCTCACTGAAAGAAAAGGGCCTCAGCGGCGATGAAGGATCCGCCCTTGAAGCCCATGCATACGCTGTAAACGCCAAGATATCGGACCCGGAAATACGGAACGCTAATATATTGGCGGCAGTTTGATTTTTGAAACTGTTAAATTCTGAATATTTGAATCACCAGAACATCTCCGTCGAATTTGAACTCCCAGAACTCAAATCTGTCCGAAAAACAGCTGTTGTAATCCGATACCGCCTGCTCAAGGTAAGCCCCTTCGTCAACCGAAAGGAGCTCTGTTATTGTTTTCTTGGCGACTTCGTTTTTCGCCTTAAGAGGCACAGAGTAGATCAGTGAGTCGCTGCTGAGTTTGAAGTCTGAGAAGTGATGAATTGCCCGCATGAGGGTGTCGTAGAAACTGTCACTGTCGAAGACAAGGCCGTAATAATTAAAAAACTCGGCTTTGCTGCCGAAAAGAGGCAGCTTCGTCAGGGAGGCGTGATTCACGTGGTTTGTTTTGATTTGCGCCGCATTGTTGAAATACCCCGCAAAGCTGCTTATGCTGCCGCCGGCGCCGAATGTGACATCCACCGGATACCACTCGTTTCCTATCTTAACCCCGTTCCATTTGTGGGCCTCGGTCACACCCTTGCTGTTGGTGGCTTCTCCGATGATTCCGATGCAGGGGATACCCGCCAGGTAGCAGATATACTGAAAAGCTTCGGCATAGCCCTGGCACACGCACCTCTTGCCGATGAGGGCCCCGTAGAGGGTGTATGCATTGGCGGCAGTGAGGTCGTATTTCAAATTGGATGTGAGGCAGCGGTAAATGATGAGCTCGGCTTCGATATCAAGTGCTCCGTCGGGTATCATATCAAGGACCCTGCGGGCGGCGGTTTCCACCTCCTTCTTCATGGCGGGAATCTGGGATTTATCCGCAAGAAGGCCCAGATTTATGGCGTCAATGTTGTCCGACGGGCCCGTTGCATAAAAGCCGTCGTAATACCAGAACACCTCCGGATGATCCAGGGTGAAAAGCCTGTAGACCGTTTCGATTTCGCTGAAGCTGATATCGGTGGTTATGACAATCCTCTCAAGGTATTTTCCTACGCCCGCGGCAATCTCATCGTAGGCTTTTTTATATCTGTCGGACATTGTCTCCCGCCAATAATATTCATCCGGCACTGCAGCCGTCTTCTTGGAAATATATACTTTGCTTCCGTAGGAGGGAACGTATGTGTCGCTCCAGGTCTTGGTTTCTTCTCCGGGGGTTGGATCTTCGCTCTCCCCGCCGGTCTCCTCAGGCTCCTCAGAGGATGCGGGATTATTTGGGGTTTCATTGGCGGCTTCCGGTGTATTTTTCGCCTCACCGGTTTCACCGCTGTCAGAGCCTCCGGAGAGATTGTCAAGTATGCTCTGGGACAGCTTTTTGAAGTCGCAGGACGAGAGCAGCGATACGGCAACCGCCAATGACAGCAGCGCGCATATTATTCTCAATGATGTTTTCGTTTTCATAGTATCCTCCGTGCCGTACAGCCATTTTAACACCGGGCGGCGGTTTTGCCAAGAGGCCGGAGCGCCTTGGCGTCAGTTAAGCCTCCCGTTCCTGCTTTTCCGGATATGATTTTCAAAAAAAAAGTCGCAAAAAAACTCTTAACATGATATAATTTCCTCAAATTCTTTCTTGGAGGATTATTATGGCCAAATTTGATGAATCTCTTGAATATAAACGGAAAAATTCGTGGCAGTACATGACCGACGAAACAAAGAAGGAAGTCTTCGATTTCTGCGAGGACTACAAAAAGTTTCTCGACAGCAGCAAGACCGAGCGCGAGGCTGTGGACTCCGCTGTGGAGATGCTGAGGGCCGACGGATACCTCTCCCTTGACGAGGTCAAGGCGAAGAAGATTCCCGCAAAGGACCTCCCCGGAACGAAGCTCTACTACATTCACCACAACAGGTGCATTTTTATCGCCAAGCTCGGAAAGAAGCGCCCCGATGAAGGCTTCAATCTCATAGGCGCCCATGTGGACTGCCCCAGACTTGACCTCAAGCCCTGGCCCTTTGTCGAAAAGAACAACTTTCTCTACTTCAGAACCCACTACTACGGCGGCATCAAGATGTATCAATGGCCTACGATTCCCCTCGCCCTTCACGGCGTTATCGTAAAGGCTGACGGCACCAAGATCAACTTCAGAATCGGCGAAGACGAAGGGGACCCGAAATTCATGATTTCAGACCTTCTCCCCCACCTTGGTCACGCACAGACCAGCAAACCCGCCAATTCATTCATCGACCCCGAGGCACACCTCAATGTCATCATAGGTTCCATGCCCGGCATCATCAACGAGAGCGATCCCGACGACAAGCCCTTCACAGTCAAGCAGGCGATTCTTACCTATCTTGCCGAGAAATACAACATCACCGAGCGGGACTTCATTAACGGCGAGCTGGTCATTACCCCCGCAGACAAGGCCATCGACATCGGCTTTGACAAAGCTCTCATCGCAGCCTACGGCCACGACGACAGGGTCTGCGCCTTCACGGAGCTCCGGGCCCTTATCGACATGAAGAAGGTCCCCGAAAAGACCGCAGTCGCATACTTTGCCGACAAGGAAGAGATCGGAAGCGTTGGCGTCACCGGCGCAAGATCCAATTCTCTGGAGCTTTTCGCAATGGAAGTTGCGGACCTCTACGGCGTCAAGGAAACTCTTCTCTCCGCCAAGCGCTGCCTCGCATCCTCAAAGATGCTCTCCGCAGACGTTACGGCAGCCTTCGACCCCTCATACCCTGAGGTATACGACGAATCCAATGCCGCATTCATGGCCGGCGGTCTCGCCATTGAGAAATACACGGGCGGCGGCGGAAAAGGCGGCACATCGGACGCTCCCGCAGAGTTTGTGGCTGAGATCACAGACATTTTCGACAAGAACAACGTGGCATGGCAGATAAACGAAATGGGCAAGATGAACGCCGGCGGCGGCGGAACCATCGCCCAGTTCATGGCCGACAAAGGCGTTGAAGTCATCGACTGCGGCGTGCCGCTGTTCAGCATGCACGCGCCCCTGGAGATGGCCTCGAAAGCTGACATCTATTGGGCCTATAAGGGTTACCTCGCTTTTATAGACAGGTAAAAACGCTGAGTTTTTGGCTCTTTACGCAAGCCGCGGAAGGGCAAAGAACTTAAACGGAGAAATATAATGTGTCTTGCGACGATTGCTCGCGGCTTGCTTTCCGCGAACAAACCGCTCGAAGTACATTCGTACATCTTCGGGTTTGTTCACGAAAAAACAGCTCAAAAATCAGCGTTTTGCCGGAGCTGAGTTTTTGGCTCTTTACGCAAGTTGCGTAGAGAGAAAAAAGCAACAAGGTGTCTTACGACAATTGCTCGCAACTTGCTTTGCGCGAACAAACCGCTCGAAGTACCTCCGTACAGCTCTTAAGCCGCGATTTCGGGCTCTTTGCGCAAGTCGCGGGAAAGGTTATTACGAAACAAGGAGTCTTACGACGATTACTC
>CACZNV010000100.1 GCA_902782645.1 uncultured Ruminococcus sp. | reverse complement strand
TCCTGGAGGACTATCACCGTACACCGGCTTATCCGGACAGACCGAAGGCGCCAAGTACCGGAAATGAAAGCGTGTTTATGGTCGTAGTGGCTGCGGCATTGGCGTTGGCGGTGGTTGTAAGGAAAAGGACGGCTGCGGGGAAACGGTAAGGAATCCTCTGCATTAGTGCAGGTAAATCCCGAAGGCGTCGAACAGAGTCAACTTACTGTCCTCGCAAACATAGGTTAAAAACACAATTTTTTCACTGCTTACGCTGACGTAAGAGAAGGAGGGGCCTTTCATGAGAGAGGCCCTGTTGTAGTTGATGCCGGATGCGACGTCAACATCGTTGTCGTGCTGTTTGCAGCCGGCAGAACCGTTGACAAAGTAGACCGTGCCGTTTGAGCGGAGCATCTCCACATCTACGCCGGAGATATTGACGGTTTCGGTTTCGCAGGGAACCGGGTTGCCGTCGCCGTCGACGGGATTTGACCTGAAGTAGTAGTGATCATGTCCGGAGATGACGGCTGCCACGCCGTACTTTTCCGCAACGGGGAGAATTTGACCGCGGAGGGCAACAATCTCGCTGTCCTTGTAGTGATTGGCGTTGGTGTAGGGTGCTTTGTGCATCAAAATAATCTTAGTTTGGCCTTCTGCGGCGGCAAGGTCGGATTCAAGCCATTTGAGCTGGGACTTGGCGAGGTCCTTGTCTCCGTCGCCTGTGTTGAGGACAGAAAAATGTACGCTGCCCCAGTCGAAGGAATAGTAGCCGGAGACGAGGGCGGTGCGGTTTTCGGAGGCGCCGTTTGTGTAGCGGAGAAGGGTGTGCTTCTTGTCCCGGTTTCCGACAACATCAATCACCTGTTTTCCGCAGGTCAGCTTTGACCCGGCGTTAAAAAAGAGCTGCCACTGGTAGTGGTTTTTGCCTTCTTCAACGGCATCGCCAAGGTGAATCAAAAAGTCAAAATCACCGAATTTTTCGGCAGAAAGTGTCGCAAGGGTCTCCCAGACGTCGAAGTTGCGCTTTGTGAAGCCCTGGGTGTCTGCCACCAGCAAAAAACTGAAACTGTCGCCGTCTGAAGCCGTTGTAAAACTCATTTCGGAGCTTTCTGCGCCGCCTTCGTAGCCTGCGGTGTATATATATTCTGTTCCGGGTTTGAGCCCCGTGAGGTAGCACCTGTAAATCTGTCCCTTGACGTCGCTAAGCTCGGGGTTCTTAAGGTCGTACTGGCCGAGCACGGGAACCGAGAGGGTCTCGGAGAATACATTGGCGGTAACGACGGCGGCTGACGCACTTCCGGCGCTCTTTTCGTAAATTCTGACGTAGCCTGTTTGGGCCGCGGCGAGGGACTGCCAGGTGATATTGGCGGTAGTTTTCGGGTCATCGCCAATGGTACAGGTTATCGCCGAAAAATCGCCGAAACGTTTCGCATACTCCTCGGGGTTTGGGTCGGGCGTCGGACTGCCGGGCTCGGTCTCCGTTGGCGAGGGGGTCGTGCCGCCTGAAGGACTGCACTTTGCAAACTGAGGAAGCGCTACCGCCAATGCAACAATCGCCGCAACGGCAATCAATACCACAAGAACGATGATGAGATTTTTTCTGCTCATAAAAGCGGTGCCTCCTTCGGTCTTTCGATGCTTGTCTGTCATATTGGATTATACTTTTGGAACCTGTAATTTGTCAAACAAAGCTTTTAATGTCGGATGCGACAGTTTGAAAGCACTTTTATTTAGCTTTAGTGCCACTTTTCATTCCATTTCTGTCGAAATAGAGGGATAAGTGGTGGGAGGAATGCCTGCTTGACGGGTGCCGGCAGGGCATTACTTAGAGGTTGATTGAAAACCTCTATTTCTATATGATTAACCTACATTACATTGAAGTTAACTAAACTTAACAGCAACCATGACAGGAATAGAATTTTGTTCTATCAAAAGAGAGGATAATGTATGAAAAAAGTATGCGGATTAGCACTAATAGTGGTGACGACCATTCTTTTGTTTGGTTGTTCATCTACTGACTCAAAAAAAACATCAGAAATAAACGAATATCCCACGTCTATACTTGATTTAGTCCCAACGTCATCAATCGAAGCGACAGAAACCACACAGAAAACGCCTGATGTTATTCCTACTGATGTTCCGACACCGACACCTGTTCCGTATCCCGAAGTAGGGGATATTATCAAGCTGGGTAAGTATGAACAAGATTTTGATTTTGATAATGGAAAAGAAGAAATAGAGTGGATTATAATTGCTAAAGATGAAACAGAGGCACTTGTATTAAGCAGGTATGTACTGTTTTATGGAGAGTTTCAAAGTGGACTTTCTGCGAAACCGTGGGAGAATTCGGCCATGCGAGAAAGGCTTTCTATTTTCTATGAACAATCACTTAGTTCTGTAGAGAAAGAAGTCGTTAGTAGAAGTTCTATAACTGCAACAAAAAATCCGAGATATAACGTTTCACCGGGAAAAGACACAATAGATGACGTTTTTCTTTTAAGCATAGATGAAGTTAATGAGTATTTAGTTAGCGAGGAAATCAGAAAATGTGTCCCGACTGAGTACGCAAAAGAGTACTGCTGGTCTGCATATACTAGCGACATCAGTATGCTTAACGGTAAAGCGACATGTTGGTGGTGGCTCCGAACACCTGGAAAGAAAGATACATCCATAGCGACTGTTTCTGACGACGGCTCAGTTAACTATGAGGGTGCCGGTAAAGGCAATTATAGTGGAGGTGTGCGCCCGGCAATGAGGATACTTCTTGATGCTTACATAGAAATGACCTATTCGCCAGCCACCCCGGTGCCCGAAGCAACACAAATTTTAGAGCCTACGTCAACGCCTGAAATGACACCTTCTCCAATTGACGGACTGGAAATAGGCGATGTAATTCGATTTGGATATTATGAACAGGACAATAACGAGTCGAATGGCAAGGAACCTATTGAGTGGACAATAATCGCAAAAGAAGACAATAAAGTACTCATGATAAGCAAGTACGCTTTAGACTGTTTGCCGTACGACAACAGTAGTTCATTGTCTGTTTCTACGTGGCAAACATGTTCACTGCGGAAATGGTTAAACGGAACATTTTTAGATTCATCGTTCAGCGAAGAAGAAAAAGAGATAATTGTAAAGACAAAAGTTACCGCAGACCGGAACCCGTCGTATGGCAGTTTTACAACTTCCGGAAGCGACACAAACGACAAAGTATTTCTTTTAAGTTCGAAAGAGGCAACCAAATACTTTAGCTCTGATTACGAGCGTATTTGTGCAGGTACTCCGTATTGCCTTGCCAAAGGAGCATATTTGGTTAATGGTGGAGTGTGGTGGTGGCTGAGAACCCCTGGGTATGATTCAAGCCGAGCTTCTGGCGTCTCTGAAAAAGGTTTCATTGATGATAGCGGATATGATGTTGATCGCACCGATAATGTTATTCGCCCTGCCATGTGGATTAGTCTCGGATAATAGAATTGCGTTAGATATTTATAAAATAGTTTAACTAGGGCCATTGTGCATTTGTTGGCACAAGGTTTTAAACTTTAGATCGGTTTCCTTAAAAGATGTAAGGATCATCTGAAAAGCCGTCCGTGTTTGGCTGCGTGAAGTGAAAAGTTAACTTCCACTTCCAGGCTTGCTGCCGCGAGTTTGAAATTTACTCTTGCAAATTGATTTCTTTTTTAGGA
>CACZNV010000099.1 GCA_902782645.1 uncultured Ruminococcus sp. | reverse complement strand
TTGGTATTTTATTTTGCTTCCCCGTTATCCTTTGGCGGAAGCTGCTCCCTTAGTCCTATCACAGCATCTACGGGAAGGGCAAAGGCGATTCCGTGGCCCGGGGAGTCAAGACCGCAGGAAGAATACAGGTTGTGGAGAACGTCGTCCCGTATGGAGGAGGGCACGAGTATCATTACGATTTCCTTCTGGGGCGTGATGGAGATGCCGAAGAATTTCTCGGCGGAGGCATTGGCGGTGCCTCTTGCCCGTAGGACGGTTCCTCCGCCTGCACCGGCTCTCTTGGCGGCGTCCATAACGACTTCGCTGAAGCCCTCGTTGACTATGCAGAATATCACTTCATGTTTAAAATCCGTCATAACAGCATCTCACTTTCTCTCTTGTCGGCAAGAAACTTATATACCGATACGCCGATAAGGCTTGTCAAGGGAACCGTGAAGGCAATTCCCTTGCCGTTTTTAATTGTTCTGAATCTTTCCGAAAGTACTTCCAGCAGCTCCGGGGCCCTGTCAGCTCTTATTACACTGAATATGGCGCTTTTCCGGTCATCGGCAAGGCCAATCAGATCCAGCACCTGGGAGTTGTCTGTTCCCAGGGCGGACACGAAGCATTGTATGTTTGCGCCGTGGCTCTGTATGAGGTCCGCGTAGTACTCGGACTTGACCCTGTTCACCACGGTGATAAGGAGCTTGAGCCCCTCAGGCGAACTGACTTTATCGTGTTTACGGCTCTTTGCCATTTAGGGCCTCCTTTACATAAAATCGATGATCTGCTCGTCGTCGGCGGCGAGTATCCGTTTCATAGCCCGCTTTGCCTTGACGCGTTCCACGAGGACCGCCTTGAAGCCGAGCAGCTGTATTGTGATAAGCGGTGTCATAGCGACCATGGCGACAATGCCGAAAGCGTCAAACGGGATCCTGTCGGCGCCGTTCATCATTGCGCACGCGCCGATAGCAAAAGGCAGGATAAACGTTGACGTAAGAGGTCCTGACGCGACGCCGCCTGAGTCAAAAGCTATTGCGGTATAGATACCGGGGACGAGGAGCGAAAGCCCCAGAGAAATTATGTAGCCCGGAATCAGGTAATAAAGTATGCTGAACTGATACTTCATACGCACCATTGAAAGGGCGATTGAAATGCCGACGCCAATTGAAAGCGCTATCATCATGGATTTTTTCGAGATTGCGCCGTCCGTGACACGCTCAACCTGATTGTTGAGAACGTGCACCGCAGGCTCGGCAAGCACTGTTGCCATACCTGTTATGAAGCCGAATATGATTATGACCGCAGGGTGGTTTTTGGTGTCGGCGAGCATCTGGCCGAACTTGAATCCGACGGGCATGAAGCCGACCTTGGCGGCAGTCATAAAAATCACAAGGCCGATGAAAGTAAACACAACGCCTTTAAGCATTTGAAGGAGCTTTTTTACCGGAAGCTTCAATATGGTGACCTGAAGTATCAGGAACATTGCGCAGATGAGACCGAGGGCAAGCGCGACCTCAGACATCGTGTGAAGAATCGTCGTAAACAGGGCTGAGCCGAGCTGCGATTCGACCGAGTAGTCGCTTGCGTTAAGAGTGTATTTGATCTCGCCACGCGAGCAGATACCTATGATGACAACGGCAATGACAGGCCCGACCGAGCACATCGCGATGGAACCGAAATTGTTCTCGGCGGATTTGCTGCTGCCGACTGTTGACGCGATGCCTATGCCGAGGGCCATGAGAAAAGGCACTGTGATGGGGCCGGTTGTGACGCCGCCCGAGTCGAAGGCGAGGGCGGTAAAACCTGCCTGCTCCCTGACAATCATTACTGCGACAAGGGCAAAAAGCGCCAGATAGAAAAACATGAGGTATTGCGGGAGCGGCTTGTTTTTGACCGTCCTGACGATTGAAAGCGTGAGGAAAAGACCGACGCCGACGCCTACGACCGCAATCAGTATCCAGTTTTTGACGAGGTCCGAAACCTGGCCCGCGAGCACCGAAAGGTCGGGCTCCGCGACGGTTATGAGGACACCCATGATGAAAGTGACTGAAAGGAGGAGGAATGCTTTGCGGGTTTTGGAGAGACCTGTACCGATGTGCTGTCCCATTGGCGACATCGCAATGTCAGCGCCGAGGTTGAAGAATCCGACGCCTACGACAAGCGCCACGGACGCGCACAGGAAAGCGACAAGCTCAGTCGTTGAGAGGCTCACAAACGGCAGAAAGTACATTATGATGACGATCGCCATCACGGGCAGTACCGAAAGCGCAGCTTCTCTGATTTTCAGGGCAAGAACTTTCATCCCAAAGCTTCCTTTTTAAGCGTCTCTCTTTTTAAGGAGTCCGTGTCTGTAGTTCAGTATTACGAAAATCGCACCGACGATATAGGCCGCTGTGTTGAGCAGAATAACGATTCCGTCGACCATGAGGAGTTTATTGCCGGTTTCGAGGAAGTTGCCGGAAATCACGATTGTGGCGACTGTGAGGGCAATCAGAGCGCCTGTAGCCACGGATCCGACCTTAATCATGTTCTTCGTCGGGTCTTTCCAGAGCTTATAGCCAATGTAACCGATCGCAATCCTTATCAGTATGACGATGACGTTGACGGTTATGAGCACGGGTCTGTTGTTTCCGAAAAGCTTATCGCTTGTGATCATGTAGCCTGCATTGGCGACAAGCTCGGCACCCGCAAGCACACCGTGAAGCACGAGCACGATTCCCGACGCGAGCATGAGTCTTCTTCCGATTCTGAAAGCTCTGCCGGCTCTGACGTCCTTTGTGTCCTTCCTCGAGAAATTCTCAAGCGAGAAGAGCACGAGAATGAAGAGCGGAATCGCCACGAAAAGGAAAATCCTGAGCACGATAAAGTTGTTCGGATCGCTCACAAGGTTTCTTACGTCCTGCGACCTGTCAGGCCTGAACAGCTCTCGCGCAAACTGCGAGTCCAAAATCGTCTGGCCCGGGCCGTATTTCATCATGTTGTTGTTGATCGTGTTGCCGCCAATGTAAGCCGTCGGAACAAGGCATCCCAGGAACCCGGCAACGAAAACGATTGCCCCAAGTGCAAAGGTTCTGTACTTGTTGAAAGGTATGCACATCGCAAAAGCGACAACGATGCCCGCCGTTGTGAGCATGACAGTCATCATCGGTCTTACGTTCACTTCCTTAATGAACGGGTCTGAACCGAAGCTTAAAAGTATCGGCAAGAGAATCGCGGCTGACGCAAATATACCCGCGCACAGCGACTGCGATATTACGTATTTAAGGAACGAACCCTTTATCGGCGTCCTCCTCGGTTCGAGCGAGAGGAAGAAGCCTCCCGTGCCTATAACGGCCGCCTCGAGCATGTACATGTTCTCAATCTGGAACCACATCTGTCCTTTTGCGAAAGGAATTAGCGCGAACGCGAATATGAACACGCAGATTGATTTCATCAGGTAGAGAACTGAAGTTTTTCTGATATTGCCGATGACTCTTCGGCCTTCGCCGACGACTGCCTGAAGGTGGCTGAAGTCGTTGTCAAGAAGGACAACGTCGGAGCAGGATTTTGCAGCGTCTGTTGCCTTGGCGAATGTGATGGAGGAGTCTGCCTTGCGAAGCGCCAGAATGTCGTTGACGCCGTCGCCTGTCATCGCAACCTTGTGTTCGTGTGCCTGAAGCGCTACGACAAGGGCCTCTTTCTGTTCAGGAGAAACTCGTGCGAAAACTGTATATTCCTCGCATATTTCCGGTATTTTCTCAAGCGGCATGTCCGCGAGCGAGATGTATTTGTCGGCGTTCACGATGCCGCACTTCTGGGCAATCCTGCTGACTGTCAGCGGGTTGTCGCCGGAAATAACTTTAACGGTAACGTTGTTTTCGCGGAAAAACTTGAGCGTGTCGGGCGCCGACTCCCTGATGTGGTCCTCAATGGATATGAGGGCAATGAGACTCCCGTCAAGGGTGAGGGCGATGACGCGGTTTCCGTCCGCAGCTTTTTGATTTACGTACTCAAGGTTTTTGTCGTCCTTGGAGAGGAGATATTCGGGCGCGCCCATGAGGAGCTTCCTGCCGTCCTCGTAGATGAGTCCCGAATACTTGTTTGCGCTCGAAAAAGGTATGATCTCTTTGATCTTGGCGTCTTCGTCAATGCCGAACCTGTTGTAGATGGCTTCCGCAGTGGCATTTCTGTCCCCCGCCGCTTTTATGAGGGCTTTTGCGTGATTCTCCACCTCGCCAATGGGAATAAACGCTTTAACGTCGCTCACTTTCATTGTGCCGTCGGTGAGGGTGCCCGTCTTGTCAAGGCAGATTATGTCTACCCTGGACAGGTTTTCCAGAGAGTAGAGCTCCTGAATAAGTGTTTTCTTCTTTGTAAGAGATGCGATGGAAACCATCATGGTGACGGAGGTGGTAAGAACAAGTCCGGAAGGAATCATGCCTATGCCGAAAGTTCCGTCCGCAAGAATAATCCTTGCCCATGCAACGGGACTTGTGAGGGAAAGAGTATCACCGTCCCAAATGGACGGGTCTCCGCCGCTGGCTATTATTTTGTAAATCAGAGTTGCAGTCACAACGGACACGGCAATGACAATGCCCACCGTGAGCATTTTTATGATCTTCATGATGGAGGTCATGATCTCTGACTTGTGGGTTGCGCCTGTCTTGACTTTCCTTGTGAGCTCCGCTGCGTAAGTGTCTTCACCCACCTTAATAGCTCTTGTCTTTGCGCTTCCGACGATTATTGCGGAACCTGAAAGAATCGTATCTCCGGGGTGCTTCTTGACGTGGTCGGATTCGCCGGTCAGCATGGACTCGTCAACGTCAACCTCTCCCTCAAGCACGATAAGGTCGGCGGTTGCCTGATCGCCTGCACCCACAGATACGATATCGTCAAGAACGACGGCTGCGGCGTCGATGGTTTTTGTTTCACCGTTTCTTATAACTCTTGTTTTGGTGCTTGTTACGATCTTCAGCTTTCTTATGACCTTCATACTGGAGATCTGCTGGTATGTGCCCATACCCACATTCATGACGGCAGGTATCAGAAAAATGAACTTGGAAAACCCGAAATACTGATTGACCACATCCGAACGGCCGATAATGTTCAGGTAGATTATCAGCCCGATAAAAATGGCGGCAATGGTAAAAAGAACTATGTTGAAAAACGTGAAAAGGTTTTCCGCCAATATTCTTAACGCGCTTTTATTGTTGGGGTCAACCGTGATGTTCACGTATCCTTTGAGGATACGCTCGTCAACCTGAGCCTGAGAAAGGCCTTTGGCGGCGTCGGCTTCAACACGCTCGATATAAGGTCTCTCGGTTACTTTTTTACTCAATGGACACAACTCCTAAAGTGAAACTTATTGATCGCGCAAAGCGTTTCCCAGCTCCCCTTGCAACGGTATGTGAAAACTCTTGATAGCGACTAACCGATTATAACATTATTGTCATTAAAATGTAAGCACGTTTTACTTGACTTGTATGCCTTAGGGTGGTAAGATTTCATCCGCAACAATCGGGGTGTGGCTCAGTTGGTAGAGCGCCTGGTTTGGGACCAGGATGCCGCAGGTTCGAATCCTGTCACTCCGACCATAAAAGAAACGTCTTTTG
>CACZNV010000098.1 GCA_902782645.1 uncultured Ruminococcus sp. | reverse complement strand
TTTATCAGCCCGGACTCACAGCTGAATCTTGAAGACGGGCCGCTCGGAACAAACCTTTTCTGCTATTGCGGTAATGATCCGGTGAACCATATTGATGAATTTGGACGTTTCTTCAGATGGTTTGCAGACATTAGTGGCATTGTCTTTCAGTTTTTTGTGTCTGAAAAATTATACGCTGCTTTTCTGATAGCATCTCTTTTTAGCAGTGAAATCAGAGAAGATATGGAAAGGATTAACTATAATCCGTTTAATACGGATGAAGGAAAAGTAGTTGAGTCCAAGGGTGTTTCATTCTATAGAGGCGTCCCTGTTTTCCGAATCTCCAATTCTGAAGGAAGTTTTTCTTTCGGAATAATAGGCCTAGATACAGATGAAAAAGGATACGAGGTGCCTTTGCAAGAAATTTTAAAACATGAACGTGGCCATAACACTCAACTTATGGATTTAGGCATGTTAAAATTTACAGTAGCTATTGCAATTCCATCGATTTTTCAAGAGTATTTTGATGAGTCTAATAGTCCATGGGAATTATCTGCCAGTATATTTGGCGGTTCCTCTTTGACAAACTTTGGATCTGCCAAGCAAATTGCAGATGCTAAGAATTACTATGTTTTTGTGAAAAAACTAGGCAGAATATGTCCTGCCGCTGTCTTTTTTTATTAAGGAAGGTGAAAATATGAAACGAATGGTTGTAATTGTTTTCATGGTTCTCTTAGCAATATCCACTTATAGTTGTAAAAAAGGAGAAGTCGATCAAAAATATGCCTCTTACTACACTGAAGCGGTTAGTTCATTGCTTTGGTGTCGCGGAACATCTTCTATCGGAACTAAAAAAAACAACCCACAAATTGAGGTAATTGAGAGAGATTCTTTTGGACGAATTTTGTTTTCCTACAAAGAAGGCTTTAGTGTAGACCTCAAAGATTTGTCGAGTATAAGTATTTATGCTTTTCTTGTTATGCAGGCAGAAGATACTGATTTTGTCTATTTTTATGAGGGAAACAATTATATTTGTGTTGACTTCAATAACTACCAGGAAGAAAGCATTCAAAAACAAATTGATGAATTAAAAAAAAGTAATGATTGGGAAAAAGAGTTTAACTTAAATAAATGTATTAAGAAGTGTAAATCCACAAAGAAGATTAAAAACAGTTTTGATAATAACGTTAAAAGCTATATTGAGTTAAAAAAGAAAGAAGTAGGTGCAGATCTACGAGTTTGTACTTCTGCACAAGACAATTTTGGAAGAACTATAATATCAATGTCCGAATTCGGAAAGACCCCATGGGTAGGGAAATTGATAGTTTGTATTATTCAGCCAGATGGCAGTGTCATTTGTTCAGATGACTACAACATAATATTTGATTATTATGAATATCATAATAGTCTGGAAGCATTAAAGAATGAAGCAAACTGGAATAATGAATTCACCGCAAAATAAACCTGAACTGATTCAAAAAAGTTTTAGCGGAGAGGTAATGAGTAGGGCTAAGTGGCCATAACAACAAAAATGATTTTATAAGAGGAATATAAAATCGTTAGGTGTAATTTCATTATATTTGTTGTTAGAGTTACGTAAGGGATTTTTCAGCCCAGCACTTGGCAGATACAGGTTGCTACTTCTTCGTCAAAACTCGACACCGACCAGGCGCGGCCCTGCCGATTGACAGGAGGGCTTTTTTCTGCTATCATTCGGGCATACAGGCGAGGCGTTTCGAATCGCGTTGAAAGAGAATAAACAAGTCCGCAGGGAAGCGTTCAGAATGGCTGAGAAGTGTATCTTGGCGTGTGAACAGGCGGACCGTTTAAGCGGCTGCGAATAATAAATATGCGGCTGCGTGAAACCCGGAGTGGAGGATTTGTACTATGAAAAAACTGACGGCAGTGTTGCTTATGATCGCATTGGCGATTTCCGTTATACCCGTGGCGGTGTTTGCGGAGGAGCCCCCGGCGATGCCGAGCATGACGGAGTATGAGGGAAGTTATCACTGCAACCTTGACACCGCATTTAAAGAGAACGATGAATTTCTCAGTGAAATGGGAAAGGGATTGCAGTATCTTATCGAAAACGACTTTATAATAAAGGGTGAATACCAGTTGCTGGCCCTTGCGGGATGGGTCGCCTTTGACCAGCCCATAAAGGCTTTCGGCTACCGTATTGACGGAGGCGGCGTTATCTACGTGGAGGAGGCTTACAGAGATCCTGAGGATGCCGTGGTGGCTGCGGCTGCCGAATCAGGCTGCGATCATTCCGCCAGGTTCCACATTCCTGTGGAT
The DNA here is from genome assembly GCA_902782645.1 of uncultured Ruminococcus sp. Classification (GTDB taxonomy): domain Bacteria; phylum Bacillota; class Clostridia; order UBA1212; family UBA1212; genus UBA1212. The sequence goes on along the minus strand of CACZNV010000098.1, from coordinate 26,305 downwards.
GTGTCCGGCCTCAAAGGCAATCATACAATCGACTATATAGTTAAACTTGGCGATGACACAAGATACATTATTTCCATGAGCGGCAGCGACCTGACGGTTGTATACAGCGGTCCTGCGGATCCCGATGCCACCCCGACACCGGAACCGGTGATTGGCGAAACCGACGTTGTTCTCCCGGGCATATTTTTCGCTTTTGATGAAGAGGATAAATACGACGGATTCTTCTCCAGCGGAAAAGACATTGAGGATATAGGCTGGAACGAGGAGAGAAAATGCGAGCAGCTTCTTGTGACCACAAGTGATGACCCCTATATACCCGCCAATGTGGCAATGGCAGCCTACGACTGGTTCGGCGAGGATATAGACTGCTCGAAGTACAAGGTGGTTTCCATTGGCGTCAGAGTTGACGAGAACCACGGAATCGGCGGCCAGTTTTACTTTGGCACAGATGAGAACCCGACCCTTGGCGAGGGACAGGTTTCGACGATTTCCTACAAAAATACCCTGGATTTCCAGGCGGTGACTGTGAACTATACAAAGGTCAGAAAGTGGTCGGGATACCTGACAACCTTCAGATATGACGTTTACGGAAAGCTTGATGCGGAAGAGTCGGTCGTGGATGTCTACTACATAGCTTTCTTTGAGACGAAGGCTGATGCGGACAATTTTGCGAAAGCTTTTGCGGAGAAAGGCTATGACGTTTTCCCGGCTGTTGCCACAGCTACGCCGAAGCCCACAAACACACCTACGCCTACCCCCACACCGACTCCTGACGGATACGAAGATCCTACGGAGGCTCCTGTAACCGAGAAACCGACAGAGACGGATGCACAGAGCGGCGAATCCGGCAAGACTGAAGAGACGGGCAAAAAGAAATCCGGCTGCGGCGGAATAATCGGCGGCGGATTTGCAATCGCGGCGGTTATAGGCGCGGCGGCGGTTATTAAGAGAAAAAAACATTAATCTTTAAAAGATTTTAGATTTGATTCAACCGTCTCCCCGGGTAATTTGCGTTACCCGGGGAACGCGTCTGAAGGAGGAAAAATGAAAAAAAGAATCTTTGCTTTGATCCTGGCGGCGATGATGCTTGCCCTGTTCGCATTGAGCGGCTGCGGCGGCAGTTCATCGGGCGGCGGCGAAAACCGCGGCGACGACAATAACCCCACGGCGGAACCGGGCGTTGACCCGGATCTTTACACGGGTCCTTATTCGGAGCTTGACGGTTCATACGGCGGGATTGACCAGCTGGGAAGAATCATCTCTCTTGACGGGCAGGTTTCTGAGCCCAGAGAGAAAAAAGTGGGCATATTCTATTTTCTGTGGCAGGGACAGCATCCCACTTCCAAGGCCTACAACATCTATGAGATCTCTCAGAAGACCGGGGCGACCAAGTCTCAGAAGAGCTGGATGCAGAACGGCGGCGGTGAAATTGGCGAATTCCATTTCTGGAGCGAGCCTCTTTTCGGCTACTACTACTCCACAGACGCGTGGGTACACCGCAAGAATCTGCAGATGCTGATGGCGGCAGGAATCGATTTTCTCGTGTTTGACGCCACCAACGGCTACACCTACACCACTCCGGTGAAGAAACTGATTGATGTGTGGTACGAGTACCTGGAGGCAGGATACGATGTTCCGAAGCTGGCTTTCTACACCAATTCCGCCTCAGGAAAAACGATAAATGAGCTCTATAAGGAAATATACACCAGTGCAAAGCTGAAGGATAAATACCCCCGCCTTGACGAGCTTTGGTTCTACTACGAGGGCAAGCCGATGGTGGTGGGCGACAAGAACGACCCGGAGCTCTCTGATACCTGCCGTGAGTATTTCAGAATCAAGACCAATGTGTGGCCCAACAGCGACAGAGACGACGACGGATTCCCCTGGATGGAGTTCGGACGCAACATGACGGATGCCGCAGTGTACGGCCTTGACGGCAAAAAAGAGGTTGTAAACGTTTCAATCGCCCAGCATGACGATACGATTATGATGAGTATGACCGCTTTCTACGGCGGCAATGACAGGACCAGAAGCTGGCATGACGGCGCCAATGACACCTCGGAGAATGCGGAGGCCTACGGTTATAACGTTGCCGAGCAGTGGAAGTGGGCAATAAGCGTTGACCCCGACATGGTCTTCTTCACGGGCTGGAACGAGTGGGTTGCCCAGAGACTGGACCCCGGAAAAAATACAAGAACACCGATACTCTTCTGCGACTGCTGCACACCCAACACAAGCCGCGACGCAGCGCCGGTGAAGGGGCTGTTTGGCGATAACTACTACATGCAGCTCATCGACTGCGTGAGGCAGTACAAGGGAACAGCGGCCAGGGTTAACACAGGCGCCAATAAGACCATCGACATAAACGGGTCCTTTGACCAGTGGAACGGCGCCGAAATAACGGCGAAATACAGCGACTACAAGAACGACACCGTGGACAGAAACTCGAGAGGTTTCGGAAGCATCAAATATGTGGACAAGACGGGCCGCAACGATTTTGTTTCGCTGAAGGTTGTTAAAGACGACGAAAACATCTATTTCTACGCCGAAACAGCGGAGGATATCACCCCCATGACCGACGACAGCTGGATGACCCTCTTTATCAACACGGACAGCAGCTACTCGGATTCCAAGTGGGCGGGCATGTTTGATTTTGCGGTCAACCTGGAAAAACCAGAAGACGGCAAGGCTGTTCTCTCCCGCATGAAGGCGGACGGCTCAAGCGAGAAGGCAGGCACCTGCGAGATGAAGGTGGAAGGCAAAAAGCTCATGATAGCTGTGCCGAGGGAACTCCTTGGCGTCAAGGACAAGCTGGTGAACATGCAGTTTAAGTGGGCCGACAACTACCAGAGGACCGAAGAGGGCGCTCTTGACGTCTACTCGTTCTACACAAACGGCGACGCTGCTCCCATCGGAAGGCTGACCTATGTATACTCGGAAAAGAAGAACGAGGCTAAAACAGCGGGCTGAGAGGGGCTTGAACTTAGCTGTATAAAAATTGGCGGGACGGAGTGTTTTTGCATTCCGTCCCCTTATTTTGCATATATCATATGGCGGTGATGACTGCTGGGGTTATTTGCCTTTAAACCTGCGAATCTCCTCCCGCATCAGGTCCAGGTAAAACGTGCCGTAGGTTTTGCTGGGCTCAATGTCCTTGGAGTTTTCAAGGGAGATTTGCTCGCCAAGGCCCCACTCGTTGAAAGAGACCACCAGCACGATTTTAGGACCGATGAGGCGGGCCCTCGCCCAGGCCTTTCGGAAGGTGTTGCCGTTATCCCGGAGACCGGGGGCAATGTATCCTTCGGTGCCGGGGGTGGAGCCCTGGCTTCTGTAGGATGCATTGACGGTCATGCATTCCGGGTGACCGTTAAGCACAGTAAATGTCTGGGCGCCGCGCTCCTCCCAGCTCCAGAACATTTTTGAAATCAGGGTTTCGCTGTCAAAAAGGTTGGACTGCTGTCCTACAAACCCGGTGACCCAGCGCATGGTGAAACGGTCGTCCTCGTAGGGGGAGATGTTGTCCTGGAAGAAAGCGGGGGTCGCAGCGTAGCAGAGGAGAAGGGGTTTCCCCTCGTACTCGAAATACATGTTGCGGAAGCGTTCATTGGCGATAAATGTGTCGTAAATCTGCTGATTCTTGGCGGCCATCCGTCCGTTGCCGATTGGGTCGTCTCCATTGGCGCCTTGAACGTGGCCCGGTCCTGTGAAAATGCAGATCTTGGGGGCGCCGGGAATGTCCGCCCACACGTCAAACAGTACCTCGGTGGCGTCCTCAATGGTCCTGAAGTCTGCCCGCTGTTTGCGCATGGTGGTGGGCTCATAGTTTATGTCGTTTGACCAGTCGACGAACACAAAATCAATGCCCGCATCCCGCAGCCAGATACCGTGCTGCCTTATAACGTCCCGGTCAAGAGAATTGTACTCGCCAAGCCACGGAATATCCCAAGTGTGTCCCTCGCCCCAGCGGGAGTCGGTTCTGAACCATGTGGTGTAGGCGATGCCCACCAGCCTCTCCGAGGGGTCCGTGGGCTCGTACAGTCCGCTGCCGGTTTTGTCGCATTCGACCTGAATGTCCTTGTAGATTTTGTTTTCGTATTTCGCAAAGAGGGCCTTGGCGTCTTCAAGGCTGCCTTTTTCGGTGCGCTCCGCTGCTGTCATTTGCAGAAAACCGTCCTTTTCCTCGATATTATAGCTAAAAAGCCGAGCGGCGCATTTCACGTCCGCGTAGTACACATCGCCAATCTTCACCGGCCGGCTGAAGGCCTTCTCCTCATCGCCAACGGTGACTTTGCTTTCCGAAAGGCTCACAAAAGCCTCCGTGCCCCGCCAATTGATTACGAGACAGCCGTCTTTTTCTGCGCAGTCTGCTCCGAATGCCTTGGCGATGCCCTCGAGGGGCGCATAGGTCACACCGGATACCGTAAACGGAACGTGCCTGGCGTCCCCGGCAATAAACTCAAAGGACGCATTCCCGCAAAAGCCGAAGCAGGTGCCGGTTTTGATAAAAACATCCTCACGATTCTCGGCAAGGGCTCTCTTTGCCTTGATTCTGAGACTCTCAGTCACAAGCCCGTAGAAGCCGTAGCTCTCCGGCAGTTCCACCGCATCCGGCGTGAATTCGGGGATGTCAAGGGGCTCCGGCGTCACCTGAACAGGGGTCGCTGTCTTAGAGGAGGCCTCCCCGGTGCCGGACGGGGGCTTTGAAACGCAGGAGCAAAGGGCCGCAGACGCCAAAAGCCCGGCGGCAAGTATTATCGCCAATGCGACTTTCCCTCGCTTGTTATTTTTTCTTGGTGCAGGTGACGGATACAACACAGGGCTCCTCAATCTTCAGCTTCAGTTTATTGTCAGTTACATCTTTTACGTCAATTGTTTTTATGATTTCGCCTCCGAAGGTCTTGTAGGTGACGGAGGAGAGGGTGTAGTTGGAGCGGACTCTGAATTCCACCTCAATCTCCACTGGACCGTCCTTGAGCGAAATGTATGTGTTGTTTGTGATCTGTTCGCCGTTTAAATAGGCTTTTTCAATCTGGGAATACCAGTAGGTGAGCGTTGCGTCGTTGTTCACTATGGCCCGCAGCGTGGACTCCGAGTAGCCCATTTCCTTGAGGAACGAGTCCACAACGATGGACTGGCGCTTGGCCGCAAAGTTGCGCATAATCTCAACCCCGTCCCTGTAGGCGCTCTTGCTGGCTCCCCAGCGGTCGGTCTGGAGGTAGACGAAAGGCTCCCGCTCGCTGACGATGGTGTTGAGCTCATTGGCGAGGTATTCGGGAGTAAGTATATTGGTCGCAACTTCATAGAAGCGGCAGACAAATTTATCCTTGAAGGCGCTGTTGGCGAGAAGCTTGTGCATCATTGTGCCCACAACGCAATTGGTGGCGTGCATGGTGCCCCAGATGGTGAGATTAACGGCGGTTATATTGTCGTAGAAACCGGTTCCGAAATCTGTGTCGAGAAGGGTGAAGTGCCACTTGGTGTCGTAGCGGGAGGGGTCGCCGTCGCCTGCCCTGTTGCGCCAGATTTTGATGTTGTTCTCCGGCCAGTCTATTGCGTTGAAATACATGCGGGCCACATACATGTCGATGAAGGAGTCAATGTCGATTTTTGAGGCCACATAGTCATAATTTTTCTGAACCGAGAGGTCCCGGGACCTTATGTACTCCATGAGGGTGTTGAAGGCGTCCGGGTCTGTATCCAGTCCGGCGGTGAGGACGAAGGGCGCGTTTTGGTCCGTGTGCACCTGGGAGTAGTCGCTTTCGATGAGGGCAACGTTGTCCTTGTCGATGCCGTGATGGGACTCCACGTAGTCGCCGCTGTAGCGTTCACGGACGTTGTAGACGCCCCAGAAGCAGCCGTTTATGAAAACCAGGGCCGGCGCATAGGCCATGGTGTCCACCTTCAGTGTCCTGGCGACCCGCTGCATAAACGCGTCCCTTATGTAGGTCATGCCGTAGTCGTTGCCGGAGTTGCGCAGGAGCAGCCTTGCGAAATCGGTGATGCGCTGGCCCTTTTCGTTGCGGGAGTAGCCCTCAAAAAGGTCGTAGTAAAGCTTGTCCTCGGTGCCGCCGCCCTCGTTGTCGACTTTTTTATAGAAGACTTTCATGGATTTCATGGGCGCTCCGGAGGAACCGTGGCCGCTGACGGAAAGCTCTATGTTTGAGCACCCGTGCCTCTTAAGGTCTCTGCCGAAAACCTCCATGACGCCGCTGCCACGGGGGTTGGAGATGTTCTCCGAGACGTAATAGCGGTTGTAAAAACCGTTGTCGCCGATCATTTCGCTTTCGTCCATGGAGACGGACATGACCGTGACGTTAAAACCGTCGTAGAGAGAGGATATAAAGTAAGAGCCGGTGAAGACCTCCGAAAGGGTGCCGCCAAGCTCCGCACAGGCCCTGATTACGTAGCAACCAGGCAGCTTTTTCACTCCTCCGGGCACGCCGTAGGCGCTGCCCATTACATTGGCGGTGTCTTTAATAAGCTTGCCGATTTTCATGGCGGTGGTGTCCTTGAGAAGAAGGGGGGAGATGTAGAGGGTCCTGCTGTCCGAGGTTCTGGGGTCCGTGCCGTCGGTCGTATAGTAAATGGAGGCGCCTTCAGCGGCCTTCAGGTTAAGGAAAATCTCCGAACTGTAAAAGCCGGGTGCCTGATCGAAATCCACCTCGTTGATTGCGCAGCGCTTCACCTCACCCGCGGTGCCGCCTGAGTACTTCGGAAGGACGGAGCGGAGCTTCACGGAGGATGAATTCATAAGGTCGACGATCTCCCAGCCGCTGTCGGGGATAAGAGCCACTCTGACCGCATATTTGTACTTGGAGAGACCGCCTGTGCAGCCCGTGTCGAATGTGTAGCTCTCGGTGGCCCTGAAATATGAAACCGCCAAGGCATACTCCTCCGGAAGGGTGTCCGGCGAGGGTATGATATCCTTTGACGCCAATATGAGATTTATTTCATCGCCAAGGGAAACATTCCAGAAAGAGTCAAAACTGTCAAGGGATATGATCTCCGATGACTTGTTGTAATCCTGATTGTAGGCACATTTTATGAGATAATAGCTGCCTGCGGGGATGGTGGTGCCTCCGAAGACAAACTGCTTGTAGGATGAAAGCAGGGGACTTTTGAAGTAAACGGAAAGGCCGGAGCAGTCTATATCCCGGTCGCTTGAATTGTAGAGCTCAATGAAACCTGCGGAGGTGGCGGAGTCTTTTTTGGAGCTGCTTCCGTAAATTCTGGAAAAGACCAGGCCCTCGTACTTTGACTTGTCAAAGCCTGTGTCCTCATCCGCAGGACCGGCCGTGGGCTGCACAGTCTCGCCTCCCGGCAAGGCAGTTGCCTCAGAAACGCCGCCGTTATCGCCAATTCCGCCCGTGACGCAGCCTGCAGGCGCAAGAAGCAGCGCTGCGGCAAGCAACAGACAGGCGGTAATCTTAAATAAGCTTCCGTTTTTTCTCATAAAAAGCAGTTTTCCCCGTTGTATTTTAGATTTTAGCGAAAAAGCGCCGGAAACCGCGGGAGCGCGGATTCCGGCTTTGCTTTATGTCTTTATTTTACTGTGACCGTCGAGAAACCGGTTATCTCATTGGTGTTTCCAATGCCGTGCTGTCCGCAGGTGTTGTCGCCGAGAATCTTTATGGTTCCGTCCTCCATGAGGAACGCCGAGAAGCCGAAGCCCGCTGCAACCTGCTTCACGCCTGAGGAGAAGAGGTACGAGGAGCCGCCGCCGGTGACCGCACCGCCAATGGCGCCGCCCTGGTCAAGACCGTAGACGTAAACCGCGCCGGTCTCGGTGAGCATGAGCATGTTGGAGAAGAATATGGAGGCCTGCTTCACTGCCTTGTTCTTGAGAACGATGGCCGCGCCGTGACTGCCGTTGCCCTGAGTGAAGCTGCCCACTTCGCGCCAGCCCGCGTAATATGCGTTGCCGGACTCGTCAACCAGCACCAGGTTGTGCTCGCCGCTATCGATGCTTGTGACGCCGGAGAGGAGCTTGTAGGGGGTTGTGAAGTTGTCGGTGCCGTCGTTGAATTTATACCATCTGCCGTCGCCAAGGACGTAGCAGTCTCCGTTGGTGTTGATGTAGGCCGTGTTGCGTCGTCCCGCGGAGATCATCACCGCGCCTGACGCTATCTTCTGGAAGCGGTCTGTGGAGCTCTGGTAGTTGAGGGTTCCCAACTGGCCGTAGGAGTTGTTTCCGATGCCGTAGACGTCGCCGTTCTTGTCGAGCACCAGCAGGTGGTCGTAGCCCACGCTGATGTCAACGGGATTGCCGTCGTATTCCACAATGCCCCATGTTGAGAGGTTTCCTGTCCTTCCCGCAGACTGGGCCGTGCCGCCAATGGTGTAGATCTCGCCGTCAAGGGTGAGAACCGCCGCGGCCACGGTGCTTGTGTTGCTGTTTTCGTAGTCGTTGGAGGAGCATACAGAGACCACGGCAACATTGTCCATGATGAATCTGGGCTTGGTCACATTGGCGGTGCCCGTGCCTGCTCCCAGAATGTTGTTCACGTTGCTGCCCCAGCCGTAGAGGTTGCCGGATTCGTCAAGGTAATAGAGGGTATAGCCTCCGGCATAGATGCCGGGACGGACCTTGAGGCTCACGCTGCCGCCGGAGTTGCGCTTAGTCTCGAGGGTAATTGTGCCGGACTTTGTGACTGTGAAGGAGGCAGAGGTGCCCGCTTTCCTTGTGGCATTGCCCTCGAAATCCGTGAAAACAATGGCGTTTACGGTGTAGCCTTCCTTGGCGGTTGCCTTCACGGTGAATGTGTAAGATTTGTCAAATTTGGTGTTCCAGCCGCTGCTCACGGTTTTTCCGTCAACGGTCACCACCGCTCTGGACTCCAGGAAGTCTGCGTTGACGTAGTTTCCGGAGATGCTCATGAGGTAGGACTCGCTGATGCCGAAGTAGCTGCAGAGGTATGAAATCGCATAGGGGTTGCGCTTCTGAATGAAGTTTCTGATGGAGCTGACGCCGTTCCTGTAGCTGCTCCAGCTTGCGCCGTCCTTTGACCATCTGTCCACCTGAAGCTGGAAGATGCCTTCTCTTTCGTTGAGGATTCTGTCAAGCTCCGCTTCCATTACGGAAGGAATATACACCTCATTTACCACCTCGTAGAACCTTGCCAGGAATATCTTTTTGAACGTGGCATTCTGGATGAGCTTGTTCATGAGTTTGCCGATGGCACAGTGCTGGGTGTTTATCCAGCCGAACCAGTTGCTTGTGGGGCCCGTGTCGATGTTGGGATAATCGAGACCGAAGTCCATGTCAAGCAGCGTGAAATGCCATTTGGTGTAGGTGTTTCCGGTCCTGTCCGCAGAGGCGTCCCTGTTCCTCCAGACCTTGATGTTGTTCTCAGGCCAGTCTCTGGCGCTGAAATAGATTCTGGAGACGTACATGTCAATGAATGAATTGATGTCGAGCCTGTCGGTCACGTATTTGTAGTTTGAAGCGGATGTGAGGCTGTGGCTGTCAATGAAATCCACAAGGGCATTGAAGTCGTCCGCGTCATTGTCGAGACCTGAAGTGACTATATACGGGGCGTTGGTGTTTGTGTGGACCTGGGAGTAGTCGCTTTCGATGAGGGCGACGTTGTCCTTCTGTACGCCGTAGTGGGACTCCACATAGTCACCGCTGTAGCGCTCGCGCACGTTGTAGACCCCCCAGAACTCGCCGTTGAAGAACACCAGGGCAGGCGTGTAGGCCTGGGTGTCCACAGTGAGGCTGCGGCTGAAGCGCTGCATGAGAACGTCTCTTATATAAGTCATTGCGCAGTCGTTGCCGGAGTTCCTGATGAGGAGACGGGAGAAATCGGTGATGGTCTGGCCCTTGGCGTTTTTGGAGTATCCGTCAAAGAGGTCGTAGTAGAGCTTGGCGTCCATGCCGCCGGCCTCGTTGTTGGAGCCCTTGTAGTAAATCTTGAGGGACTTCATGTGCCATCCGGAGGAGCCGTGACCGCTGACGGAGAGCTCCACGTTTGAGTAGCCCTTTCTGACGCCGTCGCCGTCAAACACCTCAAGCACCGCATTTCCTCTCGGGTTCGGGTCGTTGGTGGAGGGGTAGTAGTGGGTGTAGAAGCCGCCGCCGGTGCCGCCGTAAGTGGTGCCGGCAGCGTCGCAGAGAACGCCCTTGGGCATTGAAACGGAGAAGACCGTTGTGTCGTAGCCCTTCATTGCCGATGAGACGAAATATGTGCTTGTATATACTTCGGTTTCGGTGGTGCCGTTGGTGGCATAGGCCTTGATAACGGTGCCGCCAATGATATTGTTCACGTTAGGAATATAATTGCTGTCACCCGTTGAATTTGCGAGATATTTCGTGGTCTCGCCGTAGCCCTTCTTCGTGGTGTCAGTCATGGAGATGGTAACGGAGTAAAGTCTTCTGGTGTTTGAAGTCTTCGGGTCCGAACCGTCCGATGTATAGTAGATTTTGTAGCCGTCGCCGGCTGAGAGGGCAAGCTTGAAGGGACCGCTGTAGAAGCCCGGATCGTGGTCAAACTTAACTTCGTTGAGAATGCATCTGGTAATATTGTTCACGCCTTTTGACGAGCGGGGAGCAATCTGGGAAAGAGTGTAGGAGTTCTGTCTCGCCAGGTTTACCACACGGTATCCGCTGTCGGGCTGAAGAGCCACTCTGACGGCAAACTTGGACTTCGACATGTCGTTGACGTAGCCTGTGTCAAAATAGAAGGTCTCGGACGAGACAAAGTACGAAACCTTGTTTGTGAGCTCCGCGGGCTCCGTCGACGGGGAAGGAGCTTTCTTCGTGGGAGCGAGCACAAGGGTGATCTCTTTATTGTCCACAGTCAGATCCCAGGTTCTGTCATAGGACGATATCTTCAGCATCTCGCTGGTCTCCTGGTAGTTGTTGCCTGCCGCGCAGCGGATGAGATAGTAGCCGTTTGCGGGGAGTGTGACATCGCCAAGGGCAAGGCTCTTGTACGCCGTGTCCCCTTTAGTCTTGTAATAAACCGAAAGACCGTTCAGACTGATGCTCTTTGAGGCTGTGTTGCAGAGCTCAATGAAACTGTATTTGCATATGCCGTCCTTGTTTCCGCCGTTGCCGTAAACCTTCGAAATGACAACTCCCTCGAAAGCGTCCGCATTAAGGTCCGGAACCGCCGGCGTGGGAGTCGGGGTAGGAGTAGGCGTGGGTGTGGAAGTTGGAGTGGGAGTTGGCGTGGGGGTGGCAGTTGGCGTGGCAGTGGGTGCCTCTGTCTCTGCCGCTGTGGACTCGGGAGTGTTTGTGGGGGCTTCTGTGCCTTCTGTGGGAACAGGTGTCTCGGTCACCGCAGGCGTGTCCTCCGAAGTTCCCTCAGGGGTTTCGGTGGGAGTGTCTGTGGCAGTGGCTGAGGGGGTCCCGCCGTCCGGAGTGGGAGTAGGCGTCGGGGAGGGTTCTCCGGTTTCCGTTCCCGGAGTTTCCTCCGCAGGGACGGTTGCAGGAACGTCCGTGGGCTCTCCTGTCTCAGCCGGAGCGTCCGTATAGGAAGGCCTTTCAGTGGGCTCCGCAGGCTCATTAACTTTGCACGCGGAGATGCCGGCAATCATGCACGCTGCGAGCACGAAAGCCAAAACTCTTATTATCCCTGAGGGTAACGGTTTGTTCATGATTTTCCTCCTGCTGCGCCTCCTTATAATTATTCGAAAACACAGCGCCAAAATAGGTGTTCCCGTATTATACCACGAGCACGCGCGCTTTTCTATAAATCTTTTAAATATTTTCTTTTTTTTGACGGCAACGCTTAAAAACGCTTTTGGAACCGGCCGCGGCTTGAAAAAAACTGAAAAAAGAGCGGGGAAGAGACCCGGGAGGCATTGGCGGTTTAATTTGAATGCCCCGGGTGGTATAATGAAATCAGCGAACAGGGCGGGAGATGAACCCGTTTTTACATAAGCAATATCATGTGAGAGGACGGAGAGTATGGACAACGAGGAAAAGTTTGAAGAGACAGGTATGTTTGATGAGGATTATGACGATATTGTGACGCTTCTCAGCGATGACGGAAAAGAAGTTAACTTCATTGACATCGCAAGAATCGAGTATCAGGGCAACACCTATGAGATCATGCAGCCTGAAGAGCTTCCCGAAAACCTTGCGGAGGACGAGGCCCTGCTGTTCCTGGTGACAGAGGACGAAAGCGGTGCAGACAGGTACGACATCGTTGAGGACGAAGATATACTTGATGCGGTGTTTGATGAATACAACAGAATGTATGACGAGGATATGGCTGAGGACGGGTACGAGGACTGAAGCCTTTAAAATGCAATAGATACACAATCAAAAACCTCTTCGGTTTTAACGCCGGAGAGGTTTTTTCGCGGGAAGCTCGTCAAACATATTCAGCACCAGTTCACGGAGGAAATCCGGATTGTCTACATTGTCGACAAGAATCATTTCCTTGGCGCCTTCGTAGGGCGTTTCAAGCTCCGCCTCCGGCATCATTTTCCTTGCGGAGGGCACGTTTTTCACGAGAAAACGGTCGTCGTAGACACCGCCAATGATTTTCCCGCGAAAATATATAATATATTCTCCCATCATGGGTCTTGCAGTGATTCCGTCAAGACCCGAAAGCCGGTCCATTATAAACTCAAAGTAATCTTTGCTTGAAGCCATGCCGACGAACTCCTTTCCCGTGCACCGATTCGGTCAGAGGTCAGACCAGGTCGCTCAGTTTCTTCGAATAAAAGTAGTCCCGGGTAATGCGGTTGTACTCCGCCCAGAGGGGGAGGGTCTTGCAGCCGGAGGCTCTGGGGCACTTGTCCGCATCTGCAGCCAGGCAGGCGACGGTCAGGAAAGGGCCCTCGGACGCCTCAATTATTTCCCCTATGGTATACTCCTCTGGATTCTTGACAAGCATATAGCCGCCCCCTTTGCCGCTGAAGCCCTTGACGAGTTTCGCGGTCACAAGGTCTTTGACTATAATCTCAAGGTATTTTTTTGAAATCTCCTGCCTCTCCGCAATATCTTTTAGCGTAATAAAACCTCTGCCCCGGTTTTCGGCAAGGTCAAGCATTATTCTCAGTGCGTATCTTCCTTTGGTGGAAATCATTGGCGTCACTCCAATCGCTGTTTTATTCGCCTATTATACCACAGGGTAAGTAGGCGTTCAATATGCCTTGGCGGCGATTTAAACGGCTTCATATTTGCCTATTGACATAGTAGGTAAAAGGGAGTATAATCCTGCCCGTAACAAACCAAGGAGGCACAGCGTATGAGAATTTATGCTGACAATGCGGCAACCACAAAAATGAGCAGGGCGGCGGTGGAGGCGATGCTCCCCTACCTTGAAGAATACTACGGAAACCCTTCAAGCCTTTATTCGGAGGGACAGAAGGCGAAAGAGGCTCTCGAGGAGGCCAGAGAGAAAATCACAAGGTGCATCAACGCCAATGCGAAAGAGATTATTTTCACCTCAGGAGGCTCCGAAGCCGACAACCAGGCGATTCTGACCGCCGCGGCTCTCGGCAAAAAGAAGGGCAAAACTCACATCATTTCTGACACCATCGAACATCACGCGGTGCTTCACACCCTGAAAAAGCTGGAAAAAGAGGGCTTTACGGTGACCTACCTTCCGGCCCATGAGAACGGGATTGTGAGGGTGGAGGACCTTGTCAACGCAATTACCGGGGACACCTGCCTCGTTACCGTGATGTACGCAAACAACGAGATCGGAACAATCCAGCCTATCAAGGAAATAGGCGCTGTCTGCCGGGAAAAGGGAATTCTGTTTCACACCGACGCGGTTCAGGCGGTGGGACACATACCCGTGGACGTGGAAGACGCCAATATCGACATGCTCTCCGCCTCTGCCCACAAGTTTCACGGCCCCAAAGGGGTGGGATTCCTCTACGCAAGGCGGGGAATCAGGCTTGAGACGCTCATAGAGGGCGGCGCTCAGGAGAGAGGCCACAGGGCTGGAACCGAGAACGTTCCCGGAATTGTTGCGGCTGCAGCGGCGCTGGAAGAGGCCGCCGGTTCCCTTGGCGAGGTCTCGGAGAGGGTTCAGGTTCTCAGGGACAGGCTCATTGAGGGGCTGAAAAAGATACCCCATTCGGCGCTGAACGGTGACCCGCAGAAAAGGGTGCCCTCGAACGTAAACTTTTGTTTCGAAGGGGTTGAGGGTGAGGCGCTGCTTCTCCTGCTTGACGACAAGGGAATAATGGCTTCCTCCGGATCCGCCTGTACCTCGGGCTCTCTTGACCCCAGCCACGTGCTGCTGGCCATCGGCAGGGTCCACGATGTGGCCCACGGGTCCTTGAGGCTTAGCCTTGGCGATGACGCCACGGAGGAGGAAGTGGATTACATCATAAAATCGGTTGAAGAGGTTGTGACATATCTCAGAGGGTTCTCGCCGGTGTGGAGGGACCTTGTAAACGGTAAATCGAAGTTCATTCTGTGAGGTGGAATTATGGCATTATACAGTGAAAAGGTTATGGATCATTTTCGCAACCCGAGGAACGTGGGCGTGATAGAAGACGCGGACGGAGTCGGAGAAGTGGGCAACGCAAAATGCGGCGACATAATGAAAATGTACCTAAAAATAGAGGACGATAAGATTGAGGACGTGAAGTTTGAAACCTTCGGATGCGGCAGCGCAATTGCATCGAGCTCCATGGCCACGGAGCTAATAAAAGGCAAGCCGGTGTCGGAGGCAATGGAACTCACCAACAAGGCTGTAGCGGAGGCGCTTGACGGGCTTCCGGACTACAAGATGCACTGCTCCGTTCTCGCAGAGGAGGCCATAAAGAACGCCCTTGACGATTACTACAGCAGGCATCCCGAAAAGAAAAAGGAGCAGTGAAACCTGATTGATTAAAAGTCGATTTTAGTGTATTCGGCGCTGCCGTGGAGCCCGTTTTTGCTCTCGTAGCGCATGTAGCAGATTGTGTTGCGTCCCGTGTCTTTGGCGCGGTAGAGGGCCTTGTCGGCATAATTTGCGATGCCGATGACGGTGTCGGTGTTGCCGGTGACGGCCACGTTCACAACCCCTACGGATAGGGTGATTCTGCCGCCGTTGGGGTTCTTTTTGTTGGGCATATCGGCGCTCCTGACCCGGCGGCAAATCTTCCGGGCGATTTCGATCACTTCCGCATCGGAGAGGCCTCTCATTATTCCGAAGAACTCGTCGCCTCCGTAGCGGGCGAAGCGTATGTGGGAAGCTTCTTCGTCCTTGCAGAAACCGGCAACGGTCTTAATTATCTCGTCGCCCTTGGCGTGTCCGTAGGTGTCGTTGCACTCTTTGAAGCAGTCAATGTCTATAAATATGACGCCGATCTTCTGCTTTTTCTTCTTGGCGGTTTCGATGAACTCCGAGGAGACCGTTAGAAGGGAGGCGCGGTTGAGAAGCTTTGTCATGGGCTCCAGAGAGTAGAGCTCTTCAGTCTTGCGCATATTTTTCCGGAGTTTTGTAATCTCCGCATCCACGCTTTTCATACCCTTGTAGATTCTCGCCTGAACCCCCGTGAGCTCCTCCATGTGTCTGTCGTAGAGCTCGTTCAGCTTTTGGTAGGCGGAAAGCGCCTGCTCCGGGTCGCCGAAGGCGTGGTAATAATCCGCCAATGTCCTGTAGGCGTATACCTGTTCAACAGTTCCTTTGCATTTTTCCGCATAAACCGTCATAATGCCGGCAATGCGCTCCGCCCGGGCCCTGTCGTTTCTCTCCACCAGTATCCTCGCGATACCGTTAAGGTCCGCATAGAGGGGCTGGGGGTAAGTGTCCTCCGGAATGAGGGTGAGGGCTTTGTCCAGGTTTGCATTGGCGGTTTCGGCGTCTTCAAGTTCAAAGTAAAGAATTGTCCGCCTCAGATAGAAGTCGCAAACCATGGGTGAGTAGGAAACCTTGGCAATCCAGGGCTCCATTTCGTCAAGAATATCCCGGGCTTTTTCGACATCCCCTGCGTATTTGCAGTTGTTTGCCAGATTTATCGAGCGCATGGCGATGGCGTCATAGTCCTCGGGAAACTCCTCCTTCGTATATTTCAGGCACTCCGTGAGAATTTTGATGCTCATCCTGAACTCGCCAAGCGCATGATAGTAGTTCGACAGGTTGTTCAGAACCGCAATCCTGTACCTGCCTTTGATCCTGTGGGCTTTGACCACCCGGTAGGCCCTGTCGCACACGGCAAGGGCCATCTGGCTGTTCCCCTGGGTCCCGTAGGCGTAGCTCAGGGCGATGTAGGCCTTGATGAGCAGCCCGTAGGCGGTGGTGTTCTTGAGAAGCTCGGCGGCCTTTATGGAATTCGCCAACACACCTTCCGTGTCGTCCCTGTTCCGTGCGGCATCGGCAAGGAACCCGTAGGAGGCTCCTGCAAGCAGCAGGTTTCCTGACTCGTGCCCCTCCTTTATCAGCTTCTTCAGCTCTTTTTCGAGGAGGCGGCCGTTGTCCTTGTACTTTTCGTACACTTCGCGTACGATGTTAAGCGTTTTTTTGTTGTTCATAGATCGGCACCTTCATTTGCTTCCAAAACTTAAATCCTGCCGTCCGGCAAAAGGGCGAGAAGCCCCGCTTTCAGGTATTCGTAGCGCAGTCTTTTTTCCTCTTTGGCAAAATGAACATTGCGGAACTGCTCGGGACAGCCTGTGTAATCAAGGCACCTGTCTCCGAACTGTTCGCTTGTCAGGTCAAAGACACAGTCACCCGCAACGTTGAAACAGTGGTAATTGCCGTCGCCGAGAGGCACGCCGAAGACCTTGCCGCCAAAGATATCCTGGGCAAGAAAGGCCGTGACGGAGCACTGGCCGAGGGTCTTGTTTTCGGGTGTCCATTCGCTCCGCATCCTGGGAGCGCAGGTCTTTTCGCACCACACCTTCGAGAGCAGGTCGTATATGTCCCGGGGCGTGAGACCGTGACGGTCTTTGATATTGGCGGTTTCCGCGCCGTAAAAGCCGTATTCAGCCATGGGTCTTTTTCCTCCGCCGCCTTGTGCGCAGCATTTGTTACCTAAAATTATTTGAAATAGTCAACGGCCTTGTCTTTGTCGTAGTAAATCTTGTCGATGTCCGTGATCCGGGCCCTGCCGCCTTCCGCGTCTACAATTGTAAATGAGCAGTTGTAGGGGGCGTGACCGATCCAGAAATCCGACGGGTCGTCAAGCAGATAGTTGATCATTCCCCGCATGGCGCAGCCGTGGGTGCTGACAAGATAAGTCTTGCCGTCGTCTCTTGCCACAAGCTCTTTCAGAAAAGCCTGGGTTCTTTCGCACACCTCAGGTATGGACTCGCCCCCCGCAAATCCGCGGGAGTTTAGGGGGTCCTTGAAAAGCCTTAAGCCTTCTTCACCGGTCTCATATATGTTTACGCCTTCCATGGCGCCGAAACTGATCTCTGTAATGCGCTCGTCGACGGCAATCGAAATGTCATTGGCGCTTTCCCGAAGTATTATTTCTGCGGTCTCCATTGCCCTGTTGAGAGGACTTGAGAAACAGCCGTCAAAATGAAGGCCTTTAAGCGCTCTTCCGGTGACTTCCGCAAGGGCTCTCCCGTTTTCGTTAAGGGGCTCGTCAAGCCGGCCCTGCAGAACTCCTTTTGTGTTTAAAGCGGTCTCGCCGTGGCGCATAATATATATTTTCATAGGATTTCCTTCCTTGACTTGAAGCATTCCTGCTGTCGGTTTTTGCGGAAAAGCGCCGGGAAAGGAGCCGCTTTGTCCGTTTAGAATGATACTTTATTTCCGTCGGCTTTTCAATCAGGTAGGCGCCAACAAGCCCATCCCGGTCATGCGGGTCATACGGGCAATCACCTGTGAATTAAGCGGCTGCCGGTATTTGCCGCCATTAGCGTCGACAGCGGTTCATGCTTCTGACACTTTAGACCCCCCGGGAGGACGGCACGCCGTCCTCCCGGGGGGTCTAAGCTTTTTCAGCGGAAAAGCATCAGGCTTTCTGCTTTCCGGATTTGATCTTTTTAAGGAAGAATTCCCAGACGATGCGGTACAGAACTATCACGACGACGGTCAGCACAAGGTTCAGGAAGCTTTCCGCAATTATGGTGCCCTGCCGGCCCATAACCCTTGCGTCAAAAGGCGTCAGCAAGGTTATAAACTGCGAAATCATCATGTGCACAAGCAGAATCGGCAGGGTGCGGAGCCCGACCCAGGCCAGCGCTTTGTTCACCACGGGAATCTTGTCGATAAGACGGCTGAAGGAGACCGCCATGAACGGGGATATGATACCGAACAGTACGCAGGGGAAAACTTCGACGGCGCCGAAGTACATAAACACTCCTGCCGAGAAAGCTCCCGCGCCGCGGAACTGCCACTGGATCAGAACTATCAACCCCACCACGACGAGGGAATTGATCACCGTCCAGAGAGGGGTGGTGAAGCCTTTCGACAGGACCTTGTGCCTTCCGAACATGGCGCCGAAAAGCATCAGAGCGGTTGCCATCGGCACGTTCTGAACGTTCCAGGGGAGCCCGGTGCCTATCTTTGCCACCAATACGTTCAGCAGGAAAGTGAGCATGATCAGCCCCGATGTTACGGACAGGAAGCGTTTCATATTGGCGAGTACCCAGTCGGCGATCAGGAAGAATATAACGTCCGCAAAGAACATCATGGCGATGAACCAGAACGGACCCGTCGCGCTCGAGAAGCTGATTGCCGTCCTTGGCGCCTTCTCGGCAAGGCCCAGCAGCGTAAGCGTATTGCGGCTGAACAGGAAGGTGAGGTACTGCTTGAAGGACGCCCAGAGGGTCAGATCGCCGGAGATGAGGTTGTAGACCGTGGTTATCACCCAGATGACGCCGGAGTACATGAAATAGGGCTTGAGCAGCTGCACTGTGCGGCGGCGGATGGATTCACCGCGGGATCTGGCGCCCGGCCGGTAGTAATAACCGGAGAGGGTGAAGAAGAAGGGCATCAGCCACACGCCGGTGATGGCCATGATGATCTGATACCATTGGGGATAATCAAATATATGCACCTGGAGTACCAGGAGAATGCCTATTCCCTTCGCGATATCCTGAGCATAATCACGCTGTTTTACCAGCGGCGAAGAAACTGTGTTTTCAGCCAAAGAAATCACCCCTTACCGAGTTTCGCCAGAACTTCCTTTTTGAGAGTTATGGCGTCGATCTTTCCGCTTCCGAGGAGCGGGAATTTGTCCATAATAACGAAGTATGCGGGAACCTTGTATTTTGCGAGCCTGCCTGCGAGAGTCGCCTTGGCGTTTTCCTCGTCAAACGAAGCACCGTCCTTCAGCAGTACAGCGGCGGCAACCTCCTCGCCGAGCACCTCGTGGGGAACGCCAAGCACCTTGACGTCGGCCACGCCGGGAAGCTTCACCACCTCATCGGCAATCTCACCGGGAGATATGTTTTCGCCGCCGCGGATGATCAGGTCTTTGGCCCGTCCCACCAGCTTCAGATAACCGTCCGGCAGGATGACGCCAAGGTCACCGGTGGCAAGCCACCCCTCGTCGTCCAGCGGCTGTTTTTCGATGGGA
Source organism: uncultured Ruminococcus sp. (assembly GCA_902782645.1). Classification (GTDB taxonomy): domain Bacteria; phylum Bacillota; class Clostridia; order UBA1212; family UBA1212; genus UBA1212. The sequence continues at coordinate 6,871 of CACZNV010000098.1, read as the reverse complement.
AGACGGTAATAGCAAACGATCATCTCCTTCGACCGGATAAATATCTCGCCCGGCTGTCCGTCGGGAATCTTCTCTCCGGTTGCGGGATTTCTGATTTCGATCTCTATGCCGTCAACTCTGCGGCCCACTGTTTTTGTCATGTGCTCAAAGGTGTCCTCGTAACGCGTCATACTTATAACAGCGTTTTCGGACATGCCGTAAATGTTGCAGAAATGGTTGTTGGGCAGGAGAGAACGGAACATGGTCATCTGGGACTCGCTTGTGGCTGAACCGCCAAGGACGGAAACCCTCAAAGACGAAAGGTCCTCCGGCTTAAACGAAGGCTGCCCGATCATCGCCAAGAACATTGTGGGCACTGTGTTGAAGACGGTGCATTTCTTTTCGCGGATCAGGTCAATGAGCATTGCCGGTTTGTTCCCTTCCGGGATGTAGGAAACGCATCCGTAGAGTAGCCCTATACCGATGCAGGAACAGAAGCCGAACACGTGGAAAAGCGGCAGGAACGCGCAGCACCTGTCTTCGCTTGTGAATTTGCATTCCGCGCTGATCGCTTTGACCGAATTCAAAAGGTTGAAGGACGAAGAAAGAACGGCCTTGGGCTTACCCGTGGAGCCGGAGGTGAAGATAACGACGCTGGGATCGTCGGAATGGTACAGCTCGCTGTATTTGTCTTTTACGGCATCATATTCCGCCAGCCTCTTGACGAAATCAATCTCCGTGCCGATGTCGTACATATAGTTTATTGCGGACTTGCCGCCAAGGAGCGCCGCAGCATAAATCTTGAAATCCGTCAGGCCCGGAATTGCCCCGTAGCAAAGGTGGGTGATGTCGCCGATCTCGGCAAGGGTCGCCACCTCATCCGGCTTCAGTCCGTAGTTTACGAGAAGGGCGATGGCGCCGAGCTTCTGTATCGCAAAGAAAGTCACGATCCAGTTGATGGAGTTCGGCGAGCAGATACCAACGTGAGACCCTTTTTTGACCCCTGCTTTCGCAAGGTCGTCAGCCACTATCTGGGACAGACGGTCGATATCTTTCCAGGTGTATTCCCTGCCCGCGAAAACAAACGCCAATCCGTCGTCCGCCCGCTTTCTCAGGAACGCCTTAAAGCTCAGATGGCAGTCCTCCGGGGTCTGCTTCTTCAAAGAGTAATTCAGTATGCCCGAAAAGCCTGTAACCTGAAACACTTCCCCGATGGAATCGTTTACGTTGATGATACGCATGGTGTCGTCCGACAGCTTTTTCCGCGCCACCAGCAGGATCCTCAGCCCGGCGGAAGTGATGTAATCGGTCCGGTCAAAATCGAGAGTAAGATCAAGATTTTTATAATCCAGACCGAGCAGGGCTTCGCTGAGCAGGCCGGAAGTCTCCGTGTCGATGACTCCCTTTGGGGCAACCACGACGCGACTGCCGTCCTTTGTTACTTTCACATCCAGCATGTAAATATCTCCTTATCCGTTATTTCTTGCACGGATATCTCAAGAAAAACATATGCAAAAACATTCGCATCTACGGCAATGCGACAACTGTTTTTCTATTGACTCCGCAGTTTCACTGCTTTATTTCGGGTTTTATGTTTCGGGCTTTTATTTATGAATTGATTATATCATATAACAAGTCGATTTCAACAAAAAAAACGGGAAAATTTCCTTTTGGCTCCTGCGTAAATAATTTACGAACCGAAAGTTACCTGTGTTTGCTTTCCGGCTTTTCCTCGTAATAGCGCTCTTTCACGGCATACATCATCATATCGGACTCCTTCTGCATTTCTTCCACGGTTTTTTCCCCGTCTCCGGAATAGCTGTAACCGATTGCGCAGTTGTATTTCGTCTCGCCGACGTAAGTCTCGATGCGCTTAATAAGCTCATTCATTTCGTCCTGAGAAGTCTTCCTGCAGATGATGACAAATTCGTCACCGCCAATCCTATAGCCGAACTGCCTGCTTTTCAGTGCCTTGTTGAAGCAAAGCGCCAGGGTGAGCAGCGCCTCATCTCCCGCAGCATGTCCCTGGGTGTCGTTTATGCCTTTCAGCCCGTTCATATCGATTGATATCAGCGCAGTGATCTCCTCAGGGTTCTTGCAGATATCGGAGTTGTATGCGTGCCTGTTGAGTAGCGCCGTCAGCGAGTCCTTTTTTGTCTGCTGCAGAATCTCGAAAACGTAGTACACAAAAAGAGCTGTCGCAATCGTCGGGCAGAATATCGCTGAAAAAGCACTTCCGAACACGAAGGGAAAGACCAGCCCCGAAAGCAGCGCAAGGCTGAGAAAGACGATGGGGACAATCTCCATCATCTTTTTGTTGGACCTTTTGATGAGAAGATAGACAAGGGCAATGCAGTACAGCCCCGCCACAACGAAAGGCAGGTAGCCCAGCACGCCCCGTGAGAAGCTGTTGTCCTCGTTCACCTTAAAGACGATGCCTGTGAATATGGAAACAATATCGATCACTGCAAGGACGATCGAAGGAATAAAAATATACCATGTCTGCCTCTTAACCAGCGTATAGATGAGCTGAGCGATGATAAAGGGCGTCGCACTGTAGCGCACCGCCATCAGTATGCTGCGCAGTATCCTAAAGTCAGGATTGGCGATAATCTGAAACTCCACAAAGACGACAATCGAGAGCAGGAACACGCCAACAACCAGCACGTACATACGCCTGATGGTTTTCTTGTCCAGAGAAACCGTGATGCCCAGCGCTATCGCAAATGCCGCCAAGATCAATATCAGAGACCAGTTTTGAAGCAGATACTCCTTTAGCATTTAAAAGCTACCTCCTATTTGAAACTTCCGTATTGCGCCACAGCTTCGTCAATGGTCAGGGTTCCTTTTCCGACCCGGTAGGACGCAAGCCTGATCTGGACTGCGAGGGTGTCCTCAATGCCGAGGGATGTCGGCGATATGATAAGATCCGAAGAGACATTGCCCACGGGGGTGTATACCTTGTCGAAGGACAGGTCATTTGAAGGTGTGATCAGACGCTTCACGGACGCCATCCTGTTCAGCTCCGCCTTTGTAATGAGGAAACGCATGAATTCGTTAGTCATGTCCAGATTCTCGCAGGCGCTGTTGACCGAAAACTGAACGGAGGGACTGTCAAGGAAATAACCGCCTTTTTCCGTTGTGGGTACGGTGGTGAAGCTGTAGGAGAAGGGGTTTGCGGTGAAAGCTTCAGACTGGCTTTCCCGTTTGCCCGTTCCCGACACGGTGTCGCCGGTGCAGATCATCATCGGAACGTCTCCCTCAAAGAAGCGAAGGATGACCGCCGTGTAGTTGTCTTTTATTTCATCGCATTTTTCAATGTTGATGCATCCCTTTTCGATTAACTGAGTTAGTGTTTCGAGAGCAGTGCGCATATATTCGCCTGCTGCGGGGTCGCACTGATTGGCGAGTGCCACCTTTTCGGGATTCTTCGCCAATGTTCCCGCAAAGACCGGGTAAGCGACGGTATTCATCAGACAGCCGGAGGAGTCCTTGCTGTATCCCATCATCGGGCTCTCATATCCCTTTTCCTTGAAGGCTGCGCAGACTTTGAAAAGCTCGCTCAGAGTGGACGGCACCTTGAGGCCCTCTTTTTCAAACAGGTCGTTATTGATAAGCATTCCGTAGGATGTGGAGAAAATCGGAACCGTCAGCACCCGGCCCTGGGAGTCGCGGTTGAGAAGACCGGGTCTTATGCAGTTAAGGTCAAGACCGAGAGAAGCATCGGCAAGGTTTTCCATATGGGCAAAAACCGAGTCGTACGCGGAGTTGCCGGTCATCCAGCTGAACGAGAAGAAAATGTTGGGCGCATCGTTTCCGCTCAGAACCGTGGCAATCGACTTGTTGTAGTCGTCGATCTTCGTGTAGCTCATTTCGACGTTCGGATAGTACTCGTTGAAGCGGTCGAACTCAGCCTCAAGGGCCTCGAAATTGCTGTAGGTGCCCACTATGCTGATTTTGCATTCTGTGGACTTGTCCAGCCGGGGCACAAAGCCTTCCGCTTTTTCCCGGGTTTTCTCTGAGCTGCACGCAGCCAGACAGAAAACAATTAACGCCGCCAAAATAATGCTGAAGGTTTTTTTCATTATTTGGTTTCCCTTCCTTTTATTTTGCGTATTTCTTTGATTACAAGTTTGACATCCACGGGCTTGGCGATGTGGCCGTCCATACCCGCGTTAAGACATTCGGCAACGTTTTCCGAGAACGCGTCCGCTGTCATCGCGATAATGGGAATCGACGCAGCCCACGGGTTTTCAAGTTTGCGGATTGTTCTTGTGGCGTCCAGACCGTTCATTTCGGGCATCTGCACATCCATGAAGACCAGAGTGTAGCTGCCTTCCTTGGCGTTTTTGATCATGTCAACACAGATGCGGCCGTTCTCCGCCCGGTCCGCAGTGATGCCGAACATATTGAGGGTGGCCTGGATGACCTCCCAGTTGATATCGTAGTCCTCCGCCACAAGGACGTGGACCCCTTCAAGATCCGAATAATCATCCTCCGGTTCGACGGACTTAACTTCTTTTCCGAGAACTTCGCTTATTTTATCATATAGCGAGGATTTGAAAAGAGGCTTGCTGACAAAACCGTTGGCTCCCGCCTTTTTTGCCTCGTCTTCAACTTCCGAACTGTCGTAGGCGGACATAAGCAGCACGGGGACCTTGCCGTCAATTTCCGCTCTTATCCTGCGCAGCGTGTCGATACCGTTTATTTCAGGCATCTTCCAGTCGAGGAGAATGAGATCGTAGCTCCGTCCCTCACTGCTGCGTGCAGAAATCTTGTCTATAGCCTCTGCCCCGCTTCCCGCACATTCCGCCGCAACGCCAAGGGAACAGAGGGTGTCAGCCGTCGTCTGAAGAAGTATTTCGTCATCGTCAACCACCAGAACATCTATGGGATCCAGCTTCATATCGTCCCTCTGCCTGTCGGCTGCGGGAATGTCTATGACAACGGTAAATGTCGTTCCCTTGCCTTGCTCGCTCTGACACTCGATGGTGCCCTCCATCAGGTCGACCATCCGTTTTGTGATCGCAAGACCGAGACCGGTTCCCTGGATGCTGTTCACACGGCTGTCGGTTTGGCGTGAGAAGGGCTGGAACATCCTCTCCATGAATTCGGGGGTCATTCCGATTCCTGTGTCGGACACGCAGTAGGTCAGTCTGACGCGGCCCGGTATGGAGCTTTCGTCTTCCCGCATGTCCACGTTGACGCTGCCGCCGGGCTCCGTGTATTTGACTGCATTGGAAAGAATATTGATGTAGATTTGATTCAGTCTGAGCTGATCGGCGTACAGATACTCTTTTTCAATCTTGTTCACGCGGAAATTGAAGTCGATATTCTTTTCCTTCACCATCGGCTGGGACAGATTGACAAGGTTTTCAACGGTTTCCACCACCGAGAAGGTGACGGGAGACAGGGTCAGCTTTCCGCTCTCCACCTTGGAGATGTCCAGAATGTCGTTGATCAGCGTCAGCAGGTGATTGCCGGCAAGGCTTATCTTGCGAAGGCTCTCGCTTGTGGCCTCCGGATCTGCGAGATTCTTCTGGGCAATTGCCGTGAGCCCGATAATCGCATTCATAGGAGTGCGGATGTCGTGGGACATGGTGGAAAGGAAATCTGTTTTGGCTTTATTGGCGGCATCTGCGGCCACCGCAGCTTTGCGCAGTCTCTTGTTGAAATGCCGGACAAAGAGCATGTCAATAATCAACAATACGAGCAGACCTGCGGAAATGACTCCGATCAGAATCCAGTTCTGGGTTTTTACATTCAGATCCGAAGTGGGAATCAGGCTCAAAATCGTCCAGCCTGCCGTTTCCGACACCGGAGTGTAGGCGAGAAGCATTTGCTGCCCTCTGGAATTGGCGATTGTAAATGATCCCGTGGAAGAGGTCAATTTGGCTTTAAGACTCTCGAGAACCGCAAGGTCCGAAGAGTTATACGATTTGTAGAACTCAAAAAAGTTTGAATTTTTGAATGTTTTGCTTTTGATGATGTAGTCACCGTCGAAATCAATCAGGGTTATCTCGGTGTTCTCAAATTCCTCCCTGGGGAATATCCATTTCTGCTCCAGCTCGGATATGGGCAGCACGCGAAGCAGAACGGCAGTTTTCGGTGTTCCGCTGTCGGGATCCCGGAGAGTTATCTTGTTGCAGAAGGCGAGGGACTGTTCCCCGTTCATTGGGTTGGTATAGGCCCGGGAGATGTTGATGGACTCGCCAAGGTCGGATATCCAGGATATGTCGCCAAGAAAATCCATGCCCGAATAGGACACATAGTATTCGCTGTCTGTGCCCAGATGGGGCCGGGTCGACAGGCCTTTTTTATTGTCAAGGTAGATCAGGTGAGCGGAGGTGTTGGGCAGCACGTGAGAAGTGCGTATAAAGTTTGCCGCTTCTTCCATGGTCATGCTGCAGCTGTTGATATACTGTGCCCAGATGTCGCAAATGCGCTGCTCGCCTTCAAGATAGTTTTCGGTGACGCGCTCCATGGCGACATTGGTGTTTTCAAAATGTTCGGTCTGCCTTTGACGGGTGCTTTTGTTTTCAAACACGGTATAAACCGCGACGAAAGCCAGAATCGCGACCATGATGAGGACGTTGGTTATGATTATTCTTGTTTTCTTCATAATCTTTAATCGCCTTTTGTCCCGGAACCGTCAGCCGCCCCTTCCTGCGATGAACTGTTCTTTTACGTCCGGATGTAAGTTGGGAACATTATATCACTTTTTTAAAAATTCACAATTTTTTTGACTTTAAATAAAACAGAACCAAAAAACCCTTTTGCCTTGGCAGACAAAAGAGTTTCTTTAATGGCGCCCACTGTAGGACTCGAACCTACGACCCTGCGGTTAACAGCCGCATGCTCTACCGATTGAGCTAAGTGGGCATATTCTTAA
>CACZNV010000097.1 GCA_902782645.1 uncultured Ruminococcus sp. | reverse complement strand
GATATCTTGATTATTTCGGGTTTTGCTCTTGTCGGGTACCTTCTCGGCAGCATCAACGCCGGAGTACTTGTCTCAAAAGTTCTGTATCACGACGACGTGAGAAATTACGGATCCGGCAACGCCGGCACCACCAACATGCTCCGCACCTTCGGGAAAAAGGCTGCCGCCATCACTCTCCTCATCGATTTCATGAAGGGGATAGTGGCCTGCCTCATCCCGTGCCTTGTTGTGTATGCGGCGCTTTCAAAACATGAACTGGGTCTTAACTCAATGATGGCTGCCGCCTGCGGCTGCGTATGCGGACACAACTGGCCCTGCTATTTCGGATTCAAAGGCGGGAAGGGCGTTCTTGTCACTTTCTCTGTCATGCTTTTCCTGGCGCCGATTCCGGCGCTGCTGGCGCTTCTGACATTCATCGTAACGGTTTCGATATCGAGGTTTGTCTCCCTGGGCTCAGTGCTTGCCGCTGCGGTTTACCCGGTGCTCGTGTATTTCATTGGCGGCTGGCCGGAAAACACAAAGGGCTTCAAAACTTTTCTGATTATCTCAATAATTCTTGCTGCGCTCCTCATCATTAGGCACCACGCCAATATCGGAAGGCTTTTCAAGGGCAAGGAATCAAAACTCAGCTTTAAATCAAAGCCGAAGGTGAGCCCGGAGACCTCCAAAGACCCGCAGCAGGACGCCGGCAGCCGGAATTGAGTCTCAAAAACAGTCTGCCGTAAGCCCGGAGGTAATATGGGTATAAGAAAGTACATAAAACAATACAGGCTCGAAAACGTTCCGGACAAAAAAGGAAAGCTTGTCACAAGAGCGGTCTACAAGGGCGACTGGTTTGTCTACAGGGAGACGGGCGAGGTCCTGAAAAAGGCAAGGACAACCGTAGCTGTCTCCACGGCGGTCTGCATCGTCGCAATGATCACGGCGCTTCTCTTTTTCAGAAACAAAGGCGTAACCAGCCAATACTACACGCTCATTCCTTTTGCGGTCTGCTTCCTTCCGCTCCTTTACCTGTCCATTGCGGCATACAACGTTATGATTACGGGCGAGGGCAAAAAGGTGGACCTTGAGCACAAGGACGGAATTCACGACCGCATCGCCAAGAGCTCCCTCGGCATCATGATATTCGACGGCCTTTGCATCATCGGCATCGTTGTTTCACTGGTATTAAAGATGACCGGCTCCGACACAAGACCCTTCACTGCTAACGACGCCGTCTTCTCCGCGGCATCCGCGGTTATGTTTGCAGGAGCGCTGATTGCTTTTTCGGCAAGAAAAAAACTTGACATGGTCAAAGCCTCTGAGATGCAGGAAACAACGGCTGAAACAACGGATTGAATTTAACACTTTTGAATGCAGAGTGTCTTTGCCGGATCCCTATCGAGACCGGCTTTTTTGCGTAAATTGGATATAATTTTCAAATTTTCATCTTTATTTTTTTTAAAAGTTATTATTTGATAATGTAAAATGAAAAAGTGTTGACGCTTTTTATTTTGTTATGGTAAAATATGCCTTGTATCTTTATGGATTCTGCCGGCGGAGTGTATCCTCCGGTCTCTATCTTTCAAAATTTATGGAGGGAAAAATGAAAAAGGTATTGAAAATTTTTGCTCTTCTTCTGGCTGTAGCACTGCTTTGCACTGCTTTTGCCGGATGTAAGGGAGGAGAAGACAATAAGCCCGCCGACAAAACTGCAGCTCCTGAGGATAAACCTTACGAGGGCGCTGACACTCTTGTCGTAGGTTATTCAAAATTCTCCGGAAAGTTCAGCCCCTTCTTTGCTACAACAGCATATGACCAGGACGTTGCCGGTATGGTTGGCGTCGGCCTCATCTCCACAGACCGTGAAGGTAATGTTGTTTACAAAGGAATCGAAGGCGAAGACAGAGCTTACAACGGAAAAACTTATAACTACAAAGGCATTTCCGATGTTACCGAAACAATCAACGATGACGGCACAGTTGATTACAAAATCGTTCTTAAGAAGGGTGTTAAGTTCAGCGACGGCACCGAGCTTACAGCAGACGACGTAATCTTCACCATCTATGTTCTTTGCGACCCTGCTTACACAGGATCCACCACATTCTCTGCTCTTCCTATCGAAGGCATGGATGATTACCTCAAGAACATGGCTACCATTGCATCGATTATCTACAAAGCAGGCCCCGACACCAAGAGCGAGCTCGTTCCCGCAGAGGACACAGATGCTTACTGGGCAGCTTACAACAAGCAGGGCCTCATCTTCACACAGGAGATCATCGACTACGTAAATGCGAACTATTCTTCGATGTTTGAGAAAAGGCTCGGCTTCACAGCTGAAGATGCTGCTCAAAACGTAGGTCTCCAGGTTGCCGCCGGTATGAACCTCTGGGGCTTCGGCGGCATGAAGGACGGCGTCTTTAAGACTGCAGTTACCGGAACCGAGTATGACCTCGTTAATACTTTCCCGACAGTTGAAGATTACTGGAAAGAAATCTGTGTTGCGTACGATTATGTTCCTGCAGATATCGACGCTGAAAAAGCAGGTGACGTAGGTTTCTCCGCTATGCTTGAAGATGAGCTTGGCGATAAGCTTAACTACTACTCGAAAGCTATTTCCACTGGCGAATCTGCAGCAAACATTTCCGGTGTAAAGAAAGTTAACAACTATGAGATCAGCATCAAGATGACTGAGTTTGATGCAACTGCTATCTACAACCTCGGCATCACCGTTGCTCCGCTTAACTACTACGGATCAAAAGATGAGTATGACTATGACAACAACAAGTTCGGATTCACCAAGGGTGTTCTTGACGGAGTAAAAGCCAAGACCAGCAAACCCATGGGCGCAGGCGCTTACATATTCCAGAGCTACGAGAACGGAACCGTTACATTCGT
>CACZNV010000096.1 GCA_902782645.1 uncultured Ruminococcus sp. | reverse complement strand
GGGAGGTGGCGATATATTTTGCGGCGCTTCCGAAGCCCGGGCAGTGGTCGGTTCCGAAAAGGTCGTTGTCGATGGTCTTCGGCACACCCATCACGCGGCACTCGTAGCCGGACTCCTGCATGAATTTGGAGATTTTATTGCAGGTGTCCATGGAGTCGTTTCCGCCGTTGTAGAAGAAATACCTTATGTCGTACTTTTTGAAAACCTCAAGAAGCCTCTTGTAATCCGTATCGTCAACAGCTGCATCGGCAAGCTTGTATCTGACGCTGCCAAGGGCCGACGAAGGGGTGTTTTTGAGGTACAAAAGCTCCTGTCTGTCCTCAAGGCCTATATCGTAGAGCTGCTCGTCAAGTATCCCCTTTATACCGTGAGCAGCGCCGTAAACCTTTGTGATGCAGTCATTGTCAAGAGCGGTCAGAAATACACCCGCCGCACTGGCATTAATAACAGATGTCGGGCCTCCGGACTGTCCGAAAACCGCCGCGCCTTTTAACTTTTTCATGGTCTTTTCAATACGCTGCAGGCGATTATCCCGCAGGTTTTCCTCCCTTTGATTAGTCGGTTGCAATTATATCAGTTCCCGCCGTTTTCTTCAACAAAAAAAGAGGCCGAAACCATGCGTATTTCTGCCTCTTTGTACAGTCTTTTATCGAAGCCGCCAATGCCTCAAAGCTCTCTTTTCACTCCTCCGGCGGCAGCTCGAAATAGACTGTCTCGTAAGGTCTCAGATTGTATGTCAGCGTGTAGGGAAGCCCGTCGCATTTTCTTTCCGCAGCCTCCTCGGGGACCGTTTCGCAGGAGACCGTTCCGCCTCCCGGCAGGCTGTCGAAGGTGGAGAAAATTCTCTTGTATAGGCCCTTCAGCGGCACCCCTACAGTGTAGTTTTCGAGGTATACCGGCGTGAAGTTGCACACGGCAAGCACCGCCCCTTCATAGTTCCACGGGTTCCTGCGTATAAAGCTCACCGTGGACCGCATCGCATCGTTTCTGTTGACCCAGTTAAACGTATTGGCGTTGAGGGAGTCGGTGTGGAGGCAGGGGTACTTGCGGTAGATTGCGTTGAGGAGCCTCAGTTCCTCCATGACATCCCGGTGCCACGTGTCGTCGGCAAGACTCCAGTCGATTTCGGCGCCCTCGTACCACTCGGTGGGCTCCGCAAACTCCTGGCCCATGAAGAGAAGCTTCTTGCCGGGGTGGGCAAACTGGTATGCATAAAGCGTCTTCAGCGCGCCCAATTTGTCGCCTTCCGCGCCCTGCATCTTGCCGAGAAGCGATTTTTTGAGGTGGACCACCTCGTCGTGGGACAGAACAAGTATGAAATACTCGGTGAAAGCGTAGTCCACGGTGTGGGTCAGTTCTCCGTGGTGGTAGCCGCGGAAAATGGGGTCCTTCTGGAAATACTTCAGGGTGTCGTTCATCCAGCCCAGATTCCACTTGAAAGCAAATCCGATGCCCCCCTGCTTTGAAGGCGCCGTGACTCCGGACATGATTGACGAGTCCTCCGCAATCAGGTAGCCCTTTGTCATCTTCTCCACAGCGGCGTTCATCTGCCTCATAAAACCTATACTGTCAAGGTTTTCTTCACCGCCGTATATATTCTTTCTGCCCGTGTTTCTTCCGAAATTCAGGTAGATCATGGACGCCACCGCATCCACTCTCAAGGCGTCAAAATGGAACTCGTTCAGCCAGTAGCAGGCGCTGGATATGAGAAAACTTCTTACCTCGGGCTTCTTGTGGTCAAAGGCCTTCGTGCCCCACTCCGGATACTCCTCCAGCATCGGGTCTGCAGGTTCGTAAAGCTTGGTGCCGTCGAAATTTTCAAGCCCGAATGAGTCCTTCGGAAAATGGGCGGGCACGAAATCCAGGATGACGCCAATGCCGTTTTCGTGCATTTTATCGATAAAATAGCGAAGATCGTCGGGGGAGCCGTACCTTGACGTTGGCGAGAAAAAGCCTGTCACCTGGTATCCCCAGGACCCGTCGAAGGGGTGCTCGCATATGCCTATGAGCTCAACGTGGGTAAAGCCCATGTACTTGACGTATTCCGAAAGCTCGTTGCCCAGCTGCCTGTAGTTTAAGAACCCGTCCTCGCCCCTTCTGTAGTCTTTCTTCCATGAGCCCAGGTGAACCTCGTAGATTGACATAGGCTTTTCGTGGACGGTCTCCGGAGAAAGATTCGCCATGTATTCGCCGTCGTGCCACTCGTATCTGCTCTTTGGGCACACGAGCGAGAGCGCCGAAGGTCTCAGCCTTGAAAAGCTCGCCATGGGGTCCGCCTTTTTGCGCAGTATTCCGTCGCTTCCGAGCACCTCGTACCTGTAGGCCGCCCATTTCCAGAGGTTGGGCACAAATACCGTGAAGACGCCGCTGTCATGCCTCTCCATTGGGACGAGCCAGGACGAGCCCTCGTCAAGGTCAACGCCTCTGCCGCCCGCCTCGTACTGCGACGCGATCCTTACGTTGACAAGTTTTGCGTTGGGCGCATACACTGAGAACCTGACGCCTCTCTGATTATCCTCGATGGTCTCTTTGGCGCCAAGGCATTTATACAGTTCATAGTGTGTACCTTCGTGAAAAAGGTATCCGTCGTAATCCGTGAACATCATTTCATACCTCGTTTTGTACACTCATCGCAGTATTGTTTCAGCGTACAGTTTTCGCAATCGGGTTTTTGCGCCCTGCAGACCGCCCTTCCGTGGTCCACAAGTCTGTGGCAGAAATCTCCGCTTTCGCTCTCCGGCACTATCTTCCGGAGGTCCTGTTCGATCTTTTCCGGGTCACTGCTGTCAGTGAGCCCTATTCTGTTCGTCAGCCTTATCGCGTGGGTGTCCACAACGTAAGAGGGTTTTCCGAAGGCATCGCCAAGGACAAGATTCGCGGTCTTCCTCCCCACTCCGGCAAGGGCCGTAAGCTCCTCCATCGTGTCCGGTACCTCTCCGCCGTGCCGCTCTAAAAGCTGGTTGCAGCAGTCGATAATGTTTCTCGCCTTGGCCCTGAAAAAGCCTGTCGATTTAATGATCTCCTCAAGCTCCGCCTGATCCGCCTCCGCAAAAGCTTTGCAGTCGGGGTACCTCGCGAAAAGAGCGGGCGTGACCATGTTGACGCGCACGTCCGTGCACTGAGCGGAGAGCCTTGTGCTTATAAGCAGCTGCAGGGGCGTCTCGTATCTCAGCGAGCACTGCGCGTCCGGATAGAGCTTTTTGAGCTCCTCGATCACGGGGCCTATTTTCTTTTTCGCGTTTTTCGGTACCATTGGCGGTGTCCCTCAGTCCTTGTATCCGTACGTGTAGAATGTTCTTCCCATCGGAGCGGAGTCGCCGTTCTTGTAGAAGCTGAAAATGTCTCCGAAGGTGTTGTTGTCGGCCCATCTGAATCCCAGCTTGGCGCTGCCGGTTATGCCCAGGGCGCTCTTCGGCACCGAAATCATGAGCATGTTTTTGTACTGCCTGTACTTGGCGTCGCCGCACTTGGTCACCTTGAAGTCATCCGAATCGGCAAGCTTTCCAACCGCCGTGGTGCTCTTCGAAGGTGCGGTGTAGTTTATCACATAGTTTGCACCCTTCCAGCCCTTTCCCAGGTCCGTGGTGATGTATAGGGTCATCCAGCCGGTTTTGCCGAAATCATTGTTTCCGAAGCTTGTGATGTCGGCCTTCGTTTTTACGAAGAAATAGATATTTTCGGCATCCTCGCACACCTTCATCTCCGTGATGTCGTTGCGGTTTGTCTTGTCGACTTTGTTCTCAAAGGTGCTGTTCGACCGCTTCACCGTGTCGCCAATGTAATCGCTGTAGCACACGCCAATGTCATTCCACTGGGAGAACCCTTCGCCGGGGTCCACCGTCGCCAAAGATCTGCCTGCGGGCCCGTCAACGCCCTTGTACTTCCTGATGTAGGAAATCATCTGCATGTAGTAGTTGTCGCCGTAGCCGCCCTCCATTGGCTCAATGTCGCGGCTGTTGTTGGCGTCGGCGTTGTCCACAAAGACTATGGGCTTCTTTGAATTCGACACCGGCTGGCGCTGGGCTATCCACTCGTTCCAGCCTGTGATGAATATCATCTCCGGGTCCTTGCCGATGGCCCATTCGAACTGCTCCGCGAAGTTGTAGCCGTAGAGATATGCATTGGCGGATTTGTCGTTCCTGCCGTTGTGCCAGCTTCTGGTCCTGTCGTTGGCGCCGTACCAGGCGGTGTAGCTGAAGGTGCATGTTGCGCTGTGCTGCGCGACGGAGACGTTGATAACCTCCTTGCGGCCGTTCAAACCGTAGATTGCCTTTTTGGTCATGATTCTATTGAATTCCATCCACGGGAAGCCGTCGTCCGTTCTGTCGGCGTTGGGCCAGACGCTCGCCTTGATTCTGAAGAAGCTTTTGCACTCGTCGGAAAGAGCGCTGTCGGAGGTGTTTCCTATTATGAGAGGCTTGCCGTCCCAGTAATACCAGACATCCTGATACTCGGGATGGGCCTTGTAAATCTCCTTGTAAATTGCGTTTATCGTGGCTCCGGAGCTGGAGTTCGTGTAGAAGCAGACCTGGGGAACCTTGATGCCCCGGGCGCTGTACTCGTGGAGTATCTTCATAAGTGCAAGGGCATTGGAGGTATATGTGTGGGCGTTGGTGGCGTCAAAGCACAGGAAGTCGATTCCCGCGTCCGCCAGCATCTGTACGTGCTTTCTCAGCACCCACTTATCCGATGAGGGATAGTAGCCGAACATGGGCTTGCCCCAGAAATGGAAGGCCTGCTCGGGTCCGCCTCCTGCCGCCATCCAGGCGTCAACAGATTTAATCGCATTGGGATCTTTCGCAATTATAGCGGAATTATCCCGCAGCACCGTATCGTGGTAGCCAATCCAGAGGAAGTAGAAAATACCCACCTTGCGGTCCGCTCTCACGGGACTCGTGTCGCTCGTATAGAGAGTCCTGCCCAGGTCGTCCACGCCAACGGTATAAGCGCTCGTGTACGGCACCGTGTTTTCATAAGTGTCCGTAAACCGGGGCGCTGCAGTGGGCGTGGGAGTCGGTGTCGGTGTGGGGGTCGGAGTTGGAGTGGGTGTCGCTGTGGGCGTTGGAGTTGGTGTTGGGGTTGCCGTGGGTGTAGGCGTCGCCGTAGGTGTAGGGGTAGGCGTCTCCGTAGGTGTAGGGGTGGGTGTGGGTGTATCCGTCTCTTCCGGGGTTTCCGTTGCCGGCTCCGGGGTGTCGGTCGCAGCTGCGGTTGCGGTTTCTTCCGCGGTTGCGGTTTCTTCCGCGGTTGCGGTTTCTTCCGCCGCTGCAGTCTCCTCCGCCGTTGATGTTTCGGTTTCGTCCGGGGTCTCCGCGGGAGTCTCTTCCGGCCCGTCG
>CACZNV010000095.1 GCA_902782645.1 uncultured Ruminococcus sp. | reverse complement strand
CCGCAATGTGGCCTGGCTTCCCCATGCTGAAGGCATCGAGTACTCGGTGTTTCTTAATTATCTTAAGGCTGCCGAGCACATTTTCTGGCATGCGGTGGGTTGGAATTTCAGAACTCTCTTCCGTGTCATGCTTCATCCCTCTCTCATGAAAAAATCCGTCTGGGTTGAGTGGGGCGCAGATCTTTACAATTGGCGGCGTGAGCAAAAAGGGCTCCGGCACAGGATTGTTAACAGCATAAACGAAAAGTGGAGAAAGAAGGTTTCCGCAGCGGTTGTTATTTTTCCAACCGACGAGGAAGTTTTCGTTAAGCAGTTCGGAGACGGTATACCGCTTCTTTACGCCGCATATGTTGCTTTCCCCTGCGACAACACCGAAACCTTAAGGCCTAAAGAAAAAAAGAAAGGACCCGTAAGCATCCTTGTGGGTCACTCTGCAACACCCAACTGCAATCACATTAAGATGCTGGAGAAGCTTTCCGCCTACAGGGATGAGGACATAATTATAAATCTGCCCATATCCTACGGCGATAAGGATTATGCCGAAGAAGTAGTCAAAAAAGCACAGTCTATATTTGCTCCGGAAAAGCTTAACATAATGAAATCGCCAATGCCTCTTGCCGACTATATAAGCTTTCTTTGGACCGTTGACATTGGCGTGTTTGACGTGTACAGACAGATTGCTCTCGGCAACATCGAGCAGCTGCTTTACATGAGAAAAAAGCTATTCATTCCGAAAGACAGTGTACTCGGAAAGTTTTACGGGGAAAACGGCTGCGAATGCTTCGATCCGGAGCTTATCGGGAATATAAGCTTTGAGGAGTTTGCAGAAAACAAAACTTCCCCGGAAGTGCCCGAGTGCATTATCAAGCATCTTTCTTTAAAGTCCATAATTGCCGAGTGGAAGGTGGTATTTGCCGCCGCTGACGCAATCAAAAAATAAGGAGGCATCCTGCTTTGCCTGTTAACATTGTACTTGTAGAGCCGGAGATACCGGCAAACACCGGAAACATAGCCAGAACCTGCGGAAGCGTGGGGGCAAAGCTTCACCTTGTGAAACCCCTGGGTTTTTCTATTGACGACAAGCATGTGAAGAGGGCGGGACTTGACTATTGGCATTTTGTGGATATCACTGTCCATGAGAGCCTTGAGGATTTTTTGACCTTCAAGAAGGAAAACTTTCCGCAGAACAACATGTACTGCTGCACCACAAAAGCCGCAAAGAGGCACACCGACGTTTCGTTTCAGGACGGCGACTTCCTGCTTTTCGGCAAGGAGACCAAAGGTCTTCCCGAGTCCCTTATATTTTCAGACTACGCCAATGCCATAAGAATCCCCATGCTGGACGATCCTGAATTCAGGTCTCTAAACCTTTCAAACTCCGTGGCGGTGGTGGTTTACGAAGCTATGAGGCAGCTTGGGTTTCCTCTTATGCGTTGATAAGCCCGCTAATTGAAGTTTTTTAAATTTTTCAATTGATTTATTATATAAAAGGTGTTATGATTTTCAGGCACTTTTTTTTGAAAGGAAATATTTATGCCTTCAGATTATCTTGAAAACAATATCGCTAAAATATCCGGTATTGTTGGCGCCTCGCCTTCTCTTTCGTATTCGATATACGGTGAAGGTTTTTACGCTTTCAATGTTAAGATTAAGCGTACCAGCGGCAGCTTTGATGTTATTCCCGCAGTGGTTTCGGACAGACTTGTTGACGAGAAATACATTATCCCCGGCAGGTTTATATTTATCGAGGGCCAGTTCCGCTCCCACAATGTACAGGGCGAGACCCGTTCCCAGCTCAAGCTGATGGTTTTTGCAAGGAAAGTGGTGCTCTTTGACGAAAAGGGCGAGCCTCTGGAATTCGCCAATTCCTTTGCCGACGAAAGCGGAGACTTCTACAACGCTTCCGAATCGGAACCGCCTTACGATCCCACACCGGAAATTACTCCGGATATGAATGAGGTTTTCCTTGACGGTTTCATCTGCAAGCAGCCGGTGTTCCGAATCACTCCCCTTAAAAGAGAGATTGCCGACATACTTCTTGCAGTAAACAGACCCTACAACAAGTCAGACTACATTCCCTGCATCTGCTGGGGCAGAAACGCCAGGTTTTGCGGCAAGAGGACCGTTGGCGAGAGGGTCAGAATCAAAGGCAGAATCCAGAGCCGGGAATATGTAAAAAGGTTTCCCGACGGCAGCGAAGAGAGCAGAGTTGCCTACGAGGTTTCAATCTCAGGCATGGAAGTTATAGCAGAATGAGGTCTTTAACGTTATTTTAGAGAGACGCGCGGCATTTTCGGTTTTTGCCGCGCTTTTTTGCGTTTTTTTTGCGTTTTTTTAGCATAAAAACGGACTGTTCTATTTACTTTTTTTCTTTCTTGAAGTATAATAGTTTATGCACTCTTAACAAAGGATAAAAGCCATGCTAAAGAAGATTTTCAGCCCAAGGAATATTGTCTTTGTAGCCATTATAGCGGCTTTTTTGGCTATCCTTGCGAGTCAGCAGGTTCTTCTTGAACAAAAAGCCCGTGACAACAAAGCGGCGCAGGAGGAACAGTCCAGGCTGTCAGATCTTGAAGAGGAAATAAAGATTTCAAAGGAGCTTTCCGGGACCGAAAGTTCCGACGAGCAGCTTGCAAGAGACAGCGGCTACATCTATCCCGGAGAGATTGTTTTTTATTACGACGACTGATCTTTCAAATGTATAACTTTGAAGAAGCATCCCAATATATGTCAAATGAACTGCCTAAGGCCGGATTTACGCCTATAGGCATTTATTTTTACCGTTTTGCCGCAGGCTCCGTTGTCCTCACTTCGGTGCGTGATGTAAAATCCGAGGGTGTTGACTCTTTGTGTGAAAAGATAACCGGATCAATAATAGATTTCAATATTCAGAATACAGGCCGCGTAAATGCATTTGTCTTTGTCATACCGGATACAGACGGTTCACTGAAAAAGGGGTCTCCTGACTATCAGGCGCTCTCTTCGACTTATGTTAAGCTTTCAAAGCTTGGCTATGTGGTGGAAATTGAAATTGTGGACCTTGCCGCAGGAGATGTGGCAAGAATAGGAGGGCTCATTGACAGGCAGCTCAATAAGATTGTCACGGGTCTCGGCGCAGCTTCCGCTGCAGCAGTTTCTAACACCGGATCTTTGCATGACGACCCCGGCGTTATTGCCGGTACAGCAGCCGCAGCAGGGGATGTTTCCGCCAATGGTGAAACAGGCAATCCTGCCAATGCCGATAAGAACAAAAAACAGTCCCTCAGGTACTTCGGACCATCAAATATGATTGTCATCTACGTCCTGATTGCCTTGAATGTACTTGTATTCATTGCCGGCGTGATGCTGGAGGCAAAATACGGAGCGGACTATCTGAAGGTATACGGAATCCAGTCCACTGCTAAAATCTACAGCGGTGAGGTCTGGCGCCTTCTCTCTGCAATGTTTCTTCATGCCGACATCTACCATCTTTCGGGAAACATGCTGTCGCTGTTTTACCTCGGCATGGTGGTGTCCCGCTTCTTCACAAAGACGGAGGTCTTAATTACATATTTTCTATCGGGTATTGTGGGCAATGTGCTTTCCCTTGCCTTTCTGCCCGCAAATATAAACTCCCTGGGCGCCTCCGGAGCGGTGCTTGGCTTTGGCGGTGTGCTTATTTACATGCTGATTTTCAGCGAAAACAAACGCGAATTCAGAAGCGCGGGCAATTTCTTTTCTCTGGGATTAATGGTGGTTTACAATCTCGTTTATGGCGTTGTTATGACCGGTTCCAACATCAACAACTTTGCTCACTTCGGAGGGTTTATTGCCGGTTTTTTGATGGCTCTTCTGTTTGAAAGAGTATTCGGCAAGAGTAAAAGACAGGGGGATCAGTAGATAAGCTCCTTGTAGATGTTTTTGAGAGTTTTTTTGTCAGTTTCCTTTACCAGACCCGCCAACAGATCATATCCGCTGTGAGGCCCGTACATCTCGGAAGACCAGCCCACAAGCCATTTTCTTTTTTTCTCATAGGGGAGCTTTGTGCTTTCTGAGCGGAATTTGAAGATATAGTACACTTCTTTGCTCAGAGGTTTCTTATAAATTCCAAGGAGCAGAATCTCATCGGGCATTTTCCCCAGCTCCGACGGCGCCATATGCCACTGGAGCAGATCGCTTTTTGCCAGATATTCGTTCGAAGCCAGTTCTTCGGGATACTGGGAAAGCCTTGAAAACTGGGACAGGGTAAAATATGTGATGCTGGCGTATTCCGGAAGGCTAGCGAGCTTCTTTACGGTTTCATCAGGAACTTCCTCCGCAAGTTCAAGAAGTGTTTTAAAGGTTGAAAACAGTATTCCGCTGTTTTCCGTATTAAGAGTTTTCTTAAGAAGATCAACCGTCGTGCCGTTGTGAAAATCCACCGCAAGGTCTGCGGCGGTCTCCCATATGCCCGTCACATCGCTTGAAGGGTTCGCGACGGCGAGGAATCTTTCAAGTTCCCCGTTAATATAATCTGTTATGACAGCAAAAGACTCTTCGTCTATGAGGTTGTATCTTGCCCGCTGAGCCAACAGACCGGACATGAATTTTCCCCGCTGGTATTCGTCTGAGGTACTTTCTGCAAGCTTTATTATCTTTTTGAAATCCGCTTCTGTGGGTTTTTCGAAAAAAGCCTCCCGGAAAGCTGTCTCAATGTCTGTGAGAACGTCAAAATATAATGAAAGAGAATCAAATTGAGACCTGAGGTCCTCCGGAATGCCTTCTTTTGACTTGTAAAGCTTAAATCCCAGGGCAAGTATTCTCAGCGCATACTGCTCGCATTGCTGTTTTTCCTTAAAGTTTTTAATAGATGAGAAGGTACGGTCAAGAAAAGTTATTTGCCCGCGAACAAAACTCGTCAAGGTTTCAAAATCTTCCCGCTCCAGCTCTGAACCCGGTTTGATGCGCTGCAGAATAAAGTCGGTGAGGGCGGTCTTCTGCGTATAATCGTTTTCATAGATTGCGCTGATTGTCTTGTCGAATCTTGACATATTGGCGTGTCCTTTCAATTGCGCGGATGGTTATCCGGGTTCTCGTTTACATTTCAGCATACCATTTGATGTAAAAAATTACAACAAAACTTAAGTTCGACCCTTCGAAAGTGCCGCATCACACCCATCGGTACACTGTTTCAATTGTGTTTTCATCCTTCATCTTGATCACAAAGTTTCCCCGGAGCATTTTGTCTTCCGTATCTTTGTACATGAGAAAATATGTGGAGGTGATATAGCCGCTCAGGCATCTTGCGTTGTAGACGTTGACGCCTGTAAGCTCGAATGGCCCCTTCAGAACTGTCTCACCGTTTTTTACCGCTGACCTTATTATCGCATCTGTCTCGTTCCGGTAGTTCTCAACGGCTTTTGAAGCCTCTTTAAAAAAGACATCACAAGTTTTTTCATTGCCGCCAATGATCCCCGGGTCTTTTAATACATCCGTAATAACAGGTCTCTTTTCTGCGATGAAAGGGTAGCAGCCGGCAAGGCGCATGGCGTTTACCGCAAGGGCTCCCGCGTAATAGCAGGAGATTCTCACCGGGAACATACGGAGAGGGTCCGTAAGCTGAATGCGCATCCTGTCTGCTTCCATAGCTGCTTTTTCAGGGTTTAGCTGCTTCAGCACCTGCAGCTCCACGTAATTGGCGGTTCCTTCAATCTCCTCAACACATGCCTCGTAGGAGAACTGATAGGGGTACAGCTTACTCCTGAGTTTTTTGAGAGACATAAGCTCTTTGTACTTTTCATTGTCAAAACCGCCAAGCAAATCAAGCAGCAGCCTGTTTTCATAAAGCTTCATAGATATGTTTCCGGCGTCATATTCGTAGCGGTAAAGCGCCTGAAGCTCATTGGGCCAGCAGTTCCAGCCGTTAATCCTTTGGTACCCGTGAAACATTTCATGCACAATTTTGGAACAGAGCACCTCCGCATCCTGCTCTCCTTGTACCATGAAAATGGCAATCTGCTCGCCTTTGTAGACTATGGATGTGTTTGCGCAGAACTCGTCGGTTTTTTCAACATATCCGCCGTCAAAAAAACACTTGGCGTCGTCGTAAAGGGCGAATCTCAGGGGCTTGAATCCGGGCCATATTTTGCCAAAATCAAGAGCTCCGATTAAGTTTTTAACATCACCGTAAAGAAGTTCAATATTCATAAATGATTTCCTCCAAAAGCGTTTTAGTTTAAATCCCCATCCGCCCGATCAGGTCGTTTAATGTCTTTTCGTAATCGGAATCTATGAGCACGACTTTTTCGCCTGCGGCAGTGAATCCTTCAATATTTTTCCTGTTATCCTCTTTGAACTTTTCAACCGTTTCATCGCCGCATTCGACTCGATGCTCGATTGATGATTCATATCTTTTGATATCGCCAATGTGCCCCTCTATATACCTGTCGGTCATGGCGAGACATATGAACCTTATTGAGGGAAGATAGGTTTCGTCAAATTGGCGTCTCCAGTCAAAAGGTATGTAGCAGCCCTCCACGATTAGATTCTGGCTGTTTTCAATTGCCGTCTTGATTATTTCCCGGACGATGGGAAACAGGTAATCTGTCAGCTTGTCATCGTCTTCCGGCGTAAGAAGGGTATTTCCGCTTCTGATCAGTCCCATTTTCAAATGGTCCACGGAAAGATAGGGAAAGCGGTACTTCTCAAGCAGCTTCTGGGAAAGAAGGGTTTTACCGGTATGCGAGGCTCCTGCAATAATTATTATCATGGCTGCATCCCTTACTCCGGCAGTTTTTGATTCATTGAATATATGCACCCGCAGTAGTCCTGCCTGTACAGCGAATGCTTTTTTGACAATTCGATAGATCTTAAGTATCCGTTCCTCTTTTTGAAATCGGAATACAGGTATCTTACTCCGTACTTTTCACTTATTCGGCTGCCTATGGCGTTTAGTACTTGAGAGT
>CACZNV010000094.1 GCA_902782645.1 uncultured Ruminococcus sp. | reverse complement strand
TTGAGTTCTCATTTGAGCTTAAGGGAAGCAAAAAAGACAACGACATCTGGCAGGAAGTGACAAATATAGTTGGCGGACACATCGTTCTCGTCAGGGACGGCAAAGCCCTCAACAACACCGACTCCAACAACTATCCCACCGCCATCATCGGAAACACCGAAGACGGCAAAATCATGTTCCTGGTCAACGACGGCAGGCAGAGCGGCTATTCGGTCGGTCTTAAGATTGGGGATATGCCGAATGTTTGCAAGACCCTCGGTTTTTACAACTGCTTCCTCCTTGACGGCGGCGGAAGTACAACCCTTGTCAACGCCGATGAACTCGGCAATTACGAGGTTGTGAACAGACCCTGCGACAAATTCGAGGACGGCACCTACGGAAGAGCCCGTACCGTTGTAAACTCAATCATTCTTTCCTACATTGACGAGAGTCTGATTCCCACAGAGGCTCCCACGGACACGCCTGAGCCGGAGACCACACCCGAACAAGAGGTCACACCCGAACCTGCGGCAACCGAAGAGCCCAAATCCTCCTCTAAGGGCGGATGCGGATCCTCGATAGCAGGTCTTTCCGTTGCTCTTCTTATAGTCGCGGCAGGCGTCATCGGATACAAAAGGAAAGACAAATAAATTCCGCAAAATTGCGGAAAAACACATAGCCGGGAGCAATTGACGCATTTGGGATAAATTATGCCTTGGGAAATCAGTTTTCTTAATTCAATACAGACCGGCATCGCCAATCCTGTATTTGACAATTTCTTCAAATACTTCACTCTTTTGGGCGAGCCTGTGGTATTCATATTTTTCTGTTTTGCCCTGGTTGTTCCGAAGAGAACAAGGAGAATGGGTATACAGATAACGCTGGCGCTTCTGGGAGGAATCATCATCGGAAACCTCATCCTGAAGAACGCTCTCGCAAGGCCCAGACCCTATACAATGCCGGGTGCTGCAATTGACGCCGCTCATCTGCTGATAAAGCAGCCCTCGGATTATTCATTCCCTTCCGGGCACTCCCTTGCGGCATTCAACGCTGCGCTGATTGTTTTCTACAACAAGAAGCGCTGGGGCATTCTTGCCCTCTTCGGAGCCGTGGTGCTGGCTTTCTCAAGAATGTACCTTTTCGTACACTATCCGACGGACATTATCGGAGGAATGCTTATCGCGGTATTTTCTTCACTTGTGATGTTCAACGTGTGCAAGGCGCTTTTCGCAAGATATTCGTTTGAACCGGAAAGACTGATCAAGGAGAGAATGCTCAAGGCAAAAAAAGAGAAGCAGTCCGCAGGAAAATAACATAAGCGGGCTGAAACAAAACCGCAAAAAAGCCGCCGTTTTCCGGCGGCTTTTTTGCGGTGTCTCAGTGCAGCTTCATGAAAGCTCAATATGTTTAAACGACTTCTCTCCCGCCTCGAAAAGGCAGGCTGCAGACGTGGCATCATTTATCTCGGTCACAAGCCTGAAAACCGAAGACAGGGGAACAGAGACCTCCATTGTCACGTTTTCCTCGAATAGAGGCTCGGTCTTGATGAGAGTAAAGCCGTCAAGGACCTTGGCGATTTTTCCGTACATGTCGTAGCCGAAACGGAGCTTCAGCGTTCTTGCCGTCACCATGCGGATTCTTCCCGCGGCAGAGAGACCCTCCGTGGCGGAATTTGAATAGGCCCGGGTCAGGCCCGAGGCGCCGAGAAGTATGCCCCCGAAATACCTTGTCACCACCACCGCCGCATCCGTTATTCCGGCCTTTGTTATGGCATCAAGCACGGGCATTCCCGCGGTGCCTTTGGGTTCGCCGTCGTCCGAAAACCTCATGGCGGGAACGAAGCCGCCGCCAACGTGATACGCATAAACATTGTGCCTTGCGTCCGGGAATTCGGCCCTGACTTTTTGCACAAAAGCCATTGCCCCGTTCTCGTTTTCCACGTGGGCGCAGGAGGCAATGAAGACCGACTTTTTTTCGGTAAAACGGGTCCTCGCATCGCCGCACGTCACATAGGAGCGCTCCTGTGCGCTGCGGTCCTCTTCTATTATTCTCATGAAGTCTGAATCGGGCATTGGCGTCTCCGTTGTGCAGGTTGGAGGGCCTGCGGGAAGTTTTTTGAATAATCCATTGGCGATAATATCGCGCCTCATTTTACAATCCGGGGCCCTCAAAATCAATCTTGAATAATCACCCGCGTAATAATATAATACAAAGTTACGCGGGCACGGGAACCACAGTTAACCGGCGCCGCGATTTCACACTATTTATCGGAGAAAACGCCAATGAACAACCGCACGCCGGATCAGGAAATCAGACGCAGAAGAACGTTCGCGATCATATCGCATCCTGACGCAGGTAAAACAACAATGACAGAAAAACTGCTTCTCTACGGAGGCGCCATAAGGCTTGCCGGCTCCGTAAAAGCCAGAAAGACCGCCCGCCATGCGGTTTCGGACTGGATGGACATCGAAAAGCAGCGCGGAATCTCCGTAACATCTTCGGTTCTTCAGTTTGAATACAACGACTACTGCATCAACATTCTCGACACCCCCGGTCACCAGGACTTCTCCGAGGACACCTACCGCACGCTTATGGCAGCAGACTCCGCGGTGATGCTCATTGACGGCGCCAAGGGCGTTGAGGCTCAAACCATAAAACTTTTCCACGTCTGCAAAATGCGGGGCATTCCGATCTTCACCTTTGTGAACAAGATGGACCGCGCCGCCAAGAACCCCTTTGACCTCATGAAGGAAATCGAGGACGTTCTGGGCATATCATCCTACCCCATGAACTGGCCGATAGGAACCGACGGCGACTTCAAAGGCGTCTACGACAGACGCAGCAGCAAGGTGGAGCTTTTTGAAGGCGGAAACCACGGCATGTCTTTCGTCGACTCAAAGACAGGTTCCGTCGACGACCCCGAGTTTTCAAATCTTCTGGGCACTTTCTACCACGACAGGCTCAAGGAGGAGATAGAGCTTCTTGACATGGCCGGCGAAGAATTCGATTTAAACAAGGTGCTGGCGGGCAAACTAACCCCCGTGTTTTTCGGCTCCGCAATGACAAACTTTGGTGTGCTTCCTTTTCTTGAGGCATTCATCGAGATGGCGCCCTGCCCTCAGGAACGCATTGCCGGCGACACAATCATCGACCCTGTTTCCACCCCCTTCAGCGGCTTTATATTTAAAATACAGGCCAATATGAACCCTGCCCACCGTGACAGGCTTGCCTTCATGAGAATCTGCTCCGGCAAGTTCGAAAAAGGCATGGAGGCCTTCCACGGTCAGGGAGACCACAAAGTAAAGCTCTCCCAGCCCACCCAGTTCATGGCCCAGGAAAGGACCATTGTCGAGGAGGCTTACGCCGGCGACATTATAGGTCTTTTCGATCAGGGAGTGTTTCACATTGGCGATACCATATCGGCAACCGACTCCCATCTGAAATACGATGACATACCCGTGTTCCCCTCGGAGCACTTTGCCAGAGTCACCTTTGCGGACTCGATGAAGCGCAAACAGTTCCAGAAAGGCATCGACCAGCTGGCCCAGGAAGGCGCCATACAGGTCTTTAAGCAGCTTGACGTGGGCGTTGAGTCCCTTGTCATCGGCGCCGTCGGCGTACTCCAGTTTGAGGTGCTTGAGCACAGGCTGAAGAACGAGTACAGCTGTCCCATAAAGATGAACATCCTTCCCCACCATCACGCAAGGTGGATTGTTTCCCCTATAAACGACCCGAGAAAGCTCACCTTGACAAGCCAGACGATGATAGCTACAGACACCGACGGTAACTACGTCCTCATATTTGAAAACGAGTGGGGAATCGACTGGACCCTCGACAAAAACAAAGGCCTTGAGCTTGAGGATATAAAGAGATAAATTCCTCGCCGTCAAAACGAATCACAACCCGGAAATACCTTTATTTGCGGGAAATTTAGGATGAAAAGGAGAAATACAATGAAAAACATTTCGGCAAACATTAAAAAGAACATCGTCATTTCGATTATTATCATTCTCCTTTCCATTATTATTGCAGCCCCGGGCTGCAACAGGAACAATACTAAAAAACTCGAAACATACGCAACAGAAGACTCAAGCTACATAACCAAGCTTGCCGATTACCGCAACATCAAACTCACCAAGGATATTTCCGTGAGCGACGACGAGATAAACGACTCATACCTCAGTGAAATTTCCGGCATGTCCTCGCGGAACGACTTTTCCGCAGACCCCGCAGTCATTGACCCCAGCTTTGCAAAGCTGGCGGCTCTCACGGCAGAGGACAAGGTGACGGAGACCGGCGATTTTATCTGCTTCGACTATGCGGGAAAGATTGACGGAGAGACACTTACAGGCGGCGTTGCGTCATATCAGTTCACCTGGCTCGGTTCCGGCAACTTTATCCCCGGCTTTGAGGAAGGCATCGTGGGCCACACCGCGGGAGAGACATTCCCCATAACGGTCACGTTCCCCTCGTCCTACCCTCAGAACAGGGACCTTGAGAACAAGGAAGTCATTTTCGACATCACAATCAGGTACATTTTCCCCGGCATCACCGATGATTCCATTGGCGTCTTGAACGAGTACAAAAAGATCGTGTTTGACGAGTCTAAGGTAAACGACGACGACGTTTTCAAGGCCTCCTACACCAATGCAGAGGAGTACAAGGCTTATGTGAAATCGTCAATCCGCAGCAGCAAGGAGAGTTCCTTTGAGAGCAACCTTGAGGGCTACATCATGGAGAAACTCTACAAGACATGCGAGTACGGCACAATTCCCCGGGACAAGATCGATTCCTTCAAAAAGAGCGTTGAGGATGCAGCGGCAATGTACGGCATCTCCACGGAGATATACCTGTACTACGCATACGGCGGCATGTCGATAGACGATTTTGACGAGCTGGCAAAATTCCAGGTCTGCTCCAGAGGCATCTTCTCGGCGATTATAAAGGCTGAAGGCATGACAATCAGCGATGCGGAGTTTGCGGAGAAGGCTGCGATAATCGCCAAGAACTACAATTACGATTCCGTCGACGATCTTATTGCCGCAGCCGGCAAGGAAAACATCTTGAACTCAATCTACATCAACATGGTGCTTGATCTTCTGAAGTCTTGCGTGACCTACGAGATTATTGAATAACTCACCGGCAGCCTTTAAAGGCAGCTTTTCAAAAAAAAGCAAAAAATGCTTTAATTTGGGGTTAATCCCCGGAGGTTTATAAATGGAAAATCAGATAAAACTTATAGCTCAGCGTATACTCGAATCCAGAAGAATATCCGGCAAATCCGTTGCCGATATGGCTGAGATCATCGGTATAACGCCCGAGCAGTACGAAGAATACGAGCGCGGCGAGGCCGACTACTCCTTCACTTTTCTCTATAAATGCGCCAAAATTTTCGGTATAGATGTCTACGACCTGCTCACAGGTGAAAGCACCAAGCTCTCCACCTACCAGGTTGTAAGAAACGGTGCAGGTTTCCCCCTTGCCCGCCGCAAAGGCTTCTCCTACAACCATCTTGCCGTCAACTTCAAAGAAAAGCAGACCGAGCCCTTCCTGGTTACGGCGCCCTTCAAAGAGGAATCTCTCTCAAAGCCCATACCCCTCTCCTCCCACAGAGGCGTGGAGTTTGACTACGTTCTCACCGGAACACTGAAGGTTCAGATCGGCGACCACATCGAGGTTCTGAACGCCGGCGACAGCGTGTACTACAACAGCGAAACACCCCACGGAATGATTGCCATTGACGGAAAACCCTGCGAGTTTTTGGCGATACTCACCGACGACAAGGGTGACGCCCTCTTCTACGAGCAGCCCGCAGTCACCGAGCTTCCCGCAGAGGCTCCGAAGGAGAAGGACTCCGCTTCGGAAAAGATTGTCTATCCTTCCTATATTTACGAGGATTTCATCGATGTGGAAGAAGACGGATCAGGCAATCTCAAGAGCATCTCATTCAAGAACACAGACCGTTTCAATTTCGGTTTTGACATTGTGGACAAAATCGCTGCAAGGGAGCCCGACAGATTGGCGATGCTCCACGTCAACGTAAAAGGCGAGGACAGGCGCTTCACCTTCGACGACATGCGCCGCTACACCAACAAAACCGCCAATTATTTCAAGTCGATAGGCATCAAAAAAGGCGACAGAGTTATGCTTGTTCTCAAGCGTCACTACCAGTTCTGGTTCTCAATCATTGCCCTTCACAAGCTTGGCGCCATCGCGATTCCAGCCACCAATCAGCTGGTCGAGCACGATTTTGTGTACCGTTTCAACGCGGCAGGCATCAAAGCGGTCATCGCGACAGCAGACGGAGACGTAACGAACCAGATCGAAAAGGCCGTTTCCCAGTGCCCCGAGCTGGAGATAAAAGTTATCGTCGGCGGCACCCGTGAAGGCTGGCGTCCGTTTAACGACGAGATCGAGCTTTTCAGCTCTCACTACACATACGGCGACGAGTCCGAAAAGCCCTGCGGTTGGGAGCCTGCAATCATGTTCTTCACTTCGGGAACCACCGGCTACCCCAAGATTGCGGTCCACGCTCACACCTATGCCCTTGGCCATTTCATCACCGCAAGGTACTGGCACAAGGTCAGACCCGACGGCATCCACCTCACCATATCCGACACAGGCTGGG
>CACZNV010000093.1 GCA_902782645.1 uncultured Ruminococcus sp. | reverse complement strand
TTTGGTAGCTTCAACAACTTTCTCGGTGAGCTCGCTGTGAGCGCTTCCGTATGTTGAATATGAAAGCATAGCAACGATAGGCTCTTTTTCGATGAGCTGTCTGAAGGATTTTGCGGACTCGATGGCGATGTCGGAAAGAGCCTCTGCGTCGGGGTTCTCTACAAGGCCGCTGTCGCCGTAAACGAAAGCGCCGTCAGCGCCGTATTCGCAGTTGGGAACAACCATCACGAAGAAAGCGGAGACCTTGCTTGTGCCGGGTTTGGTCTTGAGTATCTGAAGAGCCGGTCTTACGGTGTCGGCGGTTGAGTGAGCGGCGCCGGAAACCATGCCGTCGGCCTCACCCATCTTAACCATCATCGTGGCAAAGTAAACATAGTCCAGCATTGTGGACCTTGCCTTTTCGGGAGTCATGCCCTTGTTCTTTCTGAGCTCATAGAATGTATCCACATATTCTTCAAATCTTGCGTGCTTTGCGGGGTTGACAATTTTGCACTTTGAAATGTCAAGACCCTTGCTGAGATCAGCAATCTTGTCGGGATCGCCAACGAGAATTATGTTGGCAATGCCGCGCTCCTGAACCATTGCCGCAGCCTCAATGACTCTTATATCTTCCGACTCGGGAAGCACTATAGTTTTGATGTCCTTTTTTGCTCTTTCGCAGATTCTTTCGAGAAAATTCATATAAATTCCGCCTTTCGATAGACTTTCGGTAAACACGCAAAAAGCATTGCGAAGGCTTTTTCCCAACGCAACCTTAAAGCGTTTTAGATTTTACAACTTAAAGCGTAAATTTACAAGAAGGAACAGGCTTAAAATCACTGCCCGAAATAAACAAAAATGCCGCCCTTCGGCAGCAGTTAAACTAAAGGAAGCTGTTAGGATGAAAAGGTCTTTCCGGCCCTGCGGTTTTAAATTACAAAGCCCCCGTTTGGCGAGAGCACCTGCCCTGTGATGAAAGAAGCCGCCTCAGATGCAAGGAAAAACACTGCCTCAGCAACCTCATCAGGCGTTCCCAGCCTTCCGAGAGGCGTTTCGTTTGCAAGCTCTTTAAGATCTTCTCTTGAGAGATGATCATTCATCTTTGTGTCGATAACCCCGGGCGCAACGCAGTTTACATTGATTCCGGACGGGCCCACCTCTTTTGCAAGAGCCTTGGTAAAGCCGATGAGAGCAGCTTTCGAAGCGGAATAGTCAACCTCGCAGGAGGCCCCTGTTATGCCCCACATTGAGGAAACATTTATTATCTTTCCCGCCTTCTCTCTAATCATAGAGGGAAGGACAGCTTTTGTGCAGATAAACGCCGCGTCCGTGTTAATCGCAAACGTCTCGCGCCATTCTTCATAGGACGTATCGGAAATGAGTTTCTGTTTTCCAAACCCCGCATTGTTAACGAGAACATCGAACCCGCCAATGTCCTGCGTCGCTTTTTCCGCCATCGCAAAAACTGCTTCCGGATCTTTGAAATCCGCAGCGTAAACATTTACAATAGATTGAGGGTCCTTTTTCAGAAGCTCCTCTTTGAGTGCATTTGCCCTGTCAACGGATTTGAAGCAGTGAATTGCCACGTTGAAAGAGGCCCCGTGAAATTTTCTCACGATGGCCTCGCCGATATCTCCGGCGCCGCCTGTTACAAGAACATTCTTTCTTTTGTTGAAACGGTTCATAATGCTTTCTGCTTTTGTTTTGCTATATCGTCTTTGATAAGGCCCGCCGCTTTTCTCAGCGCCTGTCCCCTGTGACTTACGGAATTTCTTTCATCCGAAGAAAGCTGCGCAAAAGTTTTGCCGAAACGGGCAAAATAGAAATAGGGGTCGTAGCCGAAGCCGTCAGTGCCTCTGGGGTCGTCAATGATCTCACCGTCGGCCCTTCCGCCGCAGCACATGATGCTGCTCTCAGGTGTGATGACGGTTATAACGCACATGTAGTGGGCAGCCCGGTTTTCCACGCCCCTGAGTTTTTCCAGAAGGAGTTTGTTGTTTTCGGCGTCAGTTGCGTGCTCGCCGGAGAACCTTGCCGAGTGTACCCCGGGGCCGCCGCCAAGGGCATCCACGCAAATACCCGAATCGTCCGCCACCACGTAGCAGTCGCACTTTCCGTTGGTTTTCAGTATATGTTCGTAAAGCGCTTTAGCCTTGATGAGACTGTTTCCGTAGAAAGTAATACCGTCCTCAGGGGGAAACTCCTTCATCATCATGTCGGAGGCGGTGATGACATGGGCGTCAAGATCCTGTCCGGACAGTATCTCTCCGAACTGTTTAATTTTGTTCTTGTTGTTTGATGCGATGCAGACTTTTATCATACCGTCAATGCTTTCCCAAAACTTTTCCCACCATGCAGTCGATGGACATAACGCCAAGTTCTCTGCAGTCCTTGCTGTGGTTGCGGTTGTCGCCCATGGCGAAGAATTCCCTGTCGCCAACGATCCAGAATTGACCTTCCTTGTCGGAATACCTAAGTTCCTCTTGCGGATCTTGATTGATATAGGGCTCACTCTCTTTGTCAAGAAGCTCCCATGTGTCGTCGGGAATAATGTTGTTGATCTTATTCCTGATAACTCTCTCCTGAATCTCCAGATCCGAATTGGTCCTGTCGCTGCAGTATTTCGTGTGTATCGTAATATATTCCTCAAGGCCCAGATTCTTAAGTGTGGTCCTGTAGAGATTTCCTTTATAAACTTTGATGACGTCGCCCTTGACGCCGATGACACGCTTGATGTAATACGTGTGTTCCTCCTGGCTCTTGGATTTTTTGAAGAGAGCGGTTATTGCGTTGTCGTTTAAAGCCTCGGAAAAGTCCTTTCCGAAGGTTCTCTTCTCACCGGTGTGATCGAATATGATAACATCGCCCCGGTGTATGTCGTTGAAGATGACCGGAAGCCTGCTGGCCGCCAGAAGCTGGTTGGACTTTAATGTGGGATACATTGAGTTTCCGTTTACCCTTGTAAGCCTCACCACATAAATGTTTATGAAAAGACCTATTATGATGGCGATTATGAAAACAAGCACATAGGAGAGCACCTCTCTTAAGTAGTAGAGCGGGCTGGGCTTTTTTGCCTTAATAAACTTTTTGAACCAATTGGCGTGTTCCAGGGAATCACCGGTTTCGGAGGCTTCTATACCGTCGCCTTCCGTAGCAGATTCAGTCTCTTCAGCCGCGCCAATGGAATCTGCGTCAATGCCTGAAAAATCCGCGATTACAGGCTCTGCTTCGGTTTCAAAAGAAACATCTTCCGTATTCAAAGTTTGAGTCTGAGAACCTTCAGCATCAGCGCCGGCGGCTTCTTCCGCAG
Source organism: uncultured Ruminococcus sp. (assembly GCA_902782645.1). Lineage (GTDB taxonomy): Bacteria > Bacillota > Clostridia > UBA1212 > UBA1212 > UBA1212. The sequence continues at coordinate 1,031 of CACZNV010000093.1, read as the reverse complement.
CCCCAAAAGTTTTCTCCTCAACGGAGTCAAACCCTTCTTCTATGTTTTTTTCTTCCAAATCTGTCATTTTATATCTCCAAAGTTATCCGAACTTCAGTTTTTTAGCTTCCTGTTTTCCGAAAAGAGCCTCAAAATCCTTGTGTTTCATCTGCCGCCACATGCCGGGTCTCAACGTTCCCAGCTCGAGACCGCCAATGGCAGTTCTCTTAAGTTTCAGCACCGGAAAGCCTATTGTCTCAAGCATTCTTCTGACCTGCCTGTTGCGCCCTTCTCTTATCTCGATTTTTACAACCGCATTGGGTCCGTTGAATTTAACCACATCTGCCTTGGCGGGCAGAGTCATTCCGTCGTCAAGCTCCACGCCCTCCCTCAGTTTCTGAAGGTCCTCCTCTTCAGGCTCGCCCTTTACAAGGGCCTCGTAGGTTTTCACCATTTCGAACTTCGGATGGGTTATCCTCTGCATGAAATCGCCGTCGTCAGTAAGAAGTATAATTCCCTGGGTGTCGTAATCCAGCCTTCCCACCGGATAGAGTCTCACGTCCTCAAGGTCCACAAGATCCACAACGCATTTTCTGCCCCTGTCGTCGGAGGCTGAAGAGAGTACGCCCACAGGCTTGTTCATGATGATGTAGGTCTTGGTTCTTGTGACGGTCACTGTCTTTCCGTCCACGGTAACCTTGTCCCTTGCAGTCACTTTAACCGAAGGGTCTGTCACACGTCTTCCGTTGACGAAAACCCTGCCCGCGGCAATTATTTCCTCCGCCGCTCTCCGTGAAGCCACGCCTGAGTGGGCAAGAAATTTTTGAAGTCTGAACTCTTCCATAAAACCTCTTCCGTGATTTATGTTCTTTTCACGCCAATTCTACCACATACCAAAAGCAATTGTAAGGCACAAAAGCCCCTGCTTTTATCCTTTTACGATATCGCCAATGACATATTCGCCGTCATCGGACACCGCCCTTACAACCACATCAAGAATCTTGTTTTTAACACTCTCAGAGGTTTTTGCCCTCACTTCGATGTAGTTTTCG
>CACZNV010000092.1 GCA_902782645.1 uncultured Ruminococcus sp. | reverse complement strand
GTTTTCAATGTCCGTAACGCCCCCGTTTTTGAGGCGCCCGACAATAATACCACTATCGAATAATCGTGTCAAGCACTTTTTTCAAAAATCTGTTAAATTTTTTAAGGTAGTTTTAAGCGGCGGAAGACAGGGAAAAATAGAAAGAATTTTGGGATTGGCGGGTTCTTGGGAGACAAAATACCAAACAATATGTAAATGCAATATTTTGCATTTCAGCCGGAGGCTCTGTTCGCAGCAAGGGGCGGCCGGTTTTCGTTTCATTGATTTAAGCTCCCTCTTCTGCTATACTTTATTGGCGGCAACTGCAGGTTTTAAATACATCAATTCTTGCAAATCAGGTTGCCGCTGAACGGAGCATTTTATGGATAATAAGAAGCTGCCTAAGAGGAGCGAGGTTCCGGAGGAGTTCACCTGGAATCTGAAAGATATTTTTGTTGACGATACGGCCTGGGAGAAGGCTCTTGACGACGCCAAGGCATATCCGCAAAAAGTTTCTGCGTACGCAGGAAGACTTTCGGAGAGCGCGGCGACGCTCCTTGAGTATATGAAGCTTCAGGACGAGATTTCCCTTGCGTTTGAGAAGATATTCAACTACGCCATGCTTAAGAGCGACGAGGATACGGGCGACGGCAATGCCCAGATAATGAAGGGAAAAGCTATCAACGCTATCGTTGCAGTAAACGGAGCAGGAGCTTTTGCCGTGCCTGAGATTATAATGATACCGGAGGAGAGGCTTGGCGGGTTCTTTAACGAGTGCAAGGAGCTTGAGGTTTACAGAAGACCCATTGAGGTTATGAGGCACAGCAGGGAGCACATTTTGAGTCCGGAGTGCGAGGCGATTCTTGCACAGGCGGGTGAGATGGCCGGCGGGCCGGAGACAATTGGCGGTATTCTGAGGAATGCGGACATGAAGTACGGCGAGGTTGCCGATTCGAAAGGCGGGATGCATCCCCTCTCCAGCGGCACGTTTGTACTTCTCGAAGAGAGCCCGGACAGGGAGCTGAGGAAAAACGCTTTTATGCGCTGCTATGAGAAGTACGGGGAGCTGAAGAATACATTGGCGGCAATTCTGGATGCCCAGTTTAAGCAGCTGGTGTTTTTCATGAATGCCAGGAAGTACAACTCCACGCTGGAGGCATCACTTGACAACACAGAGGTTCCCACAGAGGTCTACCGCAACCTGATTGAGGCGGTTCACAGCAACCTTGACAAGATGTACAAGTATGTGGCGCTGAGGAAGAAGCTTCTTGGCGTTGACGAACTCCACATGTACGACGTCTACACGCCGATCGTTGCCGATGCCGCCAAGGAAATCGATTTTGAAACCGCCAAGGCCACGGTGAGAGAGGCTCTTTCGGTCCTCGGGCCCGATTATGTGGCAATACTCGACGAGGGATTCAACAACAGGTGGATTGATATTTACGAAAACGAAGGCAAAAGGAGCGGAGCATACTCATCGGATATTTCAAGGCCCCACCCCTACGTACTTCTCAACCACAACAACAACCTGGATTCCATGTTCACCCTCGCCCATGAGATGGGACATGCGATTCACAGCTACCACAGCACCAAATACCAGCCGGTCTGCACCAGCGACTATGTGATTTTTGTTGCCGAGGTTGCCTCCACCGTCAACGAAGTGCTTCTCATGAAGCATCTTCTCAAGAAGACAACCGACAAAAAAGAGCGGGCCTACCTCATCAACCATTTTCTCGAGTCATTCAAGGGAACGGTATACAGGCAGACAATGTTTGCGGAGTTTGAACTTGAAATCGGCAGGATGGCTGAGAACGCGGAGACCCTGACGGCGGATAACCTGTGCGCAAAATATCTGGAACTGAACAAGAAATATTTCGGTCCCGACATGGTTTCCGACGACGAAATCTCCCTCGAATGGGCAAGGATTCCTCACTTCTTCTATAATTACTACGTATTCCAGTATGCAACCGGATTCTCGGCGGCAGTAGCGATTGCGGAAAAAATACTTAAAGAAGGAGAGCCCGCAGTAAAGGCCTACAAACAGTTCCTATCATCAGGTTCGTCCAAGGACCCGATTTCGCTTCTTAAGATTGCCGGTGTGGACATGAGTACTCCCGAGCCTGTGTCAGACGGCCTCAAGCTGTTCGGCGAGCTGGTTGACGAGATGGAAAAGATATCGGGCTGACGGTAAAACTGTCGCCAATGTATAAAAGGCCGTAGCGTGAAAACAATTCATACTGCGGCCTTTTTATATGATTTTTGACTCTTTATTTCTTTACGAGTCTTGCCCTGATAAGCTTTGAACCGTGGGCGGGAACGCCGGTGACGAATATGTCCTCGAACTCGCCAAGGCTCTTCATCTCCCAGAGGTCAAACAGTCTGAGTTTGACGCCCGTGGAGCGGTTGAGACCTATGTCGGTGAAACTTACGGGGAAGCCCACCTCGTTGTCGCTCATGTTGAAATAGCCAAGGACAATGTCCCCGTTCTCCATGTGTCTTACCCAGACATCTGCGTTGTCAGGTCTGCCGGTGAGGAGGTAGGGCTGGCGGTAGGCGGCGTCCTGATTGACGGCAATGACAGCCTTGTTCTGGAGGATTGCCTTGGTCTCAGGGGTCTGGGTTCTGATGTCGCTTCCTATCATGAGCGGGGAGCCGAAGAAGGCCCAGATTGAGAAGTGGGTGCGGTATTCTTCCGTTGTGCAGCAGTTTTCACGGCCTACGTGGCCCTTGCCGCCCATTCCTACGATGAGCATGTCCATGTCGTTGAAGCAGCCCTGGCCGTTGTATTCGTAGATACCCTTCTGGATGTTGTAGATGTCCCGGATGGAGCTGAAGCAGTCCACGATGTCGCCGGTGGAGCGCCAGAGGTGGGAACCGGTGGATTTGATCCATCTGTGGGTTTCGTCTGCACCCCAGCTGCAGGCGGAGAGAACGATGTCGCGGCCGCAATTGGCGAGTGCAAGACCCATTCTCCTGTAGAGCTTGGCGCCGTCCTCGGACTGAGGCTTGTAGCAATAGTCAAGCTTCAGGTAGTCAACGCCCCACTCCGCAAAAGTTTCGGCGTCGATGAATTCATACTCAAAGGATGCCGGGTAGCCTGCGCAGGTGTAGTTGCCGACGCAGGAATAGATGCCGAACTTGAGACCTTTTGAGTGAACATAGTCTGCGAGAGCTTTCATACCGTTGGGGAACTTGACGTGGTCAGGCACCAAACGGCCCTGTTCGTCGCGCTTAAGCTCGGACCAGCAGTCATCGATTACAAGGTAATCGTAGCCGCACTCAAGATAACCCTCGTCAACCATTTTGTCGGCAATCTCCTTGATGAGATTCTCGTCAATGTTGTGAGCGAACGTGTTCCATGAGTTCCATCCCATTGGCGGTTTCGTTACTATCATAATGTTACCTCCGTATTTATTTTAAAAATCACTTTTTATTGCCGAATAATCCTCTTAAGATCTCGTTTATGCCTGTGCGCATGGCTCCCGAAAGAGCGTTTGTTGCGGCCCGCTCGGCAATTTTGCCGGATGAGATCTTTTTGCCGCCCGTGACGGAGCGGACTATGTTTGTGCTGACGCTTCTTGAAACTGATGAGGTTGCGCTCTTGACCGCGGTGTTTGCAGACTTGTTCAAGGTCTTCATGACCTTGTTTGAGGCATCCTTATTTGACTTTTTGGTATTGGCGGCTGTTTTTTTGGTTTCGGAAGCCTTCTTTTCCTTGGCTTTTTCCTGCTTTTCCAGCTCTTCCTGCTGCTGACGTTCAAGCTCTTCACGGGCCGCCATTATGATCTCGTAGGCGGATTCCCTGTCAACAGGCTCCCTGTACTTTTCCTCCAACTCGTCATTTCTTATGCATTCATCCACAAGGTCATCAGGAGCCATGCCCATGAAGCTCTGCGGCGGAAGGATACGCACAATCTCAGCCATGTCCGGAGCGCCCTTTGCGTCAAGAAAACTCACCACAGCCTCGCCGACGCCAAGATTTAAAATAGCCTCCTCCGTGTTGAATTTCGGATTCGACCGGAAAGACCAGGCCGCAGCCCGGACGGTTTTCTGCTCCGAGGGGGTGTAAGCCCGAAGGCCGTGCTGAATCTTGTTTGAAAGCTGGGCAAGTACTTCGTCAGGAATGTCGGAGGGACTCTGGGTTACAAAGTAAACGCCAACGCCTTTTGATCTTATGAGCTTTACCACCTGAACAATCTTTCTCACAAGGGCCTTCGGGGCGTCGCTGAAGAGAAGATGGGCCTCGTCGAAGAAGAAGACGATTTTGGGCTTTTCAAGGTCGCCAACCTCAGGGAGGCGTTCGAAGAGAGTGGAAAGCATCCAGAGAAGGAATGTGGCATAAACCTTAGGGCTGTTGATGAGCCTTGAGCTTGACAATATGTTCATGTAGCCCCGGCCGTCCTTGTCGGTTTTGAGCCAGTCGTTGATGTCAAGATCGGCCTCGCCGAACACATGCTCGGCGCCCTCCTCGGAAAAATTGAGAAGAGCCCTTTGAATGGCGCCGATGCTGGCGGTGGAAACAAGGCCGTATTCGTTTGAAAATTCTTTTCTGTTGTCGCCGACGTACTGGACCATCGCCTTGAGGTCCTTAAAATCGATGAGCTCAAGGCCCTGCTCGTCGGCAACCTTAAACACTATCGTAAGTACTCCCGCCTGGACATCGTTAAGCTCAAGGAGCCTTGCAAGAAGCTGAGGGCCCATATCCGTCACCGTCATTCTGACGGGTATGCCCTTTTCGCCGAATATATCCCAGAATCTGACGGGGAAGGATTTGTATTTCCAGTTCTCGATATCAAAACTCTTTATGCGGTTCTGCATCGATTCGGAATCTTTGCCGGGAATCATCATGCCGGAGAGGTCGCCCTTTACATCCGCAAAGAACACGGGCACGCCGGAGTCGGAAAAAGACTCGGAAAGGACCTTTAAAGTCGTTGTCTTTCCGGTGCCGGAAGCTCCCGAAATAATCCCGTGCCTGTTTGCCATCTTTGGTAGGAGGAAAACTCTCCTGTCCTCAGAAAGACCTATCCAATTCTTTTCGTAAATATACATTCCTTTATCTCCCCTCAGATAAAATCAAACCATTATTCCAAATCCGGCAAAGCCGCAGGTATTCTTTTAATTGTAAAGCGCTGAGAGCATGTTTCCGATGGCTGTTCTGGTCTCTGTAAATGTCTCAGGATCGCTGTTCCAGTCTGTAAGAGAGGTTGCAAGGGACCTTATGATGAGGTTTACTTTCTCCTCTCCAATCTTTTCCTTGAGCATTGTCAAATACTCAAAGTCCTCGATACCGTCCCTGACGATTTCAAGTCTCAGGCATCCCACAGGACCGTCGATGCCGTAGGGCTTGCCGCAGTAGACGAGAACACCGTTGCCGTAAGATTTGACGGAGCCGTTCACAAGCTCATATTTAGGATCCACGCCGTAGTTGTTTTCCTTGAAAGCCCACTCGTTGGACATGTAATAGAGGAATCCGTCAATGTTAAACAGCTTCTGCAGCCAGAAGAGCTCTCTTGAGCCCACGCCTTCGCAGTTGATGAGGACAGTGGCCTCAGGGCCGTTTGGCACTCTTGTGACGTACCACCAAACCTCGTCTCCGCCCTCCTGCTCCTTCTTCATCCTCTCCGGGAACTCGCCAAGCTTTCTTTCAATCAAAGGAGTCATGCAGATGTAGGTCTTCGGATTGCTCACATAGTCCTTCCATGTGCTGTAGAAGAAGTTGTGGGGGCACCAGACGTTAACGTATTCCTTGACGTATTCAAAGAAATCCACCGTTCCGTCGCCGGCAATATCCTCCGTATAATGCATGGGGATAATCATCTTGTATCCCGGATAGTTTTCCTTAAGAATCGCGCCGTTCCTGTTGACATCATCCAGCATACCGGTGGTCAGCGGTTCGTCCACGGGATAGAAGTAGGCCTTTTCAAGCCACTCAGCCTTTTGGGACAGGTAATTGTATGCCGCAGAGACATTTGAACTGTTAAGATCCGTCTTCCACCCGAGAGCATGGAATGCGGTCACCCTGGGATTGTTGAGGTATGACAGCACCTCTTCGTTTCCGAAAAGCCCGTCGTTTGTGTTATATGGAATGTTGTAGGAGCAAACCCGGTTTTCAAGCAGGTAGTCGTAGTACTTCTGGTAAAGTATGCCGCCGTCGCCGCTGTAGAGCTCGTGATACGAGTAAATATTGTACCAGGAGAGGTCCATCATGGTTTTGCAGGATGTTTTCTCCGGAAGCTCGAAATTCCACACATTGGCGAATATATCGGCGGTCTTAACGACCTCGCCAAGGGCATTCTTAACGTTAACGGTCGCCTTGTATACGCCCGCTTTTGTTTCAGGCTTGGTACCGGTCTTTATGACAAAGGATTTGCTCTTGTTCTTGGACACGCCAAAGCTTCCCGAAAGCGGAGGCAGCGGATCGATTACATTTTCGCCCTCCACCTCAAAATATGTGCCCTCGAAAACTTCTGCGGCAAGTACCGACGAGCCGTCCTCGTGAACAAACTCCGAGACCTCAAGAGACAGTCCTTCACGGGTCTCCCTTGCCGTCAATATGAGCTGGCAGGCCTCAAGCTCGTTTTTAGCGAGATACATGCAGTAAGTATCGGTGCCGGAGGCGCTGACATCCTCCTCTGCGGTGCGGGTAAAGGAGTGATTGAACTTCATTATGAGCTTGGAGTCCTCTTTAGGCGCCTTGGCGGGTTTATAAGAGGTATAAGCTGCGGGAGCTCCCGATTTGCAGTCCTTAAGAAGCTTTTCAAGCTCTTTCATTTCCGCGCTTGTAAAAGATGAGTCGGAAACGGTTTTCTTCATGTATTTAAGAGCTTCGGCTTCCGTCTTTATGAATATCATCTCGCCGACGCAGCAGGCCTCGCCCTTTGTGGTGGCGGTCTTCTCAAAATCAAACCTGAAGAACGAATAATCGCCGGTGAGACCTGCGCCGGAAAAGTCAAACAGGATGTAGCACCAGCCGTCGGATGTGTTGTCGTAATACGATGTGCGGAAAATGTTTCCGTCAGGGAAAAGGTTTCCGTTCGTGTTGGCGAAGAGATAGAAGGAATTGTCGTTGCAGTTTTTGGTCTTTATCTTAAGAACGATAAAAGGATATTCAGTGCTGCTTATGTTTTTGCGGCCTGTCAGGGAAAGGTACTGCGTAAAATTGAAGGCGCAGTAGGGATCCGAAGCATACTCAAGGTTCGTTGTGAACCAGGGCGAACTGCCGGTGTCTTTTCCGTCATATGTGATATCGCATTCATTGGCGAGGAAAAGAGATTTTTCAAGAGCGCTTTTATTATTGAGACTGACTTTGACAGTGCCGGAGTTTCCGCTGCAGCCTGTGAAAAGGCAGACGATCAATGACAAAACGAGTAATAAGGAGACGGTTTTCTTCATATGTGACCCCCGATAGAGTGTTCGAAGAACCTGCTTTCAACCTAAGGTTTTAATAAAAGTCCGGAACATAAGCCGATTCAAATTCTTCGATACATTTTACAACTAAAATCGCTTCCCTGTCAACCTAAACCGCCCCTCTCCGGGCCTTCAAACATCCCTTTTAACACGCCAAGAAATCATCGCGTAAGATGCCCGGAAATATCAAGCGAAATGCCCGCATACGGTTTTACGGGATGAAATATTACCTATTTTTAGCAAACTCC
>CACZNV010000091.1 GCA_902782645.1 uncultured Ruminococcus sp. | reverse complement strand
CTCAACGGGAGCGTCGATGGGATTCGGGAACTCAGCGATTGTAGCGGCGTCAACGGGAAGAAGAAGCTTCTTTCCGAGCTTTTCGGCCTTTTCAATCATTGACTTGCAATAGTCAATCTTTTCATCGTCGCAGAGAGAAGTTCCGATGCCGTAGCCCTGAGCCTTGAGGAATGTGTAAGCCATTCCGCCGCCGATGATGAGTGTGTCGCACTTTTCAAGAAGGCTGGAGATAACTGTGAGTTTATCTGCAACCTTAGCGCCGCCAAGGATGGCAACGAAGGGGTGCTCCGGATTGTTGACTGCGTTTCCGAGGAATGCGATTTCCTTCTCAATGAGGAAACCGGAAACAGCCGGGAGGTAGTCAGCGATGCCTGCCGTGGTTGCATGGGCTCTGTGAGCGGTTCCGAATGCGTCGTTAACGTAAAGCTCTGCCATTGAAGCAAGCTCTTTTGCGAACTCGGGGTTGTTCTTCTCTTCCTCTTTGTGGAATCTTGCGTTCTCGAGCATCATAATCTGGCCCGGTTTCAAAGCTTCTGCTTTAGCCTTTGCATCGGGTCCGATAACGTCTGCTGCCTGGATTACTTCTTTTCCGAGAAGTTCGGAGAGTCTCTTTGAAGCGGGAGCCATTGAATATTTCATGTTAAACTCGCCCTTCGGTCTTCCGAGGTGTGAAACGAGGATAACGGCTGCGTTCTTGTCGAGCAGATATTTAATGGTGGGAAGAGCGCCGACGATACGTTTGTCATCGGAAATCTTTCCTTCGCTGTCAAACGGAACGTTGAAGTCAACGCGGACAATTACTTTTTTTCCGGCGCAATCTATGTCGGCCACTGTTTTTTTGCAATAATAAGCCATGTTTCGGTTCTCCTTTTTGTGAAAATTCACAATTTTTTATTTTATAACTTTTGCAAGTTAAATTCAATTCAATTCGCCAATACAAAGGTCATTTTCAAGCATCCCGCAATAATCCCCGGACTTTAAAGACAGTCACTTGTTATTCAGGGCGTTTAAGTATGCAAGGATACTTGCCTCGAATATGTTTACGTTGACGCCGTAACCCTTGATGATTTTGTCGTCAATCGTAATCTTAACGCTCACCGCACCCTGGGCATCGGTGCCGCCGGTGACGGATTCAATCATATAGTCAAGGAGCTTGGCATCTGTCCCAAGAGCGTCGTTGATTGCATTGTAGGCTGCATCTATCGGTCCTTCTCCGGAGGCAAATCCGTCGAAAGCCTTGCCGTCGCTTCTTTCAATCCTGATGTTGCAGGTGTTTGAGAGTATATTGCCGGAGTTGATAACGTACTTGTCAAGCCTGTACTCGCCGGACATGTCAAGTATCTCAGCCCTGACGAGGGCCTCGATGTCCTTGTCGGAGACTATCTTCTTTGCCTCGGCAAGTATCTTAAACTTTTCAAATACCTCGTCGACCTGTGCCTTTGTGAGGCTGGAAAATCCCAGCACCGCAAGTCTTTCTTCAAGAGCATGGCGGCCGGAGTGCTTGCCCATAACAATCTTTGACTCGGAAAGACCTATGTCCTCGGGGTCGATAATCTCGTAGGTCCTTCTGTCTGCCATCATGCCGTGGACGTGAATTCCGGACTCGTGGGCAAAGGCGTTTTTGCCTACAATTGCCTTGTTTGCCTGGACTTTTACGCCCGTAAGCATCACAAGCTTTCTGCTGGCGGGGACAATAAGTTTTGTGTTGACGGAGGTCTCGCAGCCGTAAATGTCTTTTCTTGTTTTAAGAGCCATTACGGTCTCTTCGAGGGATGCGTTGCCGGCCCTCTCGCCAATGCCGTTCACCGTGACGTCAACCCTGTCGGCGCCTGCCTCAATGGCGGCAAGGGTATTGGCGGTTGCAAGTCCCAGATCGTTGTGGCAGTGAACTGAAAGCTTGAACGGCTTTATGCCCGAAAGACCTTCCCGCAGGAATGTCACCAGGCTTTTGAACTCCTCAGGCTGGATGTAGCCCACCGTATCGGCAACATTCAGCACCGACGCGCCGTTTGAAAGAGCAGTCTTTAAAACCTGAAGCAGAAAGTCCCTGTCAGACCTTGTGGCATCCTCGGCGGAAAACTCGATTTCAGGGCACAGGGAGGACGCATAGGATACCACCCTGGCAACCGTTTTCAGTATTTCTTCCCTTGTGGAGTGAAGCTTTTGAGTGATATGAAGATCTGAAGTGGCGATAAATAT
>CACZNV010000090.1 GCA_902782645.1 uncultured Ruminococcus sp. | reverse complement strand
GAGAAGCTATACAACAACCAGCTTCCTCACGGTGCCATTGGCTATAAAACGCCAAATGAATATGAGGCTGAATACTGGGGCTGCACCAAATAACCCATTGTCATCCTACAATTTTGCACAAATTCATGTCTACTATATTGACTGCATTGCACACAGATGTCTTCTTTCTATAGTTAAACAATCAGAAAAATTTATCACGCATTTCACTCTTGATGTTATTGAAGAATAAAACTCTATCTTTATCAGAGCATTTTGCATAAGATGCCAGAACATCTAGTTCTTCCACTTTATTAAATCTCAATTCTTCCGATAATTGAACCATTGGACTGAATAGCAAGTAATCTTTTGCGAAATCAATATAACGAAGAGTTTCTTTTGCACTTTTCCCCATATATGTCTTTAAATATGCACTAAGCATAAGCCGATCAGCAAAGGGGCATGAAATAATTCTATCCTTTTTGTCAGAATTTAACAGATTCAGTAAAGTTGCGGGATTCTCAATCATTTGATAAAAGGGAATAAGCTTTGAATCAACTGCATCTTTTACATTTTGTACCCACTCTTGAATAGATTCTTCTGTCTCATAGGGAGTCGTCAAGCTGGTATGTTTGCCAGGTAAAATATCCACCAGCCTGCCTCCGTATGTGTAGTGAAAAAAGTCAGATGGCATAATAATCGGAAAGAAAGAATAGGCAAAATAAACACTCCCTATATTTGTGCACTCAAAGAAAAAACATAAAGATATATAATCGTTTAATTGATAAACCATCGTTTTCCTCTTCTGAAAGCCTCTTGTGAAAAAGAAATCTCCAAATAATTTAAAAACCTCACTGTTTTTCATATTACCCTCTTATTTCGAAAATCTCAAAAAAACCTTTATGACAAGTGTCATTGCAATCAATTTCAGTCCAAAAGGGCTTTTTGCAACACTCATAGCTGAACCTCCGTTGTTTTCAATTCAAAAAAGAGTTTGCGACTTATCTAGCTCTGATTGTAGCATTTACAACTTATAAAAAGCAAGTGTCCATGGCAGCTCAGCTAAGGGGAAAGCCTTCTGCAAAACACGCCGGCGCAGGATCTCTCCCGGCGCCGGCGCAGCTTAAACCATATTATCATTTTAAGTTATCTTGCCCGCTTCTTTGCAGCAGCTCTTTGGACAAGCTTCACAAGCTCAACGCAGGGAATCATGAGCACCGCAAGGCCCATTGCTATCAGGTACTCCGGAATCGAAAGCTGAGCAAACCCAAACAGACCGGTTACGCCGGGGACGAACACCACGGCAGTGGTGAGCACCCAGCTGAGGAGCGACGCTCCGAGCAGGACCTTGTTTGAGGATTTCATTGTGAAAATGCTTCCCCGCTGGCTTCTCATGTTTATACTGTGGAAGATCTCGGCCATGCTCATGGTGACAAAAGCCATAGTCATGCCGTCAGCGCAGTCTGCAATGTTGAAGAAACTGAATGCGGCGCCGTCCGCGATATACTCGCCAATGTAGAAGGAAATAAATGTCAACACCGTCGTCAGAAGGCCCTGGTAGGCAATGTCGAAACCGACGCCGCCTGCGAAAATACCGTCCCTCGAAGATCTGGGCTGCTTCTCCATGATACCCTTCTCAGCGGGCTCAACGCCAAGAGCAAGGGCCGGGAAGCAGTCGGTGATAAGGTTTATCCACAGAAGGTGAACGGGCTTCAAAATCGTAAATCCGCAGAGCGTAGCGAAGAAGACCGTGAGCACCTCGGACATATTCGAAGAAAGGAGGAACTGTATCGCCTTTCTGATATTGTCGTAAATGCGTCTGCCCTCTGCCACAGCTCCCACGATGGTGGCGAAGTTGTCGTCCGCAAGAACCATATCGGCAACGTTCTTGGTCACGTCCGTGCCGGTTATTCCCATGCCCACGCCAATGTCTGCGTTTTTGATGCTGGGGGCGTCGTTAACGCCGTCGCCTGTCATTGCGGTGATGTAGCCCTTAGACCTCCAGGCGTTGACGATTCTGACCTTGTGCTCAGGCTGCACGCGTGCGTAAACTCTGTACTGTTCGATGGTCTGTGAGAGCTCCTCGTCCGAGATCGACTCCAGGTCCATGCCGGAGATTGCCTTGTCGTTTTCGCCTAAAATTCCGAGTTCCTTGGCGATTGCTACGGCTGTGTCAAGGTGGTCGCCCGTAATCATAACGGTTCTGATGCCGGCGCTCTTGCACTCCTTGACGGCTTCAAGCACCTCGGGCCTGATGGGATCGATCATGCCCGTGAGACCGAGGAAGATGAGGTCCTTTTCGAGCGCGTCCGGTTCAAAGCTCTCGGGGACCTTGTCGTATATTTTTTCCGCGGCGGCAAGCACTCTCAGCGCCTTGTCGGCCATCGCTTTGTTGTCCTTCAGTATCTCAGCTCTCTTCTCATCCGTCAAAGGAAGGATGCTGCCTCCTTCCAGGTAAAAAGAACATCTGGAGAGAACAATGTCGGGAGCGCCTTTTGTGAACTGGATTACATTGGCGTCATGGGTGTGGACCGTCGACATCATCTTGCGCATACTGTCAAACGGCGCCTCTCCAACCCTTGCGTACTCCTTGGCGAGTTCGTACTTCGGCATACCCAGCTTGAACGCATAGTTCACAAGAGCGTTCTCGGTTGGTTCTCCGACGGCCTCGTTGTTCTCGTCAAGAGTTGAGTCGCTGCAGAGCGCCATCGCCAATGCAGTGAGCTTTTCGTCCGACCCGTGGTGCTCCACAACGGTCATCTTATTCTGGGTGAGAGTACCCGTCTTGTCGCTGCAGATGATCTGAGCGCATCCGAGGGTCTCAACCGCAGTAAGCTTTCTTATGATCGCGTTGCGTTTGGACATGTTTGTGACGCCAATGGAAAGCACCACCGTGACCACCGCCGCAAGTCCCTCGGGGATCGCAGCGACGGCAAGGCTGATAGCCGTCATAAACACCTTGAGCGCCGATTTGAAGAAATCGAAATTTTTACCGAGGGTTATCCATTCCCTGCCCACGCCGAAGGCAAATATCACCACGCAGATGGCAAGCACCAGAATACTGAGTATCTTGCTGAGCTGCTTGAGTTTTTTCTGGAGCGGAGTCTCGCCTTCCGAGGTCTTCGCCAGCACGTCCGCGATTTTGCCCATTTCGGTGTTCATACCGGTTCCGATGATCACCGCCCTGCCTCTTCCGTAGGACACAGTGGAACCCATGTAGATCATATTCTTTCTGTCGCCGAGGGGCACATCCTTATCGCCAATGAGCGGAAGAGCCTCCGTCTGCTTCGTCACAGGAACACTCTCTCCGGTCAGCGCAGCCTCTTCGATTTTCAGGCTGTGGCACTCAATAAGCCTTGCGTCCGCAGGCACCTGGTCTCCGGCCTCAAGCTCGATCACATCGCCCGGCACAAGCTCCTCGCTGTGAACTATCTTCACCACGCCGTCCCGCCTGACCTTGCTGGTAGCTGCAGACATCTCCTGAAGAGCCTCAATCGCCTTTTCGGCCTTGTTCTCCTGGTACACGCCAAGAATCGCATTTATGATAACCACCGTCATGATGATTATGACATCGGCAAATCCTTCATGCTCGATGATAGCCGTCACAAGCGAGACCGCAGCGGCGGCTATAAGCACAAGTATCATAGGGTCAGCCATCTGCTTGAAGAAGTGCACTATTAGCGGCACCTTTTTCTTCTCTGCAAGCTTGTTCTTCCCGTACGCGGCAAGCCTTTCCGCAGCCTCCCCGCCGGTCAAACCTTCCGGGGAGCTTTTGACCTCCGCCAGAACGTCGTCAACAGATTCGGAATAATACTTCATTTTTTTCATCCTTTTGTTGTGCAAATTTCTTTCACGAAAAAAACGCGACCAGATGATTGTCGCAGAATCTTACGCGTTTTTGCAAGAAAATCCGGCATTTAAAGCCTAATTCAATTTTAGCAAAAAAAGGCCGCAATTTCGACCTTTTTTCACTAAAAAGCCGCCGGTTTCCGACATTTTTGCATTCTTTTGAGGCACAAACCGCGGTTTTCGGCCTTCCCGGGCATTTCGACGGGCCGTTTGTCGTCACGCGACAATATTTTCCGCATTTATAGGTAAATACTCGTGAAATTATGAGCCAACGCTGGTTGACTGATGCGTCTTGTCTTTTGCGTCTTGGCGGTCAAAATCAAACACCGCTTTGCCGTCTTCCAGCTTCAGGCATGCGTCAAACAGGTTGCCGGTCTTGCTTCTGAAGCCTTTAATCTTGGCGGTTTTGCCGGTCTCAAGAAGCATTTTCATATTGGCGACAGAGAGGGGTCTGCCGCAGATGATCATCTTGGCGGAAAACTTGCAGCCCTTGTCCTTGTAGTTTGAGCAGCCGTAGCCGAAGAAAGTTCTGACAACGTCGCCGCCGCAGAGGGGACACTTGCCGACAATGTCGCCGGTGGAGCCGAAATCCGTGTCATCCTCGGGGGATGACTTGGCGTTTCTTTTTTCAAAAACTTCGGAAACTTCTTTTTTTGCCTCGTCAAGGCCGTCCTCGATCTTCAAAGCGCCGCGGAATATCTTTTTAAGGATCCTTCCCAGCTCTGAAGTCTTGTGTTTGTCCATGGAGATGTTCATGCTCTGAGTGGCCTCAATCAGGAACTCACCGTCGGGCAGTATGGTGTAGACGTCTTTTTTGAGCTGTATGTAATTGCTTTTGAGGGCGTTGTCGATTATGCCCGTTCTGGTGGCCTCAGTTCCCAGTTCAAGACCTTCAAGTATCATGCGGTACTCTTCGGCGTCGTCCTCGCCGTAGCCCCCGTCAGCTCCCTCTTCGCTCTCGGAGTCCTCTTGAGGGGCAGATGCGTCACGTTTTTTGGCGGCAAGGGCCTTTTCCTCTCTGAAGGGGTTCTTCAGATAGTTGTTGAGGGTTTCGATGGTGTAATGCTTTGGCGGTGTGGTCTCTTTTTCGACAGGCTTGAAGTTTATGTTGACGGTGTCGCCCTTTTCGAGCGGCGGGAGCATCTTGTCGGAAACGCCTCCGTCGTCGTACTGCATGAAGCCTTTTTGCTTCACTATGGTTCCCTTCAGCACGAATTCCTCAAGTTCGCCCACTTTTACGGTAATCTCCGTTTTATCGGCAAGGCAGGGAACGCCGCAGAATACCGCCGCAAACCTTCTCATGACCGTGGAGTAAACGGTGAGCTCTTCTTCGGTCAGTTTGGACTTGTCGGGTATGATGTAAGTGGGGGTAATGGCGGAGTGGGACTCGATTTTTGAATCGTCGAATATCGTTTTGTCGTCGCGGAATTTCACGTTGTAGCCAAGCTTTGCCACAACGCCAAGGACCTTCTTCACCTTGTCCTTTTCGGCCGACGCGAGGTATTCCGAGTTGGTTCTCGGGTACGTGAGGTAGCCCGCCTCGTAGAGCTTCTGCACGATTGCGAGGCTCTTTTCCATCGGCATCTTGTATTTCTTTCCGAGCACGTTCTGAAGCTTTGAAAGCGAGTAAAGCTTGCCGGGTTTTATGGTGTCGGTTTTGGTTTTTTTGTCGGTGACAACCGCTTTTTCCATGTTGTATCTGTCGCATGTGGAAAGCGCGTTGTAGTAGCCCTCGCCCTTTTTGTCGTTGTCGAATCGGAGCTTGCTGACAAGCTGGACCTTGCAGCCTTTCGTCTCTTCGTCGGAGGCGATGCTGTAGTACTTTTCGGGTTTGAAATATCTGATGGCCATGTCCCGGTCGTAGATCGCCTTGACGATGGGAACGATGACCCTTCCCACCCTCAGAAGGCGGCCGGTTCTAATGGTGGCGTACCTGGTGAGATTGACGCCGTAGAGCCAGTCGATGTATGTGCGCGCAAAGCCCTCATTGGCGAGGTTTTCGTACTCAGTCTCGTCCTTCATGTCCGAAAGAGCGGCTTTTACCGTCTCCGGGGTCTGGTCGGGAAGCCAGAGCCGCTTTAAGTTTTTACCTGATTTTGCGACATTTTCGGCACCGCCAAATGAATTCACCACGCAGAGCCTGACAATTATTTCACCCTCGCGGTCGGCGTCGCCTGCGTTGACGATAGTGTCAACGTCATCCCTCAGACAGAGGCTTTTTATGGTGTTGAACTGGTTTCTGACCCCGTCATCCGCCTTGCCGCTGTCGTCGCGCCTCAGCTTAAATTTGAATTTTTCCGGAAAACAGGGCAGGTTTTCCATGGTCCACCTGACCTTCTCTCCCTCCGGCCTTTCGGAGCCTCCGTAATCCTCAATGTCGCACAGGGAAAAAAGATGCCCGAAAGCCCAGGTCACAATGTAGCCGCAGCCTTCGTAGTATCCGTTTCTCTTTGTCATATTACCTATCCCGGCGTTTATATTCCGCGCAAGGCTGGGTTTTTCAGCGATTATGAGTATCATTTAAGCTCCGCCCGTTATTGTTTCTTTGGATTGCGGTCCCTTGGCGGTTACCCTCTGAAAACCCCCTCGGAGCCGCCGAACCATTCTACCAGATTTTGCTTCTTCTCTCAATTGAAATCGAGCCTGTACTCCTCATAATTAGAAAGCCAATAGCCGCCGGCTCCGTCTTTTTCCAAGACCCCTTCAGAAGCAAGCTCTTCCATTATGGAATCTGCGAATTTCTCGCCAATGAGATACCCCTCATAAAACGCAGGCGTCACAACCACTTTCTCACTTTTGCCGCGCTGGGCAACGGTCAGGCGGTCTACAAACCTTCTTTTGAACTTGAATTTGACCGCGGCAGACCGCTCGGGCGGCTTGAGCCCGTTTGCATTGCAAAACTCCTCGCAAAGTTTGAACGCCGCCCGGGCCTCGGGCTGGCCCCAAAGACCCGTCACCGTGTTGTATTCGGGAATCTCAGGGTTCAGTGAGTCTGCCATCTGCTGAAGCTTCTCTTTTGAGGCACCACGCTCTTTTTCGCGGCGCACAAGGTCAAGGTCCCGGCAGAATTCCGCGAACTGTTTTATCTGGTAAACGTGGGGGAGGATGAGCCTGTAAAGCTTTCTGCGCTCAAGAGGAAACCTCATTGCCCCTTTCCCCGGCTCAGGCTTTTGGGAAAGGCTTTCAAGGGTTTTGATTGCCTCCTCCGCCCGGGGAATTATTGATTTATAATCGCAGTTTTTCAGAACATATTTGTCCGAGGCCCACCAGTAGGTGTCCCAGCTGTCTCCGGACCTTGCGTCCCGGATGAGAGAGAGGACGCCGGTGAGAGCATTGGCGTCTTCGGAAAAGCCCGTAAGCTTAAAAGCGCTTTCATAAAGAAGCCTGTCCGGATCATCCTCAGGATTTTGAAGGAGATGTCCCGCAGCGTAGAGCGAAAAATAGTTCAAAATGTGGTAGGAATCGGTCTCGCTCCAGTAGGAAGGCACCAGAACGCTGTCCCCCTGCTCACGCACAGTGCTAAAAACCTGTTTCAGGACCCTGTTGTTGACTGTCATGTACGCAAGCTGATCAATTTCCATGTCCGCAGTGTACCAGCCCCACACGCCAAGGCCGCAGCCCAGCTTTTTCACGCCTTCCCTGAAGGCCGCCCGTTTGCCCGGAGCCTGCCACACAGGAAGGAAAGGAAGTTCCATAAGCATGATATCGCCAATGCCCGCCTCCACAAGGGCCTCCGGATACCCTTCCGGGCACCCCCAAGTGTCAACAGCAATCTTCACATCAGGATTTTTAGCCCTGAACTTGTCTCTGAACAGTTTCAGGAAGAAAATCACGCTCTCCGTATCGCAAAGGTTTCCCGGATCAAAGAAATGCGCTATCACACGGTCGCAGTAAGGCGCAAGGTCCGCATATATATCGTAATACCTGTTAAAAAGCTCCAGAACCTTTGGGTCCTTATACGCGGGCTCACCGCTTACGGCGTTTTTATAAACCGCCAAGGGCTCCGTAAAACCGTGACCCGAAAACTCTGCAGCCCAGGCCCACATGGTAAAATTCAGACCCATGCTGCGGCAGGCTTTGGAAAGAGTCTTGAACCTGTCGTGAACAGTCTCATAAGAGCCTGAAGCTCTCCAGGCGGCGCATATATCCATGACCTGAATGCCCGTAAAGCCGCAGGTCTTCATCATGGATGCGTAATCAAAAAGCTGCCTGTCCGAGAGGCTCATGAAGTCGTTGAGAAGCGACACCGACATATTGCCGATGTAGCCTCTGTTGTAGTCAAATTTCCAGGTGCAGACCGTGGCTTCGCGCTCCGCAATCCAGGGGTTTTGCTCCGAAAACAATTCTGATTTACCCTTCTTTCCCGTGTTATTCTACCGGTAAATTTGCCTATTTTACCGCCAATACCCCAAGCGGCGCCAAACCGCCCTGGCAGGCGCTTTTTTACCCGTTCCAGGTGAGCAGCACCGCTCCATAGGGGGGCAGCACCGCGGCCGTGGCGCCGCAAACTGCGGTCAAACGCGGCGCCCGGCCGCCAGGCAGAGCTGCCGCCGCAGGCAGTGCTGCGCCCGCCCTCCCGACTGCGACAAGCGCCTCTTTCGAGGCGCTGTTGACCACCAGGGCGGTCCTTGCGCCTGCGGCGTTGCGGCCGTAGGCCGCAACGAGGCCGGAGGATTCAGCCGTCAGACCTCCGGCCGGCAGCTCCTCCCGCAGCTTGGCAAAAGCGGCGCTTTTGCCAAGCGCTGGCGCCGCGCCTTCGCCGGCAAGGAGCGCGGCGCCAAGGCTCTCCGCCTCCTCATATCCGTTCTTAAACGCTCCCGCAGGATCGTAGAAAATGACTTTTGCGGTCTTGGCGAGTTCTCTGATGAAGGCTTTTGTCCTTGGCGTCAGGAGACAGCCGGGCACCACCGCAAGCTGAGGTTTTCTGTCAAGAGTTTCAGTGAGGCCGTCCGGGTCCGCAAATATGAAGGGAACCATGCCGTCAACGAACACATTCATAGCTGACTCAAGATTCTCCTGGCACCTGTCTATGAGGCCCTGCTCCCCCGGAGCATTGTCAAACTCGGTCCCCGGCTTCTGAAGACACATCACCGTGTCCACCGGGTAGTAGATCACCGCCTTGCCGAAATCCCTCTCGCCAAGGCCCTCCGCAGCCTTAGATATCCCTTCGTTAAGCTTTCTCCAGTAATCCTCCGTGTAGAGGCCGTCGTTGTAATAGGAGGTGAAAATGTCCGCACCCAGCGCAAGCTGAAGCATCAGCGAGCATGTCACCTGCTCCTCCGTCACATTTCCACCCTGAGCGTGGGCAGAAACCTCATCCATAACGTGTTTGCGCCCGTAGAGCTCCGCCGCGGACCTTACGAGAAGCGGGGTGAAGGCAAACTGCCTGACGATTTCGGGCACCGACTGAAGCATGTCGAGGCCGGGGACGTGCATGTGCGAGAGGAAACGCATTATGTTGCCCTCAAACCTCACGTGGAGCTTGAGTTCGTCCTCAAGAAGCACGTGGCCTGAGAACATGAGTCCTTTTGACTCGCAGTATTTACCTATTTGTTCGAAAAAGCTGTGCTCAAAGAGCAGGCTCATGAGGTTGTTGTAATCGTGCCGCACGCGCCTTGCCTTTTCGGAACCGCCCGTAAAAAGATATGCAAGGTTGTCCGTCAGGTCGTAGCCGTAAAGCTCCCTGAACTTGGCGGTAACGTGCATGCCCCAGTTTATCACCGGGTAGAGGACGATGTCCGGGTCAGGCACGTGGTCGATGCTTGGCGTGTTGATGCCCTGATTGATGTAATGGCCCATGTACGACGGCTCGTCCGTAAAAATCGCCTCCACCGTCGCCTCCGGCCTTTCATCGCCAATCTCTTTCGCAAAATGACCCTCCAGGCAGTCCGTATACCGCCTGTATGTGTTGTTTATGAACTCGCCGACGGCCTCCTCGCTGCTGACGTCAATGTATCTTCTTGATGCGCACACATTGTTCTGGCAGTGCGCACCCTCAAAAGCTCTCTTTTGATAAAAACCGAGCACAAGCATATCCGCGCAGCCCTCATTTTTCACCGTCACGCAGTCGCTTTTCCCGAAAACCACCGGTCCCCTGTCAAGTTCCTCATCCGTGGGCTTGTCCCCCTCCATATAATAGCCAAGGACATTCAGCGTCTTCTCGTGCCCGTAAGGCAGCTCAAAAACACCGCTCTCCCCCGGTTTCAGCACGCGTGACACTACAACAAGCGCCCTCGCCTCGCAGTCCGGCCGTTTTGTCAGAGTCTCCTTCCACGCACCGCCGCTCGGGTAGCCCTTTTCATCGTACAGCCACATCCGCATGTCGTTCTCGCGGCAGATCCGCTCCTTCTCCTTCATGAGCGCCCACTCGGTCTCGTTGTGCAGGTAGTCCTTGTCGGCAACGTTCGTCACGATACCGCCAAAACCTTTCACCTTGAGCTCCTTCACGCGGCTCTCGATTTTTGCAACTTTTGTCGCATAGCTGTCCCCGTCACCGTACCCGAAGTACCCGTGGGTGATCCTGAGCGGTCTGTAAAAATCCTTCATAATTCCTCCGTGAATTATTTCCGGACGGCAGTTGTTTTGCCGCCGGCCGGTCTGCTTTCCTCTGTGGTAATTCTAAGCTGAAAAGCCGTTTATGTCAATCGCGGGACACCCCTTCCCGCCTCATCTTAACAAACCGCGGCCTTCCCGGAACAGCAGATCCGGCCTGTAAAGAATTTCTTTCTTGAAAACTTGTTTGTCCAACTTGAACAAACTAGTTTTCTATGGTATAATTAGCCAGTAGAAAGGAGATGCGGTCATGATTCCCGTAAAATGTGATTACAATATTAAAAATGATATTGAGTTTATTCTTGAATCAGAAAAAATCTCATCTATGGAACTTGGAGAAAAAACAGGCATTTCAAGAACAACTCTTGACGAGATTTTAAAAACCGGAAAAACAACAAACAGCGTTTGTGAAAAATTTTACTCTTACGTGTATGAAGGACGCTACAGAATCAATGTTGTCAAAGAAGAACTGGCCAAGGAACAGTATAGGCAGGTTTTGTTTCACGGTTCAAAGGAAGGTCTTTCGGCAATAACTCATGACGGGTCAAGGCCGAATTGTGATTTCGGGCAAGGGTTTTACACAGGAGAATCATATAGCCAGGCACTTGCTTTCGTATGTGAAAACAAGAATTCTTCAGTTTATTCATTCAGCTACTCTCCTGACAAACTGAAAATTCATAAATTTGACTGCTCTTTGGAATGGATGCTGGCAATATGCCATTATCGCGGTACCTTAAAAGAATATGATCAGTGCAACCTTATCAAAGAAATCGTTGCACAGATTGATTCCGCAGACATTGTTGCAGCACCAATTGCCGACAACAGAATGTTTTACATAATGGCTCAATTTGCCGACGGAGAAATCAATGCCGACGTCGCACTTCACTCACTCTCAGCTTCAAATCTCGGTCTGCAATTTGTGTTTAGAACCGTTGCAGCATTAAACAGTCTAACGCCGATTGAAAAATACTACATCTGCACGCCCGAAAAGGAAGACTGCAAAAAAAGCCTGAACGATCGGGCATTTGCAATAGATACAAAACTGAAACTCGCAAAAAGAGAATTCAGAACAGGGAAATATATCGAGGAAATACTGAAATGAGAGATTTTGATCACAACGGTCTGCTTCTCGCAGAGTACCAGGGAAAGCTGTTTGAAAAATCACTTGAACTCAATTGTTCAACCGGCATTTTTATCAGAAGATTCCTTCATTCAAATCTTCTGAGAGAGCTGGACTTGAACAATCCTTCTTTGGTGTCACTTGATGTTGTCGAAGGTATCAATTCGATTACAAATCAATTCGGTCCGGCTGACTACGGGAAAATCAAGTTCTCACGAGAAGCTCTTTTCTGGATAGGCTATATGTATAGATATATATCTTACACGCGAGATCATTCAACAAAGTTCATTTCGAAACAGTTTAATTATAAACAGATGAATGATGTCTACTATACCTATCATACCCAGGATCCCGAATGGTGCATCCGCAGTCTTTTGGAACTCAACGGCCTGACAGAAGACATCTTTGACAAGAATCTTCGATTAAAAGAGATAATGAGGAAAAGTTACCTATATCAGGTCTAAACTTGTTTGTCCAACTTGAACAAACAAGTTTGAGCTGACCGAAATACATTCCTGCCAAATAGATTTCGGTAAATTACATTTGACCCATACGAGGAAAATGACATGACAAAAATACTGTTCGTCTGCCACGGCAACATATGTGCTCAGACTGCTTTCGTATTATGTCGAGATGCAGCAAAAGCTTAATGAGAATGGCATCAGCGAGAAGTAACAGGGGGGATGAATATGGCTAAAGAAAATGAAATTGTATTATTTGTAACCGAAGATAAGGAAATTACCCTTAACGTAAAAGTCGATCAGGATACTGTATGGCTGAACAGGAACCAGATGGCAGATCTGTTTGGCAGAGATGTTAAGACAATTGG
>CACZNV010000089.1 GCA_902782645.1 uncultured Ruminococcus sp. | reverse complement strand
TGAAAATGGGGGCAGAGCTCCTTAATCTGAGAAAGCCTGTCAATGGTTTCGTCAGAAATAAGGTCAATCTCCACGGAGCCGAGCCTTACTCTCTCTGTGCCTGCAGAGGCTGCGGCCTTGACGGCGTCATAGATTGAAGCGCCTATATCCCGGCCGTACATGCCGATGTTTATGCCTGTGAGAACAATCTCCCTGTGACCTGCGCCAACAAGTTCTCCGGCGACCCGGTAAACATCGTCAACGGGCATGGACCTGACACGGCCTCTTGCGTACGGAATCACGCAATAGGAGCAGAAACAGTCGCAGCCGTCTTCTATCTTAAGATTTGCCCTTGTGAGGAATCTGTACCCTGCGGGAGAAAGCATTTCAAACTTTTCGCCTAAGGTGTGAGGGAGCACGGAAACAACCTTTCTGTCTCCGCCGCTGTCTTTATTTTCAAGAAACGAGTCTATTAAAGATACGATTTCAGTCCTGTTGGTATTTCCGCAGATTATGTCGGCTCCCGTGTCAAGACACTGTTTTTCTTTTACCTGGGGCATGCATCCGCAGAGGACAATACATGAGGAGGGATTCTCCCTCCGTATTCTTCTTATAAGCTTTCTTGCCTTTTTTTCGCTCTCCTCCGTTACCATGCAGGAGTTTACGATTACAGCGTCGGCGTCGGCGTAAGCCTGGGCCGCCTCGTATCTCCCTGTTTCAAGGAGGAGGCGGCTCATGGCTTCCGATTCGTAAGTATTCGTTTTGCAGCCGAAAGTGTAAATAAAAAACTTCACAACAAAACCTCTTCTATATCAGCTGTCAGCGCCGTATTATCAGCCCAGAATTTCAAGCAGCTCCTCGCGGGTGATTGAAATGTTGTCAAAGCTTTCGCCGGAGAGAAGCTCTGTGGCAAGCTCCTTCTTTCTGTCCTGAAGCTTCATTATATTCTCTTCGATGGTGTTGTGGGCAATGAGCTTGTAGACGGTCACAATGTTCTTCTGACCGATTCTGTGGGCCCTGTCCGTCGCCTGATTCTGGACGGCAATGTTCCACCAGGGGTCAAAATGGATGACTATATCCGCGCTGGTGAGGTTTAGACCTGTTCCGCCCGCCTTCAGGGAAATGCAGAACACCGGAACGTCGCCGGAGTTAAAGTCCTCCACCATTCTTGTCCTTTTCTCTTTCGGGGTCTGACCAATGAGAGAATAGTACTTGATTTTCTCGCCGTCAAACCTCTTCTCGATAATCGAGAGCATGCTGGTGAACTGGGAGAAAATAAGTATCTTGTGTCCGCCTTCGATGGCGCCCTTCACCAGGTCGACGCAGAGGTCCACCTTGGCGGCTCCCCCTTCGTAATTCTCGTATATTAGCGAAGGATCGCAGCATATCTGACGGAGCTTCATAAGTTCCGCAAGGATCTGGACAGTGACGCCGGTGAACTTTTCGTCGGAGCGTCTGCCAAGACTCTGTCTGATGCCCGCAAGATTTGCTTTGTAAAGTTCCTCCTGGGCCTCGGTGAGCTGGGTTGTCAAAGTCTCCTCCAGTTTGTCCGGAAGGTCCTTAAGAACATCCTGCTTAAGACGCCTCAAGATAAAGGGATGGATTATCTTGCGGAGTCTTATCAAGGCGTCCGTCTCCCTGAAGCTTACGATGGGAGTTTCGTATTCCTCTTTGAATTGGCGGTAATCGTGGAGGAAGCCTGGCATCAGGTAGTCAAAGATGCTCCAGAGCTCCGAAAGTTTGTTTTCGATTGGCGTGCCGGTGAGAGCCAGCCTGAAGTCGGACCTTATCTGCTTAACGGACTTTGAGGACAAAGTTGCGCTGTTCTTTATGAACTGAGCCTCGTCGATGATCTGGTAGCCGAAGCGTATATTGGCGTATAGCCTTATGTCTCTTCTCAAAAGGTCATAGGATGTGATAACTATGTCGGAAGGCTTCAGGGATTTGATGATCTCCATGCGCTCCTCCTGCTTTCCCGAAACCACAACCGCCGGAAGATTTGGCGCAAAACGGGTGAGCTCGCTCTTCCAGTTGTACACAAGCGACGCGGGACATATGATGATGGCGCCGGACTTTGCACCCTCTTCGAATTCGGATTTCAGGAACGCGATGGTCTGGATGGTCTTGCCGAGGCCCATTTCATCCGCCAAGATACCGCCAAAGCCGTTGTGCTTAAGAGTCTTCAGCCAGCGGAAGCCGTATTTCTGATAGTTTCTGAGGATGTCCTTAAGGGATGCGGGAACTTCGAAGTCGTTGTCCTCGAAGGTTTTCATATTTCTTATAAGAGCCCTGAAGTCCTTGCTTCTGCTGATGAGAACGTTCTCGTTGTCGGAGAGCTCGCTGTCAAGGAAAAGAGCCCTGAACTTGGGGACCACAGCCGTTCCTCCCGAGAGGGAAATGCCGCTCATTTCCAGCATTTTGCCCACATTGACAAGGTTTTTGATGCCTTCGCCGTCAACATTGATGAATGTGCCGTCGCTGAGTCTGAAGAACTTTTTCTTCTTATCGTATTTTCTGAATATTTCTGCAAGCTGATCCGGCGTAAAATCGTCGCTGTGTACAGAGAACATGAGAAGGTCTCCCTGGAGCGAAACGCCGGCGCTGATACGCGACGCCTTCTTTACCTTAACATTCCTGAGTTTTTCGGAGATGTACACCTCCCCCATGAGCTCCAGATCATATACCTGGCCGGTGATAAACTCGTAGAAGGCCTCGTCCCCCTTGGCCATTATCGCAGCCTTGAGGTTCGGGTCGTATTTGTTGAAATACTTCTTCAAGGACTCGTAAGCCGCCATCTCGGTGGCCTCATCCCTGCTGCTTCCCTCATAATTCCTTTCGTCAAGCACGTTGTAGCGCTTTTCTTCCTCACCTTCGCCGTAGCAGGCGTAAAGCTCGCAGGATATGGTGTCCACTGCGGGCATGTCAAAATAGAACTTCATCACAGCCTCTTTGGGCATGTATGCGTTCTCGTTGAAGTCCGAAAAAGCCACGTCAAACCTCTTCTTCAGTTCCTGCAGCATCTCCGGCACAAACATGGGAAGATCCTTCTCCGAAATAAAAATGCTTGTGCAGCAGCTCTTGGAAATGTACTTGAAGAAAGCGAGGGTACCGCCAATGTCATCCACATCCGCAAGATAAACGGTATCTTTTCCCACAAACAGCACCCTGTCAAGGCCTATAAACACAGGCATGAAAGTGCCCGTAATGATGGCCCCGTTGTCCAGTCCCGTTACGGTAAACGAGATGTCCGGAAGGCCCCTCAGAACCTTGTATGATTTGTAAACAGGCTTTAAGGCGTCCTGGGTGTTTTCGTTGTCGATTTCACTGTCGCTTTTGCCTCTTTCGGTCACCGTTATTCCGATTCCGGCATTTTTGTTGTACGAGGTGCGGTCTGCAATCTCAACGGTATCGCCAATGACGCACTCAAAGAACTTGTCGAGGAGCTCGTTTTTGAGATTCAGGAACCTGAGGTCGTCGTCCGACTTCGGTGTGGAATAAGACTTGATATAGGTGTGCCTGTTCTTCCTGTACCTGTCAAGGAACCGAATCATTTTCCTTCCGGGTTCGTCGAAGAGGCTGATGGAATGAACTATCGCCTTGTTTTTCCCGTAATTGAGGGACTTGTTGTGGAGTACAGCGGAAGCGTAGCCCACGATATCCTTCACGATATAAAGCTTTCCGTCACCCGCCTTAAACTCGGCAAAAATCGTTGAGTCGGTAAGAGTGAGGTAAGGAACAATCTTAAGGGTGCTCTCTCTGCTCCTGGTGGCGATTTCG
>CACZNV010000088.1 GCA_902782645.1 uncultured Ruminococcus sp. | reverse complement strand
GATTATAACCGGCCCGCAGTTCACCGAACCGGACATTGTCAGCGATGTGTCGAAAAACGGCGCAGGAGTTGGCGTCGGCGTTGGAGTCGGTGTAGGCGTAGGTGTCGGAGTCGGAGTCGGCGTGGGTGTCGGCGTTGGCGTCGGCGTCGGTGTAGGCGTCGGCGTCGGCGTTGGCGTCGGTGTGGGCGTCGGCGTGGGGGTAGGTGTGGGTGTCGGCGTAGGCGTAGGCGTCAGCGTGGGTGTCGGAGTTGGAGTTGGGGTTCGGGTTGGCGTCGGCGTGGGTGTCGGCGTGGGTGTCGGAGTTGGTGTTGGAGTTGGCGTTGGAGTCGGCGTGGGGGTCGGTGTCGGAGTCGGAGTCGCAATTGGCGGGTCGAAATCCTCCTCACTCCTCATAATGGTAATGGTGTAAAGTCCCCTGTCGCCTCTTTCGGAAACAGTTGTGATTTCAAATACGTTTTCGCCGAATTGAAGAGTTTTCTCGCCAAGCCCTATAACCGCAGTCTTTGAATTGATGGGAACCGCAGATATTGTAACAGTGCTGATGCTTCTTGGCAGAAGGAGATTGTAATCGTAAACTCCGGACTCATAGGAAGGAGTGAATGTATATTCTCCGACTGTAAGCGACTTCAGCCTGTAATTCGGGTTACCGTCCTTCGTGGGGCACGGGCAGGCGGTTTCGGGAACGTTATAATATACCGGAATCTTGAAGACAAATACATTGTCGTACATTCCGAGGCTCTCATAGGTGGATTTTACGGTGATGCTCTCCTTGCAGGCCGCCTGTACATTCTGCATGTATTGATGCCAGAACAGATTGTAGTAAGAGCTTTCAACGTCAAATTTCTGCAGGTAGAAAGTGTCCTGCCCCTTAGTGATGAAGTTTCTGCTCACCTTTTCGCTGCCGCCTGCAAGAGCAAGATAAGGCGTTGTCCAGCCTTCACGGACAGCTTCATTGATTCCGTTCTCGTAAATCTGTTCGTTTGTGGAACCGGCGGCCTCCATGTTGAAATAGTTGTAGTAGCCTTCATGTCCCGGGTATTTTCCGGAGATCAAAATGCTTTGACCGAGGCCCTGCTCCTGTCTGACTCTTGCAGCCAGCATGAGAGGATTGACATTGTAAATGGAGCCAAGTCTCAAAAAGGCCTGAGCATAAGTAATGTCGTCGCCGTCTTCGTCGCCGTAGGGAACAAGGGCGTGGGACATAAAAGTTCCCGCAAGAACCTGTTCTACGCTGGCCTCGCTTGCGGTGACAGAATTGTAGGAAAGCTGTTCAAACTGAAATACGTGAGTCTCGTTAAGGAAGTTTCTAACGTCAATGAAGTAGTCAATGAGCTCGTATGAGGCGCAAACGTATGAACTTCCGGAAACGGATATCCACTTGTCGTTGTCCCAGTCATAAGCGCCGGGCCTTAACGATTTCCAGGAGGATATGGCGTCTATTCTAATGTCGTTGTAATTGAATTTATATTCGCCCTGAAGCACATATTCCCACTCAAGTCCGGTGTGGAAAGCTTCGAAAAGCCAGTTGGGATGGAGGAAATGGAGAACCCTGAGATACCTTCTGTAGGACTCGGGGAACTGCTGCTCGTCGAGTTTTGCCTCAAACTCCCTGTCGCTGTCGGCGGAAACAAGACCGATATACTGGCCGGACACATATCCGTAACTTCTTGCGGGACCGTCCGCATAGCTGATGTAGTACCAGACCTGTTCGTTAGTAAAAACTCTTCCGTGAATTTCCACAACCACGCCGCGTTTAAGGCTTTTCAATTTATCGTGGCCGGTGGAGGGGCCTGACCTCACATTCAGACTGCTGTCAATATGTACATTGACGTATCCGCAAAAGGTGGTATCAAATAGCTGGAGCTCATCGTCATCGCCAAGGGGAACCGAACCGGGATCGGAAGGATCCGGTGTAGGCGTGGGAGTGGGAGTTGGAGTGTCAGTTGGCGTGGGAGAAGGAGTGTCTGTAGGAGTCTCTGTGGGTGACTCTGAAGGTGATTCGGAAACCTCCTCTGTGGGATCGCCGCCGTCAGGGGAAGCAGTTTCTCCGTCACCGCCGTCAGGGCTTTCGGAGGGGTCTGCAGTTCCGTCACCGCCGTCAAAAGAACTATCAGTGGCAGGGGTAGGTGATCCGGGTTCAAAAGTCTCTGAGTATACAAAGCCGCCAAAAACAAAAACGAACATGAACACAGCAAGCAGCAGACTGAGCAGCTTTTTTAGCACAATATGCGCTTTCCGCGTTTTCATGTTCACAGCGTTTCTCCTTTGTAAAAGCAAGTCTGTCATTTAAGTTTCAGACAACACTTGTTAATTATAAAAGATTTCGCGTTATTTATCAATAAACTTATTATTTTAAATATATGATGAAGCCTCAATAATAGTTGATTTTATGACTGTTCTCGAAAATCGGAGGATAAATATTGTCTTTCGGGTCTATACCTGCAAGTCTGCACACCTCCCCGTGAACACGTTTTGTCAAATCTTCTATCGCATCCATGCGGGAAAGACTCTCGTCCGCAAATAGAGGTTCTCCGATTGAAAGTGTAAAAAGAGCTTTTCTTCCAAGCAGTTTATAGAGACCTTTGGGTTCCCGGTAAGAAAAAGCCATAGGCAGGACCGGGACGCCGGCAAGGTATGCAAAATGGGCAGCTCCGGTCTTGAAAGGTCTTATAGGCATGTAGTATTCCCACATGCTGCCCTCAGCACTCACGTGAAGCCAGCCGCCGTTTTTAAGATAGTTTACAACAGCGTTAACCATCGCAGCTGATGCTTTCCTGTCATTTTCCGGTATGGGTATGCCGCCGGAATGTCTCACGAAAAACTTGTTTTCACCGGTAAGATTTTTGCTCCACGAAAGAATTCTGGTCTTTCTGGGTCTTAAGGCGTACATCTCCATCACGTAGTCGTAAAGATGGACGTGATTGCCGACAGTAACGCAGCCTTTTGAAAGAACATCTTTGTACTTTTTGAGATTATTGCGGCCCTTTACCTTGAGACCCAGAATCAGGCGGGTGCCGGGAAAAACAAGCGTGTAAAGGCCCAGCCTTACGATGGCGGATTTGAATTTGTAGCCCTTGGCGGTTCCTATAAAATCATAGTCTTTGTCAAACACCTCGCCGCTGTCCTTTTTCACAACGAGATAATGACCGTCGGTAAGGTCCGGATATGGGTATTTAGTGGGTTTGGGGTCAAAAGGCATACTCAGTACTCCTTTATCTGAATCTTGAACACTCAAGAACTTTAAGCGAGGTAAAACCGTGAATTTTAAATGGCCTGTAGTCAAGTGCCGCAAGCTCACGCATCCTGTCAACAACCTGACGTTCCTCTTCCTTTGATTTCATGTTTATAAAATCGCACATGATGATGCCCGTAAGGTTCCTGACCGAAACCGCTCTGGCCACCGTCTCGCAGCACTCAAGGTTTACATGAAGCGCATCAAGAGAAGAATCCGCAGAGTTGATATCGAAAACGTGCATTGCCTCAGTCTTGTCATAAACCACCCTGGCGCCGCTCTTTGTGTAAAGAGTCCTGCCCAGACAGGAAGGAAACTTCATAAGTCCGGGGACTGTATCAAACAGCCTGTCAAAATCCGCTGCAGATGATACTGCAGGCTTTGAAGGCATCACGCTGAATGTCTTTTCAAACTCAAGTGAAAGTGAAGGATCGGATGTGACTATCCTGTCAAAGTCATCTTTCTTGACAGTCGAGATTATATACTCCGGTGCGGAAGCGCAATACAAGACCTCCCCCGGGCTTGGAGTCTTTTCGAGAGTAGATATAAACCTTGCTAAAATCCCGCTGAACCTTTCCGCATGTCCGAGGAGCTCTTTTTCTACAGTCTCAAAAGCAATGTTTTTATCACCGCAAAGGGTTCTCAAAGTGAAAGAGCATGAATAGTTGTTAAACGATATATTTTCGCAAATATCGGAAAAATATGTCGCCAATGCATCCGCTCTCTCCGGAATTATCTTTTTTGAAACATTGAGCTTTGCACCGATTGTTTGTCTTGAAAAATCGGGCACGAATTCGGAGTGCACCAAAAGCCCTGTAAAGGTTATAACCGGAGATATTCTGTATGTCTTTTCTCCCTCCGGAAGTGAAACAATCCGGCAGGGAAAAAGAGTGCCTTTCTTAGGCATATTGTCGTCGCAAAAAGCCTCATTTTTCCCTATGCCGGAAAAGAAATAGCCAAGGCTTTTATCGGTCCTTTTTGCCTCCGCAGCAATAATATCATGGGTTTTAAAGCTGCAGTTAAAAGAGCCTTTCACGTAAGGCTCGCCGCAGCTTACAATATGATATTCCAGCTGTCCGTTCCTGTTCCGGATATACAGTTCTTTCATAGCCCTTTGCGATTAATACATTCTGATTTTGTGAATGTCAGTCAGCGTGCAATCTATATTTGCAAGCTTCGCCACTCCCGAAAGAGCCAGCTCAGGTCGTAAGCTGCCCTCCTGCCCCGTAACCGTTGAAATCTTGAGACAGTTGCCGGATACTTCAAAGCTTTTAATCATTGGCTTTATGTCCACCTCTTTTTCGCCGCTCTTGCTGCGCTTCATCACGGTGATGACAAAGCTGTTTTTGAAGGAACTGTTAAGAGCATTGGCGTCTTCAGATGTAATGCCTTCGATTGTGCCTGTGTATTCGGCAAAACTGTATGAAGAAAGGATCGCCTTATATGGCTTTGTAAGCTCCTCAGCAGACCGGATTTTAATATCACCCGGAAGATAAGCGTTCAAAGTTTTTACTATAAAGTCCTTCTCGTAGGGTTTTGCGAATGTGATATCCAAAAGCTCAAAGTCGGATGTCAGGCCTACAGGGAGAGG
>CACZNV010000087.1 GCA_902782645.1 uncultured Ruminococcus sp. | reverse complement strand
CCTCCCGCCTGATCTCGCCAATGAGACAATCCGGATCATTCGGCGCAGGCTCGCAGGCAAAGCCCTGCGGCTTCTCAGCGATTATCATGTATTTGTTTCTGAAAAGCAATTTGTAATGCATTTGGGCTTCGCGACTTGCGTAAAGAGTCAAAATCAAAAAAAATTCCACCGTCTTTGGCTGGACGGTGGAATTTGTTAGTTACTGTTAATTGTGATTAACCTACGTCTGAGGTCTCCCAGCCTTTTCTTCTGAAGTCGCCGATGGTCTCCAGGTATTGTTCCTTGTACTGCTCGTAGAGGCTCTCTTTAGCTTCGAAGGTTACGATGAAGTACTCAACGCCTGCCATAACGATGTTGTAAACGCCTACATAATCTTCACCGTCAACGGTGTATGTGTAGGAAACTGTGGAAAACTGGAGCTTACTGAACTGAGCTGTGGTGGTTACAGCTTCGCCCACCTGGAAGAATGTGTCGCGGGGAGATGTTCTGTAATGCCTTTTATTGAAGTAGAAATCGGAATTCTCATCCTGAAGCCAGTTGACAATATCGTTTCTCGAGGTTGTCATCATAATGCCTTCACCTTTGTAGTGGTAAATGCAATACTCAACACCTTCGATAGGAGTGTATTTCTTTACGGACTTTCCGTTTTCGTCAGTGGTCTCTTCAACGTTGGCGGGAGCAAGCACCATAACAAGGCCGGTTTCAGTATTGACTTTGCGATTGTCAGGATCGACTTCCTTGATGCACCAGTCTGTTCTGTAGCCCTGCTGGAAATAGAATCTGTAATTCTCATGCTGCTCAGGGAGCTTACCTGTTGTTTTGTCAGCCTGTGATCCGTTGCCTCCCTTACATCCGAACATAGCCATTGTGCAGGCGACGATCAGAAGAGAAGCTAAGACGATCTTCAAAATTTTAGTGGGTTTCACAATTATTTCCTCCAAATGTATAAAATTCGGTTCGAAAACGCATTTTCAATCCCCAGAAGAGATAGTGCTGCATCATTCTCACTGCATTATACAAGAGTCATAAAAAAAATTCAATAGCGTTTTTTATGGTTATTTCAACCATCATTTTAAAATCGCCGATGACTCTTTTGCCCTTATAAGGTCCGAGGTGCCCCGGAACCTTGCCGTTATGTACAAGAGCATGAAAATGCAGGTGTAGAGGATGACCCTTGGCGTTATCTTTGAGGTTATATAAGCAGCGGTCTGCTTGTACGCATGCAGCTTTTTCTGTTCTGCGGCCGCGGCGGCGGTCCCCGTGTAACGATTCATGGAATAAACGGTTTTGTCGCCCTCTCCCGCTATTCCCGAATAGACAAACAGGCTGCCGTCAGGAGCTGTCCCGGGATAGTAGTAAGTGTCGGAGGGGACAGTTATATTGGCGGATCTGGAGGTGGTCATGTCGCTGTAAAGCAGGTAGACATTGGCGAGATAGTCATCCGCAAGGGACGATTCCGCGTTCTTGGTGACAAGAGTCGCAATCACGGGTTTTCCCTCAGGATTGTCGGTGGTGGCGTTCACCTTCAGATTGTACGCGTCGTGGTAGATTATCTCGGTGATGCCCAGATTTTTGCCGTCATTGAGAAGTTTCACCACATCGCCAAGCTCACCGGAATCCGCATCTATCGGACATATGAACCTTGAGCACCAGGGGTCCGACTCGTAAGAGAGACCGCCAATGAGTACCGACCCGTAATCACGCTTTGCGATCACAGCCCTGTTTCCCACTGTGTCCAGTATTTGGTTCAGGCTTTCTTCGTTATGTATGGTGTCAAGGCAGTCCGCATAAGCTTCCGCATTGAACTTTCTGCCGGTCACATAGGTTCTGCCGTCGGCAAGGAACTCAAAGCCGTCAATGGTAAAATCCCTGAACTTTTCCGAGACAGTGGTCTCAAACTTTTTGACTTTATTGATTGAAAAGCCCGAAATGTAGGGAAATCTGTCGGTTCCAACCTTTACGTGGCCCGTGAGGAAGTATGTGTTGCCGCAGAAGAATACATTGTCGATGAACACATCCTCCGTGAATTCGGTCTCAAGCAGAACCTTTCCGCCTCCGGTGATTTTCACAGAGTAGCCGTTTCTCACAACAGCGACGAAGGCCTCAGAGTGAACCAGCCCCGCAAACACACCGGTGACATCGGTGGAGTCGTATCCCGCCTCTTCAAGGGAAACTATGTCGAAATCATAGGTTATCCCGTAGGTTTTGATGTCGCCCCGGGAGTTTTTCGCAACAAGGAGTATCACGTCGCCGTCGCTCAAAGTATCCGCATAGCTGTAGCCGCTGTCAAGGTTCAGGCTTGTTATCTCAGATACCTTGCCTTTTTTGTCATAGGCTTTGAAAAAGACGGAGCGGCTTCCGTAAACGTTGTCGCCGACAAGAAAAGTGCCGCAAACCACCACCCGGCCGTCGTTCATCGGGAATATGTTTTTGACCGACATTGACGAGTAAAAAACGTCCCCATCCGCGGGTTCGTAGTAAGAATTGACGCTTTTTACGCAAAACAGGTAGAGCCCTGAGATCAGAAGAAGGACACAGGAAACCGTGATAAGTATTCTCAGTACCACATTTGCGGCCTTATCCAACGCAGGAGCCCTCCCGTTCAGCGAGTCGCAATTATTTGCTCAGGCGGTCAAGTTTTACGAAACTGCCCTCGCCGTTTTCGATGCGGCGTTTAACGATAAGTCTTTTGATTTTGATGCCGTTGGCGAGAGGAAGATCCTCTTCGGTGACGAGAGCAAAGCTGAGTTTCTTGTAGACGGGAAGCGTGCCGTTCTGCTTGGCAATGGCCTTGCGCAGGTTCTCCATAGCTTCCTCGTCGGAGGTCATGCCCGGCTCAACCTGGCAGACAAGAGCGATGTCCTCGTATGAGCTGTTTTCCTTTTTGACGCCAAGGACAGTGAAGTATTTAACCTTTTCCAGCGAGAGGAATGCGTTTTCCACCTCGTCGGGGTACACGTTTTCGCCGGACTCGTTGATAATGACCTCTTTGAGCCTGCCCTCGATAAAGAGAGCGCCGTACTTGTCCAGTCTTCCGATGTCGCCGGTTCTGAACCAGCCGTTTTCGTCGATGTCCGCGGGGGCTGGCTTGCCGCCTTTAAGCATGCCGCTGTGGATGGATTTGCCCTTCAGAATGAGCTCGCCCACATTGGCGTCTTCCCCTGAATGGGATACGATTCTGTACTCAATCTTTTCCTGAGGCGTTCCCACGTTGCCCATGAGCCTGTACTTGATGTTGTCCCTCATCTCAAGGGATGAGATGCCGACCTCGGTCATACCGAAACCGCAGAGCGTGTAGTAACCGATGCAGTTGATGATGCGCATGGATTCCGGAAGAACGTGTCCGCCGCCAATGATTATGCATTTTACTGATGTGCCGGCAAGGTTTTTCAGGACTGATTTCTTGAACAGCTTCTTTGCCAGGCCGATACCGAATTTGGTTCCTATGCGCTGGGCCCTGTAGCTGATTCTCATCATCAAGTTAAACATAAACCTCTTGAAGGGAGAGGATTTGGCCACCTTTTGCTTGATGCCCTTGGCGATGTTGTTGGCAAGGAGCGGAACCGCAAGGATGTGTGTCACTTCGTGGTCTCTGCATGTCTGGAGAAGAACCGAAGGGGCAAGCTTGTCGGGCATGACCATGGCGGAACCGAAGAAAGCGTACCACATATAGTTTGCCATGAAGCCGAAAATGTGGTTCAGGGGAAGGAAGCAAAGGTGCTTTTTGATGTCGTCGCTGCAGATTATCTCATTTTTTTTGATAATGCACTCGGCGGAGAGCATCTGCTGGGACATGGCCTCGCCATTGTAGACGAATATTTTGGCCGTGCTGGTGGTACCCGATGTGCAGAGGGCAACCTCGTCGCCCCACCCGTAGACCGATATTCTCTCTTCCCTGTTTTCGGGACCCGTGACACCGTTTTCCGCGATATCCAGTATGTTTTGTTTGTCGAGAGCTATAATGTCTCCTGCTTT
Organism: uncultured Ruminococcus sp.; assembly: GCA_902782645.1. GTDB lineage: Bacteria > Bacillota > Clostridia > UBA1212 > UBA1212 > UBA1212. Next base: position 8,845 of record CACZNV010000087.1, on the reverse strand, counting down.
TATTGTGACGGTGTCTTCGTATTCAACGCCGTCGTTTGCGATAATGGCCACAGCCTTTGATTCATTGATGAAATATTTTGTAAGGTCCGTGTCGTGTCTCGCATCGATGAGGAAGGGTTTGTATCCTGAAGCGAGGATTCCCCAGTAGATGCTGAACCACTCGGGGCAGTTGGCGAGTTTAAGGCAGACAAATCCTTTTTCTCTGTCCTTGAGTATCTCGTGTATCCGTCCGGCGCAGTGCATAACCACCGCTTCCTGCTGGGCGTATGTGATTTTTTTGATCTCGCCTTTGACTTTCCATTCAACCGCCGTCAGATCTTCGTGGGCGCATTGAATTCTGAAAATGTTTTTGAAAGTGTGTTCCTTGTCGACTCTTTCGAGGCAACTCATCAAGTATTTTATCATCTTTTTCCTTTCTTTTGAGGCAAAGGGTTTAGGATCAGATTCCCCTGCCATTGGCGTTGTTTATAGGCAGCGCCTCCTAAAATGTGAAATTATAAGCCGAAACCGGCTTCGTCAAGAATGCTTTCGGTGAGAGGAAACATTTTTTCCTCATCTTTCTTTTCCTCGTGGTCGTAGCCCATGAGGTGCAGGAAACCGTGGCAGCAGAGGAAAGCAAGTTCCCGCCTCTCCCCGTGTCCGTACTCCTCCGCCTGTTCCTTCATCTTCTCCACCGATACGACTATCTCGCCAAGCATTATGGCTCCGTTGTCCGGGTTGAGGTCGTACTCGTCTATCTTTCCGTCGCCCTCCTTAAGACTGAGGAAGGGGAACGAAAGCACGTCGGTGGCGCGGTCAATGCCTCTCTCGGACTTGTTCATCTCCCGGATCATCTCATTGTCCACAAGGTAAACGTTGACGGTTGTGCCCGTGTCGGCTGCAAAATCCGGAAATCTCGCCTCAGCCGCGGTGAGCACCTTTTCGATCACGGCGCGGTAATCCGCAATTTCTTCATCGGTGGATATATCCTTTGAGGAAGACGCCAATGACTCACTCTCACTGCCCTCATCCTCTGAAAAATTCCTGTTTACCGAAGGAGCGCAAAAAAACTCAACTATCATTTTTCTTAATTCCCTTCTCGTATTTTTCGTAGGCTTTTATAATCTGCTTCACAAGCTCGTGTCTCACCACGTCCCGCTCGGTGAAGTAAACAAAAGAGATTCCGTCTATGCCTTCAAGTATCTTCGGCGCGGTTTTGAGCCCCGAGAGCACATCCCTCGGAAGGTCAATCTGGGTTATGTCGCCGTTCACCACCGCTATCGAGCCGTTGCCGATGCGGGTGAGGAACATTTTAAGCTGTTCCTTTGTGGTGTTCTGGGCCTCGTCAAGGATAATGAATGCGTTGTCCAGCGTCCGGCCCCTCATATACGCAAGAGGTGCAATCTCTATGATGCCCTTCTCCAGCTTCTTCTGGAATGAGTCCGCCCCCATGATCTCAAAAAGTGAATCGTAAAGCGGTCTCAGGTAGGGGTCCACTTTATCCTGAAGGTCGCCGGGAAGGAATCCCAGCTTCTCTCCCGCCTCCACAGCAGGTCTTGTGAGCACTATTCTGGAAACCCTGTTTTTGCGGAGCTCAGACACCGCCTTGCACACGGCAAGGAAAGTCTTTCCCGTTCCTGCGGGACCGATTCCGAAGGTAACCGTATTGTTTGTGATTGCGTCCACGTAATCCTTCTGACCTGCAGTCTTGGGCCTGATGGGAGCGCCCTTGGCGTTAAGACAGACTGCGTCAGTGAGTATCTGACCTGCGGACCTTGTCTTCCCCAGGCTCTCCATGTCGCAATAATATGCCACAAGCTGCCTTGTGATGTGCTCGCCGGATCTTGAAGCCTCAAATACAGCAGAAAGAACGCTGATCGCGTGGGCAACATTGGCGGCACTCTCGCCCTCCACCGAAATCACCCCGTCGCCGAGGGTCACGGAGGTCATAAAAGCGTCTTCAATGATGGCAACGTTCTCATCGTTCCTGCCGAAAATATTTCTCGCCTCCTCGTAGGAGCCGTCAAATTTGAAGTTATCTGTAACCAACGCCAATACCTTTCGCAGTGAATTACAACTTTAGATTTTACTATTTACACCGCCTACTTTCAAGCAATTTTGCGATTAAGGCCTCTCCGAGGCCAAAAACTCCGATGTTTAAAAGCCTTTATCGGGAGCCCTTGGCGGAGATTTTTTCACCGGAAAATGGAGTCCGGAGCCCTTGACAGAAAGCTTTTTGCGGCGGTAAAATTTTATTGACATTAAAGTTCTGTCAAGTCCGCATTAAAGACGGCTGAAAGCCCTTTCACCTGCTTCAGACAGGCGCTGATGCCGAACACAAGCGGGCTCTGCCGCAGACTTAAGAAGCTTCACAGGGGTTCCTGTATTTAATGAGTGAACATAAAACAGATATAAATAATATAAATTCATCATTCAAAAACCTTTCGGGGAGAGCTCAGAACAGGCTGATAGCGCTCTGCTGGATGGTGTATACCTTCTCATATCTCGGAAGGTACAGCTACAGCTCCAACATAACCCACGTGATGAGCAGCTTCGGGGTCAGCCATGCGGACGCGGGCCTTGTGACCACCTTCTTTTTCTTCGCCTACGGCGCCGGGCAGTTCATAAACGGTCTGCTCTGCAAAAAATACAACAAGCAAACCGTTTTCCCTGTGGTTCTTTCCGTGGCATCCCTTGCCAACATACTGGTCTATTCCGGCGTGCCTTTCAGCTTTTTTAAATATATCTGGCTGGTCAACGGCCTGTTTCAGTCGGTTTTATGGAGCTCCGTTGTGAGCATTCTTGCAGACAATCTTGACGAAAAACACCTCAAAAAATCACTGGTGGTACTGGGTTCCACCACCGCCGCGGGAACATTCATAACGTATCTTGCGAGTTCTTTATTTTCAAGCCTTGGCGTGTTCAAAGGCATCTTTCTCTTTGCAGCAGCCGTGATGCTCTCCGTCGGTCTGATCTGGGCTCTTTGCTACAAAAAAACATGCGCCGAAGCAAAGGCTCCCGGCGGTCGGATTGAAGATAAAAAAGAAGACGCCAATGCCACCTCCTTCGTGAAGAAAGTTCCCTTCACAAAGATAATGCTCATGACAGTCATCGTGTTTGCCCTTTTTGCGGTTGTCTGCAACTTCCTGAAAGACGGGCTTCAGACATGGGTGACGGGAATGCTCAAGGAAATCTACGGCATAGGCGACAGCAGTTCCATTCTGATTTCACTGATACTGCCTCTGTTCTCGGCTGCCTGCGGTATTTTCACGGTGCTGGCAAACAAACTGATCAAAAACATTGTCCTTCTCACATCCGTTTTCTTTGCGGTTACATTGGCGCTCTCCGCTGCATTGAAACTTCTTGTGAACTCCTCCTTCGCGGCGGCGGCAATTCTATTCGGTCTCATCGCCTTCATGTCCCACTCAATAAACACATGCATCACGACAATACTGCCCCTGGATTTCCGGGGCACCGGCAAGGCGGGGCTTCTATCCGGCATACTCAACGGCTGCTGCTACGCAGGTTCCACGGTCAGCTCCTACGGGCTGGGCTTTGCTGCAGACAGATACGGCTGGGACTCGGCCTTTGTGATATTCATGGCGGCCACAGGTTTTGCCGCCCTCGCAGGCCTTGTCGCCTACATAGTCACCGCCAATGCAAAACGCAAATAAAGCCACCTATATATAGGCAAAACGCGGCGCCCGCCGGGCGCCGCTTCTTTTTAGCGTCTTTAAATGCAATTCATTTCAAAAAATCGATTATATCCTGCGTGACCTCGTCGTAAGCCGTGTCGTTGAGAATCTCGTGGCGGTTGTTATCGTAGAGCTTCATGCGCACATTTTTACCTGCCGCAGCCAGCCTGTCGTGTACCTTTGTGACACCCTTGCCGTAGCTGCCCACGGGGTCGTCCCCGCCTGACACCAGGAGCACCGGCACGCTGTCCGGGAAGCCTTTGAACCACTTACCCTTGTTGCAGTTAATAGTGAGCTTCATAAGGTCCAAAAACGCCGAGGTTGTGAAAATGTATGTGCAGTATTTGTCGTTGCGGTACTTATCCCTCATGTCAGGGTCTTTGGTTAGCCAGGACCTTATATCTTTTTCCTCTTTAAACTTCTTGTTGTAGGAGCCGAAGGCCACAAGGCAAAGGAACAAAGAGCGGTGCTTTTCACCCCTGAAGAACTTGATGAGCCTTGTGAGGAAAAGTCCCGGGCCCGCCGCAGGATTCGGTCCGCCGGTGCCCATGACAACGAGCCTGTCTGGTGTGATCACGTCCTTGGCGGCAATTCTCACGATGAAGGAGCCCATGGAGTGGCCCATGAGGCAGTAAGGGAGATTCGGGTAGTCTTTTTTGATTTCATTGGCGAATACGCCAACGTCCTCCGCCAGCAGCTTCCAGCCGTCCTTGTGGGCGATAAAGCCAAGCTCGTCCTCGTTTTCCGCAGTCCAGCCGTGACCCAGATGGTCGTATCCGAACACAACGTAGCCCTCGTCGCACATGCGGGTCATAAACCTGTCATAGCGGGCAATGTACTCCGTCATGCCGTGGACCACGTGCAGAAGTCCTTTGGGAGTTCCCTCCGGGTAATAAACTCTGCCGTTTAACATATGCTTTCCGTCGCTTGAAAGCACTTTTTTGACAACAAATCTCTCTTCAGCCATCTTAATCCTCCGTAGTTTCAAAGGTCCTATTCAGTGGGAAAGTGATTATTTATACTCTCTGCAGGCTTTTACGGCCGTTTTCCAGCCTTCGGTCAGCCTCTGTCTCTCGCTCTCGTCTATTTCAGGTATGAATTCCTTCTCAGTGGCAATTCTCACCGCCACCTCTCTTCTTGTTTTCCAGAAGCCCGAGGTGAGTCCGGCAAGGAAGGCGGCGCCGAGGGCCGTTGCCTCGTTGTTTGCGGGTTTGGCCACCTTTACGTCCGAGATATCCGCCTGGAACTGGAGCAGGAAGCCGTTGGCGGCAGCGCCTCCGTCCACCTTCAGCGTCAGAGGTTTTGTACCCGTATCGGCGGTGATTGACATGACAAGGTCGTTGGTCTGGTATGCGATGGACTCGATGGCTGCTCTTACGATTTCAGCCTTGCCGGTTGCCCCGGTGATGCCGAAAAAGCTTCCCCTGGCGTCCATATCCCAGTAAGGCGCCCCCAGCCCCGCAAAAGCAGGCACAATGTAAGCGCCCTTTGACGAGCCCGCCTGCCTTGCAAGAGTTTCAGTCTCCGCCGCGTTTTTAATGACGCCAAGCCTGTCCCTGAGCCATTTAACTATCGCCCCGCCAATAAAAACGCTGCCCTCCAGGGCATATTGGGGCTTCTCATCGCCAATCGTAGCCGCCACCGTGGTCACCAGCCCGTTCTCGCTCTTCACAGGCACGTTTCCCGTGTTCACCAGCAGGAAGCACCCGGTTCCGTATGTATTTTTCATTTCACCGGGATTCCAGCAGCACTGTCCGAAGAGAGCGGCCTGCTGATCCCCCGCTACACCGGCAATGGGAATCTCAACGCCAAGCACATCCGTTGTCCCGTAGACGCTTCCGCTGGGGAGCACCTCCGGCAGCATGGATTTGGGAATTCCGAAAATTTCAAGGAGCCTGCCGTCCCAGCTGAGAGTTCTTATATTAAAAAGCATTGTGCGGGAGGCATTGGTCATGTCCGTGGCGTGGACCCTGCCCTTTGTTAGCTTCCAGATGAGCCATGTGTCCACGGTGCCGAAGAGAAGGTTGCCGAGCATTGCCTCTTCACGGGCTCCGGGCACATTGTCAAGTATCCATTTTATCTTTGTGGCGCTGAAGTATGCGTCAAGCTTCAGCCCCGTGGCCTCGGTTATGTATTCGGAAACCCCCTGCTTTTCAAGTTCCTCGCAGACGGAAGATGTCCTCCTGCACTGCCAGACTATGGCGTTTGAAACGGGCTTTCCGGTGTTTTTGTTCCAGACTATAGTTGTTTCACGCTGGTTTGTAATGCCTATGGCGGCAATTTCCTCAGGCTTTACGTTTCCGGAGGAAACCGCTTTCTTTATTGATTTCAGCTGTTTCTCGTATATCTCCTCAGGGTCCTCTTCGACCCATGCGGGGTGGGGAAACAACTGTCTGAGTTCATACTGAGCGCAGGAAATCTGTGCGCAGTCTGCATCGAATATAATGCTTCTGGCGCTGGTGGTACCCTCGTCAATGGCAAGAATGTATTTTTTCAAATCATTTCCTCCAAGGTTGATAAGCTGCAGCCCCGGCGTTGCCGCAGGCACTTTTCTCTGTATAGGCTTTTGCTAAAATATATCAGAAACTCACAAAAAGTCAACAAAAACGAGCCCCGGCGGCAGTTTCCGGGGACGGCCGGATATGCGTTTGGTTGCATTGGCGTATAGCACCTGATAAAAGGCTCTTTTCCCACTACATTTTTTTGCGGGGATATGGTATCATGTGAAGCGATAATTTTAAACGGAGGTACTGCTTCACTTATGTATGATGTTATCATTGTGGGCGCGGGCGTTGTGGGAGGCATGATTGCCCGTGAACTGTCAAAGTACAAAGTCTCAACAGCTCTGCTCGAAAAAGAAAACGACGTAGCGAGGGGCGCCACAGGTGCCAACAGCGGAATAGTTCATGCGGGTTTTGACGCCAAGGAAGGCTCCCTCAAAGCGAAGATGAACGTTCTCGGCTGCTCCATGATGGAGGATATTGCGAAAGTTCTTGGCGTGCACTACAGGAAAAACGGTTCCATCGTGGTCGCATTTGACGCAGAGCAGGACGAAACCGTCAAGGCCCTCTACGAAAGAGGCATCAAAAACGGCGTGCCCGAGCTCCGTATTCTCACAGGGGACGAGGCAAGGGAGATCGAGCCCAATCTGTCAAAGAATATCACTTCCGCCCTATTGGCCCCCACGGCAGGCATTGTCTGCCCCTACAGTCTCGCCATCGCTTCCATCGGCTGCGCCATGGACAACGGAGCCTCGCTCTTCACAAACTGCGAGGTTTGCGGCATTGAAAAGACCGGGGCGGGCTACAAGGTCACGGCTGCCGACGGCAGGGTGTTCGAATCCAGATTCGTGGTAAACTGCGCAGGTCTCTACTCGGACAAAATTGCAGAGCTTGCGGGAAAAGGCGGCTTCAAGGTTCACCCCAGGAGCGGCGAATACATGCTTTGCGACAAGGATGCCGGAAGTCTTGTGGACCTCACTGTGTTCATGGTACCCACCAAGATGGGAAAAGGAATACTCGTATCGCCAACGGCCGACGGAAACCTCATCTTGGGGCCCACCTCCACGGATATTGAGGACAAAGAGGACAAAAGGACCACTCAGGAGGGTCTTGATCAGATCGTCAAGGGAGTTAACGCAAGTGTTGACGGCGTGCCTCTCCGCGCGGTGATCACCTCGTTTACGGGTCTCCGCTCCGTAGGTTCCACCGGCGACTTCATAATTAACGAGAGCGACGGGTTCGTTAACTGCGGCGGCGTGGAGTCGCCGGGTCTCACGAGCTCGCCGGCAATAGCCGTCTACGTAAGAAACCTCCTTATAGGCGCAGGCATGGAGCCGGACCTCAAAGAGAACTGGAATCCGGGCCGCAATGTTTACAAGGCAGATCCGAAGAAATACGGAAGGATCATCTGCCGCTGCGAGACCGTAAGCGAAGGCGAGATTATTTCTGCAATACATACAAATCCGCCGGCAAAGGACATTGACGGCGTCAAGAAGAGGACAAGGAGCGGCATGGGACGCTGTCAGGGCGGCTTCTGCCAGCCTTTCGTTGCCGAGATACTCGCAAGGGAGCTCTCGACGGACCTTCTCAGTATAACCAAATCCGGCAAGGGCTCGGAGCTCCTCACCGGCAGAACGAAGGAGGTCTGACCATGAAAAAAACGGATCTTGTTATAATAGGAGGCGGCCCCGCAGGTTTGGCCGCCGCTATTGCAGCCCACGAAAACGGAATAAAAGATATTCTGATACTTGAGAGGGACATTGCCCTTGGCGGCATTCTGAACCAGTGCATTCACGCCGGCTTCGGTCTCCACAAATTCGGCGAGGAACTGACAGGGCCGGAATACGCCTCAAGGTACGTGAAAAAGGTGCTTGAGCTGGGCATCCCTTACAAGACCGGCGCCATGGTGACGGACCTTTCGGCGGACCGCAAAGTCACCTACGTCAGCGAGGAAGACGGCAAGGTCGAGATACTTGCCGGCGCAGTGATACTGGCCATGGGCGCAAGGGAGCGGAGCCGCGGGGCTCTTAACATTCCCGGTTCCAGACCCGCGGGCGTTTATACAGCGGGAACAGCTCAGAGATATGTGAACATCAAAGGCTGCATGCCCGGCAAAAACGTGGTCATCCTCGGCTCCGGCGACATCGGTCTCATCATGGCCAGGCGCATGACTCTCGAAGGCGCCAATGTTAAAGCCGTGTGCGAGCTTCTGCCCTACTCCGGAGGCCTTGCGAGAAACATTGCCCAGTGCCTCAACGACTTTAACATACCCCTTCTTCTGAGCCACACGGTGACCGAGATTCACGGAAAGGAAAGAGTCACAGGCGTCACCATTTCAGAGGTTGACGCAGCGAGGAAGCCCATTCCGGGCACCGAAAAGTACATCGAGTGCGACACTCTCCTTCTCTCCTGCGGACTTCTCCCCGAGAACGAACTCACAAAAAAAGCGGGCATCAAGCTTGACCGGGTCACCGGCGGTGCAACCGTCAACAGCATGCGCGAGACCTCCGTTCCGGGTATCTTCTCCTGCGGCAACGTGCTCCACATCCACGACCTTGTGGACTACGTCTCCGACGAAGGCGAGGTCTGCGGCATCTACGCCTCCATGTTCCTCAAAGGCAAATGCGAAACCGCCAATGACCCCATCGCCCTCAAAGCTGCCGGCATAGT
>CACZNV010000086.1 GCA_902782645.1 uncultured Ruminococcus sp. | reverse complement strand
CTGGGCATCTTGATCTGAAGATCGAGACTTTTTGAATTGACGGTTTTGATCTCAACGGTTACCGTGCCGCTGCCGCATGTGGATATGCCTTTTCCGAAACCTGTCATGCTTTTAAGCATCGCCAATGTGCCCCTTCCGCCTGTCTGTAAGTCAAAATGTGCCCAAAACCGCCTTTTTTATGCGGTTTTTCAAAAGCGCACATACATCTTGAGATTATAACAAAATTAGCGGAGGTTTCAAGTGTTTTTTGAACCTCCGTCTAAATTGCGCGCATATAAATAGGACCGTGAGGAAAGCCGGTTTAAGACTCAGCGGGCAAGGTTTGCAATCCTCTTCTGGAACTGTGAATCGTTCATGTTGTAAATCTCTATGACAGATATCCTGTACTCTTTTGCCCTCTCCTTAAAGTTTGCAGCCGAGACTTCGCCCTTCGGGGCGCCTAAAACCAGCACTGCCTTGGCGTATTTGCCGCCGAACCTTGCGGTCACGGCCTTAAGCTTGTAAAGCTCATCGTTTGAAACGTCGCCGTTCTTACAGGAGATGAATACGGGCTTAAGGCCCCTTTGAAGAATCACATCGATTTCATTGGTGAGTTCGAGGCGGTTTCCGTCATCGCCGTCGATATCGATAAGAACACCTGTGAGAGCGTCCGTAAACACCTTTTCGCCGCCGCTTTGAGCCTTTTTCGCCAGCCTGTAAACCTGAAGTTCCAGAAGATTGCCGGATTTAGAGAGACAGTGCCTTACGGTGTCAGACTTGAAAGTGACCGTCTCACGGCCGTCTGAGCCTGTTTCCACCGTGATGAGGCCGCTGTTTTTGAGCTTTGAGAAGATTTTCTTGGTGTTTTCAGGGCAGTTCGAAAAAGATGCGGGAAGTTTCGGGTCGTGGTCGCCTTTCAGGCTTCTCAGGGACCCGTTTTCAAGCTTCACAAACCTTTCAAGAACCCCAACCGCGAAGTTCCAGGGGTTCGGGGACTCCTTGCAGATTGTCCACATTCTGTCCACGTCCTCATCGCCAAGGACACCGTCATCCCACACACGGGTGCCGGAGGACTTTTCAGTCTCAAAAATCACCCGTCCGCCGTTAATTGCGATATTCTCCGCAACGGATATTTGAGGCGTCGCTGCGCCGTCCAGAATTGTTTTTCCGTCACGGTCAAGGTCGACTATCCTGCCGCTCTCGATATTGTACCTGTGAAGCTGTATATTCCTCTCCGGGAAGCGCTCGGCAACGGTGGCAGCCGCGACGATATAGCTCTCGTTTCCGCCTGTGAGATCAAACACGCAGTTCTCGTATTTTTTCGTTATTTTGTCAAACGCGTCAATGATTGCGTCCACCTTGAAGGGTGCCAGCGAGAGTCCCGTAAACTCAATGTCAGCTCCCCTGTTTTTGAAGAATGCCTTGTACCTTTCGAGCGTGGAAGAACTTATTCCCCGCTTTACGCTGCTCACAAAAATAACACGCTCCGGCGTCCTGATAAGTGCCGAGGAAATATTGTCGATATTGCTTTTGTCCACAAACTCAACGATTGTCATACTTTAAGCTTCGTACACCTTCTTTATATAATCTGCAAAAACCTCCGCTGCGTCGATACCGTACACGCTGTACAGCATCCTGGTTCCGACCACGTCCTCCACCTCGTTGAAGAAAAGCTCGCCGCCGTATACGAGGAAATCCACGCCTATAAAATCCGGGCTTCCCAAGGCCTTCACGATTTTGTAAACCTTAATGCAGTCCTCTTCCTGCAGTTCATAAGGCTCCGCTCTGCCGCCAAGGGAAAAATTGCTTCTGAAATCCTTCTCCGAAGACCTTAGCACCGCCTTAAAAATCCTGCCGCCAAGGACATAAACTCTCAGGTCCTTCCCGCTCTTCCCGCTGCCCAAAAGTCTCTGGGCGATAAGCTTATCGCCCTCAAATTCATTCATGCTTTTTTTGAGTTCGTCTTCGCTTCCGCAAAGCCTCACGCCCTTGCCGCCGTGTCCCGCACAGGTTTTCAAAACCACGGGATAAGAGGCTTCTCCGGGCATGATTCCGTCGGAAATATCAAAAACCTCCGGGAAGGAAAGGCCGGCCTCTTTTGCAAGTTTGTATGTGAGACTTTTATCGTTGCAGATTTCGGAGATCCTTGACGGGTTTATAACCCGGGTTCCCGCCTCTTCCATCTTTTTTGATAGCAAAGGATCTATGGTCCTTACCACCGCCAGATCCGGATACCTTTCATCCGCTGTCAAATTCTCTTTCAGCACTATTTTTGCGTCAAAAGTATCCTTCAGCAGTTCAAGGAGCCTGTTTGCAAACCACTCGTTTATACCGTATTGGACTTTATCGTATAAGATCCAAAGAGTCAAAGCTCACGCCTCCCGGCCTTTGCTGAGACCTTTTTCTTGATATGCTTCATAATTAAGCCTGCAAGGTCAATGCCCGTGGCCTCAAGAGTGCTTTTGAAATGGGGATTTGAATTAACCTCGCAGATAAGAGGCTTTCCGCCCTCTCCGAACAGCACGTCAACTCCTGCAAAATCGAGGCCCAGCGCCCTGCAGGCCTTCACAGCAATTTCCTTCTGTTCAGGGCTCACCTTGTAAGCTTTTGCGCTGCCGCCAAGGGTAACATTTGACCTGAAGTCTCCGTCCCTGCTCTCTCTGAGCATGGCGCATATCACTCTGCCGCCAACCACATTGACCCTGATATCTCTGCCGCGGCTTTCGGATATGAATTTTTGCATCACAAAGCCCTTGTGACCTATGCTTTTTATTATTGCTTTAAGTTTTTCAAAATCTTCGGCAAGATAAACCTGTTTTCCGAAGGAGCCGTTGACTTCTTTAACCACCATCGGATAGCCAAGTTTTTTTGCACAAGCCTCGGCAAATCCGAAATCGCAAATCTCAACTCCCTCAAATGTAAGGGGTGAAGCATAGGTTTCGGGCGTTTCGACGCCGGCTTTTTCAAGGCAGACCGCCGTAAGGGCCTTATTGTCGCATTTTTCGATGGCTTCCGCATTGTTAAAAAGTCTCAGTCCGCAGGCTTCAAGCTGTTTTGCCAGAATAACGTCTTTATCCCAGAAAAGCGCAAAATCTACCGTTTTAACAATGTCTTTCAACGCATTAACACTGTGTGGCAGCTCGCCGGTTTTAACTGTTTCAAGCAAAATACCTTCACTGCGGGCAGCAGAGGAAAGCAGTTCGTATATCTCATCGAACTTTTTGCTTTTCACGAAATTATTGACGATGAGCCAGCCCTTCATAAAGCAGTTAAAACCTCTTACGTTAAGTTTCAAAGCCGCGCTTTTTTCAGTTTTGCAGGCACGGTTTTTTGCGATTAAATTTTACCACGGATGCCCTTTTTCTTCAATAGCCGGAGATCCGGCGAGGGGTTTTGTCCGCTGTTTTAGGCGTCTTTTAAACAATTCCCCCGCCCCTTTTCAAGCCGCCTTTTTACCTGCCGATTTTTTCAAAAAAAGCTTGACGAGTGTTTCCCTGCAATGGTATAATACCGACTGCCCCAATTTAGGGGAGTAGTTCAACTGGTAGAGCAACGGTCTCCAAAACCGTCTGTTGCGTGTTCGATTCGCGTCTCCCCTGCCAGAGAGGGTAAAGCAGTCCTGCGGGTTTCCGCAGGCTGCTTTTTTATTGGCGATTTGGATGACGTGAGCCTGTTTCAGGGTATAATCAAGTTCCCTGCAAAGGCCCGCTTTTGATTGAAAACAGGAGCCGAAAGTATTAAAATTATACAAAAATATCATTGCGAGGCGCATATGAAAAACATACCGAGAAAAGAACATCCATTCCCGCAGTTTGAGCGCAAAAACTGGCTCAATCTCAACGGAATCTGGCAATTTGAGATTGACCGGGGCGTAAGCGGCCTTGACCGCAGACTATTTGAAAGCGGCAGCCTGAGCTCTGAGATTACCGTTCCCTTCTGTCCCGAGTCTGACCTTTCCGGCATTGGCGATAAGGATTTTATGACCTGCGTCTGGTACAAAAAGTCCGTCACACTCCCGGAGAGCTTCAGAGGCATGAGGACCGTTCTTCACATCGGTGCATGCGACTATCTGTCCACTGTTTGGGTGAACGGCAAAGAGGTTATGACCCACCGGGGCGGATATATTTCCTTCTCCTGCGACATCACGGATTACCTTAAGGAAGACGCCAATGACATCACTATCCGCGCCTTTGACGACACCCGCTCCGGCGATCAGCCAGCGGGCAAGCAATGCTACGCTTTCCACTCCCAGGGCTGCCACTACACTAGGACAACAGGTATCTGGCAGACGGTTTGGCTGGAAGCCGTTCCCGAAACATACATTAAATCTGCCAAGTACTTCACGAGGATTGACGGCACGGTGAGAATCGAAGCAAAAACCGTGAATGCCTTCGGTAAAACCCTTTATGCAGCTGCTTCGCTTGGCGGCAAAAAGGTTTGCGGAGGAAAGGCCAAGGTCACAACCGAGACCGTTGAAATTGTCCTTAAAATAGACAATCCCAGGCTTTGGTTCCCCGGTGAGCCCAACCTTTACGACCTCACCCTGAAGCTTTCAGGCGACACCGTAAAGAGCTATTTCGGAATTCGCGAGGTGTCCTACGGAAACCACAGATTTTACGTCAACGGAAGGTCCGTTTTCGGCAGATTTATACTTGATCAGGGCTTCTATCCGGACGGCATTTATACGGCGCCCACAGACGAAGCTTTGAAGCATGACATCGAGATGTCCATGGCCTGCGGCTACAACGGGGCAAGGCTCCACCAGAAGATTTTCGAGCCCAGATTCCTCTATCACGCGGACAGGCTTGGTTACATGGTATGGGGCGAACACGCCAATTGGGGCCTTGACATTTCAAGGGTTGGCGCCTTCAAAAACTTCACCTCCGAGTGGCTTGAGGCCCTTGAGCGGGACTTCAACCACCCCTCGATTATCGGCTGGTGCCCTTTCAACGAGACTCAGCCCAACCAGGACAGCGAACTGATCCGTCTTATATACAATATGACAAAGGCTCTGGATTCCACCAGGCCGGTGATAGATACCAGCGGCTGGGTGCATGTTGCCGGTGTATGCGACATGTATGACTGTCACGATTACGAGCAAAACCCTGAAATCTTCAAGGCAAGATACGACAAGCTCATGGCCGGCAAGCCCGCATTTGACAACACTCCCCTTGACCTTTGCTTCGTGTCCGAATTCGGAGGCACCTGGTGGTCTCCGGGCGTCAACGGCGGCTGGGGCTACGGAGCTTCTCCCGCAGATATGGATGAATTCTTAAAACGCTACGAGGGTCTCGTCAGCGCCCTTCTTAAAAATGACATGATATGTGCCTTTTGCTACACCCAGCTCACGGACGTGGAACAGGAGCAGAACGGTCTTTACACTTACGACAGGCGCGCCAAATTCCCCGTTGAAAGGATTTTCGCAATCACCTCCGCAAAATCCGTTGTTGAAGACTGACAACAGTTTTATAAAGGAGCCGCAGCTATGGACACATACAAATTCAGGAACATAAGCCTTGGCGTCGATTTTGACAAGGGTCAGATCGAGCAACTTTTCCTTTGCGGTAAGGACCGCGTTGCCGCCAAGGTCCCCCTCTTTCGCGTGGGACTCCGGGACATCTCGGGTAACCCTTCAGAAGTGAGCGCATATGATGCAGCTTCTCACACAGCTCGGGGCACCTTACATGTTTACGAAGGTTTTTCCGGAACTGATTTAAGCTCAAAGCTAAATGTAAAACTGTCTCTTTCTGAAAAAGACGGCAAGGCAGTCTGGAACATTTCCGCAGACCCCGGTGCAAATGATGTACTCATCGAATATGTAGATTTTCCTCTTGTCGCCCTTCCGAAGCTCCGTGAGAACAATGAAAACGGGGACGGAGGAACAGTTCTTTTTCCCTATAACGAGGGAGTTCTCGTGTCCGACTACACCATGCGGGATCAGACGGCCTTTTACCATTGGCCATTGGTGTATCCCTCCTACGGAAGCCTTGCCGTGTTCCCGAACATGATCTGTTCCCAGATGACGGCTTATCTTTTTGACGACGCAGGCATCTATTTCGGCGCCCACGACAAGGGACGGGCCCTCAAAGGAATCGACTACTTTGATATCGGCGGCGCAATTGAAATCAGATTCAGGCTTTTCACGGGCTGCGACACAGGTGCAGTCTATGAGCCGGGCTACGACATGGTCTGGTCCGCCTGCGGACCAGACTGGCAGAGCGCCGCAGCAATTTACAGGGAGTTTTTTGAGGAAAACCTTCCTCCGCGGGCAAAGAAGATAACGGTGAACGAAAACCTTCCGGACTGGTACGGCGACGAACCTCTCGTTGTGTCCTACCCCGTTAGGGGAACCCACGACATGGACAGGATGGACCCCAACGCGTTTTTTCCCTATATTAACGCGCTGCCGGCACTTGATGACATATCGGAAAAAACAGGTGCAAAGGTTCTCGCGCTGCTTATGCACTGGGAGGGGACAGCTCCCTGGGCACCTCCTTACGTCTGGCCTCCCTACGGCGGCACAGAGCCCTTTTATGAGTTTGCGGACGCCCTCAGGGAACGGGGGATGCTCATTGGCGTGTACTGCTCGGGCTTCGGCTATACATTAAAGAGCAACGTTGTGGAGGACTACAGCAACGAAAAAGAGTTCTCCGAGCAGCACCTCATAGACTCCATGTGTGCGGGTCCGGATCAGGTTGTGAAGCTCAGCAATATCTGCCCGGGGCAAAGGTCGGGATACGACATTTGTCCCGCCACCGAAAAGGGGCGCAATATACTCGCCAAGGCATACACTCCTCTCTTTGAGAGCGGCGTTGACTACGCTCAGATTCTGGATCAGAACCACGGCGGCGGTCAATATCTTTGCTACAGCAAAAGCCACGGTCACCCCGCAGCCCCCGGCGTCTGGATGACTCAGAACATGCAGAATCTTCTCTCGTCCTGGAATCAAAAAGCAGGCAAAATGATTCTGGGCTGCGAATCCGCCGCCTCAGAGCCCTTCATCGGCAACCTGCTTCTCTCCGACAACCGCTACGAGATCAACTACTTCATAGGCACACCGGTGCCGCTCTACGCCTTTATTTACCACGAATACGTGCGCAATTTCATGGGCAACCAGGTCTGCTGTCCCCTTGAGCAAAACGAAGACACCCTGTGCTACAGGCTTGCCTATTCTTTTGCTGCGGGAGATCTTATGACCGTAGTCCTCACCCCGGAGGGTAAAATAATGTCCGACTGGGGCACAAGGGACTTTTCAAAGCTTCCCGACAAGGATTATGTGCTTGGCTTCATAAAGACACTCACAAACTTTTACAAGGAATCAGGCAAAAAATATCTCCACTGCGGAAGGATGATAAGCCTTCCGGGTTTAACCTGCGGCACCATAGCTCTTCCCACAAGGTTTATAAGCAAAAAGGCCTTTTTTGAGGTCATTTGCACCGCCTGGGAGGCTTCAGACGGCGAAAAAGCGTTGATTTGCGTTAATCCGGGAAGAAATGATGCAAAAATCCAGCTGAACGGAGTAAAATATAATGTGCCTGCCCTTGGCGTCAGGCTTTTAAACATTTAACTTTTTAGACCTTAAGCTGGGCCCTTGGCAGGGACCGGAAAGGAGCCGGTTATGGCTGACAACAGTGAAACAACCGAAAAACTGAATGAAAACATAAAGCTCAGGAACCGCACCATCGTCCGCACGAGCATCATAGGCATTGTCGCCAATGTTTTTCTTGCG
>CACZNV010000085.1 GCA_902782645.1 uncultured Ruminococcus sp. | reverse complement strand
TCCAGCGCACTATCGTCTGCATCAGGGAGCTTAACTACTGTGTTCGGCATGGATACAGGTGGATCCTCCCCATAATTATCACCGGATTGGCGTACCCGAAGGGATTCGAACCCCCGACCGACGGCTTAGAAGGCCGTTGCTCTATCCAGCTGAGCTACGGGCACAAAATAATGGAGCGGGTGAAGGGAATCGAACCCTCGTGTTCAGCTTGGAAGGCTGACGTTCTACCATTGAACAACACCCGCAAACGAGTCCCGGAAGACTGCTACGCAAGTATATCATTTTGAAATCATTTGTCAACAACTTTTTTTCGGTCTGTCAAAGGTCTGTCAAAGGCCGCCCGGAAACCTCTTCGGGATGCTTTTGCAGGCATGCCGCCAATGCAGTGCCGCAATCATATAACATATATTGCATTTAACCTATAACTAGAGAAATATTTGCGTCATAACGAACTCTTGAAAAAACTTCGAAAATAATATTTCCGGGGCTTGGCGGAAATATTTTGAAGGGGTAAAATGGCATTGGCGATACAGATTTTTCAAGGTTATTTGAAAAAAAGAGCATTGGCTGCAATGCGTAGGGTGCGGGATGCCCGCAATAAGCTTTCGGAGGTGGAGGATGCGCTAAAAAGACTTCTGCGGAGAATAAAAACAGCCCCGTGCCTGTGGCTGATGATCGTTGCTGCGGTGATGTGCGTGATTTTTTGCGGCATCAGTCTTGAAAAAAGTTATTCCCACAAGGTGAGTTACGAGCTCAGGGGGCTTTCCGGCGAGGTTTACAGAGAACCCTGGAACGGAGAGAAGGATTTCGTTTTTGCGGCCCGGGATAAAAGCGGTAAAGGCTTCAAGATTCTTGTGAAAGGGGATTATCTGTACCGCGGGACAAGAGATGGCGTGCTTGCGGCGAGATACTGCAGGGCGGATGTACTTAAGGTTCAGACGCCTCAGACCGCGGGAAACTTTTTTGAGTTTGACTATTGCAGGTACCTGAAAGCCCACGGCATCGATTATGTGGCTTATCCCGCAGCGGACAGTCTGAGCGCGCCCGAAAAAACCGGTGAGGGCTTCCTCTTTGCGGAGTTGGAATTTGGAGACGGTAAAAAGGTTAGAGCCGCAAGGTCTCCGGCGTACTATTCGTCAAGGATAAGAGAAGACATATCAAGAAGTCTTGACAAGTACTTTTCGGGGGATTTTTCCGCGCTTATAAAGGCGGTTATGACCGGTGAAACGGGGGCCCTCGACACCGAGGCCAGGGGAAATCTTACGTCTGCGGGGTTTTCACATCTCATTGCCGTGTCAGGTGCGCATGTGTCATTTTTTACATTGCCTTTTTCTGCGCTGCTTGGTAGAACGCTCATAAAACACGACAAAAGAAAGCTGCTTCTGATAATTCCTGTGGTTTTCCTATGGTTTGCGGCGGGGGGCTCCTGCACCGTCACAAGGGCGGCAATAACCTTTATCTGCTCAGCAGTCGCCTGCGTCATGAGAAGACCGCCGAACGGGAAGAATATGCTCGGAATAGCGGGGCTCATAACAATCGCATCTAACCCTTACTGCGTTTTCGGAACCGGTTTTCTGCTTTCCTACGGGGCGGCGCTCTCCGTGCTGGAAATACTGCCGGCGCTAAAGAAATTGAAGATAGCTAAAAACAGGGTCTGCGGGCGGTTTCTTCCGGGTGCTGCGGTGAATGCGGGGCTTCTTCCGGTGCTCATGAGGCAGTTCGGGGCCTTCTCGCCTTGCGGAATGCTTCTTTCGGTGCCTGCATCCTACGTGGCCTGTGCGATTACCGTCGGCGGGTACGCGGTTTATCTGTTTGACAAGGTGTTCTGCTTTTTGTCCCTTAAAAGTGCCGCCAATGCAATGGTGAGCCTCTCCTACGGGCTTCAGAAAGCTGCGGGGGACATTTCGGGCGGCGGCTCGTGGTTTTTCAGGGTGGAGTGCGCCGCCCCGGGGATAGCCTTCTTTGCGGTCTATTATGCGCTTCTTGCGTGGCTGGTGACGGGAAGAAAGGGAAAATTGCTGCCTGCCGGGGCGGTGCTTTGCGCGGTGATAGCTTTTATGTGCCGCGGCATGACGCGGATTGAGGTGCTTTTCTTTGACGTGGGCCAGGGCAGTGCGGCCCTTGTGAGAACAGTTGACGGTGTGGCGGGGCTTGTGGACACCGGGACGGGGGATACCGATCTGGTGCCGCTGCTTAAAAAGGAGGGTGTGTTCAAGCTTGATTTCATAGTTATTTCCCACGGCCACTCGGACCATTACGGGGGACTTCAGAAGGTACTTGCCGAGTACAGCCCCGGCACGGTATATGTTCCGGACAATGCTTTTGACGACTACTGCAATGACATTGGCGATGTCCTCGGGGTGAATGCGGTGGCGGTGGACGGAAGCCTTTCGCTGACGCTGGGGAAATATACTGTAATGAGGCTGGTTGAACCCTATGACGCCAAGGAAAACCTCAACGACGGATCTCTTGTTGTGTGTCTTGAGGGAAGGTGGGGAAATATCGTGCTGCCGGGGGACGCGGAAAACGGGGAACTGGGCGAGCTTGCGGAGAGGGGTGAGATAGGAAAAACGGGCGTGTTCTGTCTTGCACATCACGGGTCGGTCACGTCGGGAGACGAAAAATTGTTGTGGGAGATTTCTCCGAAATATGTTATCATTAGCGCAGGGTACGGGAATAACTACGGGCACCCGTCAAAGCTTGTGCTTGAAACGCTGAAAAAGCAGGGTGTCGGGGATTCCGCGATATTCAGAACGGACCGGGACGGTGCGATAAGAGTCACCGCGGGAGAGAGTCCGTTCGGCGGAGAATTTACGGTAATATGGCGAAAAAGACGGAACCTTTTTTGAGTGCCTCGGCGATGGCGGCAATGATAGAAAAAGACGCTCTTAAGAACGTCTATCTGTTCTACGGCCCTGACGAGTTCCTGAAATCATATTTTTCCGGAAGAGTGATAAAGAGAATAGGCGTTGACAGGGAAAACGTGAAGCACTTTGATGGTAAGGTCACTGCCGATGAGATCAGAAGCGAGCTTGAGTCGTCTTTCCTGTTCGCGGAGACCACTGTTGCCGTCGTGAGAAACTCGGGCCTTTTCAAGAACGCAACGAAGGCGGTTGCGGAGAGCTTTGATTTTTTGAGGGAACTCGAGGAGGACAGCTATGCACTGTTCCTCGAGACGGAAGCGGACAAGGCGACCCCCATGTTCAGATTGGCGGAGGAGTGCGGCGCGGTATTTGACTGCTCGCTGAGAACTCTTCCGGAGGTGGTGAGCTCGCTGACGAAAAGGGCAAACGCCGGAGGCGCGGGAATAACGCCCCAGGCCATAAAACTGCTGTACGAGGGCATAGGAAAGGACCTTTTCAGCCTCTACAACGAGGTGGACAGGCTTGCATTGCTTGTACCCGGCGGGACGATTGACGAGAAGCTTGTGCTTGCGGAGTCGCCTCTTTCAATCGATGCAAAGATATATGATTTTACGGATGCGGTGGTCGAAAAGAAATTCGACAAGGCGATGGAGTGCCTTGACGCAATGCTGAAGGACAAGATAGCGCCGCAGTATATAATCGTGTCAATTGCGAAGCACTTTCAGGCGCTGTACGATGTGTGCTGCCTCTCGGAGATGCGGCTTTCGCCTCCGGAGATTGCGGAAAAACTGGGGCTCAGGGATTTTGTGGCAAAAAAATACGTAAGACAGTGCGAAAGCTACAACAGGGCCACGCTGGCGGGCATAATAGATATGATCTCGGATTTTGATATTGCGTCAAAAAACGGGCAGATCACTCCCGAAAGAGCGATAGAGCTGATAATAGGATCGGGAATCTGAACACAGAGCGGGCTTTCATCGCGTGCGGAGTTCTGACATTTTCCGAAGATCACGGGGCGTCAGACGAGGAGCTCAGCACTTTTGGAATAAAGAATGCCGGCAGATTCGGAGATGGGGAGAAGAGAATAAATCTCGCCGCCCTGGGTAAGGACGCAGAAGATTTTTCTCGAACCTGTTTTGAGGTTGAAGCTTGCCGCGGCACGCAGGAACATTCTGCATACGTCGTCGCCGTCGGGATAGTCACGGTCGCGGAAAACCATCGCCGTGAAATCTCCGGGGACAAAATCGCTGATAACAGAGCCGGGCAGTTTGTCGTTGATTTTTTCACACAGCTGTTTCTCGGATAGCATAGCAAATATTCCCTCCGGTTTTTTTGTTGCCTTCATTATATCACAAAGCGGGGCCTGTGAAAAGCAGAAGAACGAAAACAGGAACGTTTTTGATCGGACGGACGGAAAACCGGAGACAAGGAGAAAGATGATGAAAACGGTATTGAAAAATAAGTCGGGGGTGCTTGCCCTGATCCTTGCGTTTGCAATGGCCGCGACTCTTTTCGGCTGCGGAAAAGGTGCTGCGAAACCTGAAAAGGGCAAGATTATCAATGCTTCGCCTTCAAGCGGCGAGACGGTTCCGATTCTGCCCGAATCGCTGAGGACCTATTACGCGACCTACAAGGACCCGAAATCGGCAGATCCGTTTATGACAGGCTTTGACATCTATCAGCCCGTTCCCGTGAAGATCAGCTGGACCTGCGAACAGGAGGCGGACTACTACGTTGTCGGACTGTCGATGAAGAAGGACATCGAGATATCTGGGAGCGGCGACACGGTTTATTTCATGACCGTTGACAACTATGTGGAGGTCAGCGAGCTCTTTGCCGGAAAGACTTATTACTACAAGGTGTTTGCGGTGAAAGGAACGGAGGTCCTTGCGTCGGTTCTTTTCAGCTTCAAAACCGAAAACTACATCAGGACGGTTTACATTGACGGTGTTTCGAACACGAGAGACCTTGGCGGCAAGGTGGGCGAAGGCGGAAAGCGAGTCAGGCAGGGCATCATCTACAGAGGCGCTGCGGTGGACAGCGTAACCAAGCAGGGCAAAGCGGATTTTCTTGAAAAATTAGGCATAAAAACCGAGATTGACCTCAGGACCGGAACCGAGCTTTCGGTGTTCAGAAAGAATATAAACGTGGTCAGCGTCAAGGCTCCCTGCTACATCAACAACGATATGGGAATCGATCTCCCCGAATATCAGGCGGAACTTGCCAAGGAAATCAAGGTTTTCGCAGACCCGGATAACTACCCGATATATTTCCACTGCGCCATTGGAAGGGACAGAACCGGAACCCTTGCATTCTTTATTCAGATGATTGCCGGCGTCTCCGATGAGGATATCATGAAGGACTACCTTGCGTCGGTGTTTTCCGTTGCCGGATCCAACGGCTTGACGGAGGGAAAGGCCAGCGACCTTTCCTACGGCTTGCTGTCGATGATAAATTGGCTTAAAGAGTACTCAAACGGCAGCCTCAGACAGAACGTTGAAAAGTTTTTGATTGACATTGGCGTCACAAAAGAAGAAATCAAGGCCATCAAGGCCAATATCCTGGAGGGCTGAGCGATGAAAAGAACGGCTTTGTTTAACAACAGGAAGGCCCGGAGGGTCACGGCAATCATTACGGCGGCGCTGCTCGCGTTTACTGCTTTCTGCGGAGGAAGCGGAACCGCGGAGGAGGGCGGCGGGGAAAGTCAGGTCCTTTACGGCGGCGAGTTCGGTCCCTGCAAGATTTCCGGCAAAATCAAGGGCGTGAGCGCTTTCTCAAGCTCCAATTTGAAGGTACTGACGGCTGAAGAGGCCGAGGCGGCGAATGTGCCCCAGGGGTACAGCGGACATGTTATAACAATGAACCCGGGAGGCAACCTTGGCGTGGCTTTTGATTTCAGCGAAGCCAACATCAACGTGCACACCCTGAAGAGTATAAGCATAAGAGTTTACGTTGAGTCGACGGACGGCGACATCACCACAGGGGACAGCCACTATCCGGAGGTCAGAATCGTGTATCCCGGAGCCACGGACCACCAGGTTGTGAGGTACGATGTGAGTTCGAGAACCGACCGCTGGAACACCGTGGTGCTGCATCCGGACGGAACAAATATCACCTCGGATGCAAAACAAATGAGAGGCGAGGAAAACGCTCTCATGACATTGGCGGACGACGACGGCATTCTGCAGGCTTTTGAAGTGAGCGTGAGGCGCTCTGCCGGCAAGGGAAACTTCTACATCGACTTCATATCCCTGAATTTCATGGACAACACCCACAAGGGACCGGATATCACATACAGCGGACCGGAGGTCATGAAGGTTCCGAAAGGGTCGGAGATAATATTTGACGCCAAGGCATGGGACTTCGACGAGAAGCGCTACTGCCCTTTGAAATACAGCTGGGAGGAAGGCGTTGCCCTTGACGATGACGGCTTCCCTGCGGCGGGAACGAAGTGCAAGCTTGTACTTTCTTCTGCTGACGGATTCGGCAATGTGACTGAGGAAAAGATTGATGCGGAAATACTGCCGCCGGACACTGTGCCTCCCTACATTTCGGTGGGGACGGACACTATTAAGTGCATTGCCGGCACCGTACCGCAGATGAGAGGTGCGGCGGGGGACGACACGATCCTCAAGTCCGTGTATTATGAGTGGCAGGAGGGGGCGCTTGACAGTCTGGGACGTTTGAACGAAGGCACGTTTGAGGTCAAGGCGGTGGCGACGGACACCTCGGGCAATGTGACCGAAAAGGTGTTCAAAGTTATTGCCGGCGGAGCTGATATTTTTGAAGGTTTTACGGTAATCAGCGACAAAAAAGGTTAAAGGGGGTTTGCGGTATGACCGGAGAAGGCGGCTTGTTCCCAAAAGATAGCATTCCGGAGAATGCGGATAAAATTGCCGAGTTAATAAAGGCATCGTCAAGGATAGTTTTCTTTGGCGGCGCAGGGGTTTCAACGGAGAGCGGCGTAAAGGACTACAGAAGCGAGGACGGCCTTTACAACACGGTGAAAGAGTACGGGGTTTCACCGGAAACCATACTCTCACACTCCTTTTTCTTCAGCCGCACCGAAACTTTTTACGACTTTTACAGGAAGTATTTCATTGGCGGCGACGTTAAACCCAACAAGGCGCATTATGCCCTGGCAAAGCTCGAGAAGGCCGGAAAACTGTCCGGGGTGGTGACCCAGAACATAGACGGGCTGCACCAGATGGCGGGGAGCAAAAAGGTGTACGAGCTCCACGGAACTATCTCAAAATATTTCTGCACGGACTGCCGCAGAATCTATTCCATTGGTGATGTGTTCGGCGACGGAAAGAACCGGGAGGGGGTGCCGAAATGCGAAAAGTGCGGCGGAATCATCAAGCCCTGGGTGACTCTCTACGAGGAGCAGCTTGACTGGGATGTGACTGATGCGGCAGTGGATGCGATTACAAAGGCGGATATGCTCATCATAGGCGGAACTTCGCTTTCGGTCTATCCGGCAAGCTCATACGTAAGGTATTATCAGGGCAACAGGCTTGTCCTTATTAACCGCCAGAAAACTCACTTTGACGTCAACGCCAATGTTATCTCAAGGGACAAAGTGGGCGAGGTGCTTGACGCGGCCGTGAGGCTCGCAGGCATAGAATGAGAGGAATATAAATGAAGATCAGAGCGCTTCAAAAACTGACATTGCTGGATTTCCCCGGAAGAACCGCGGCAACCGTGTTTACCTGCGGCTGCAATCTGAGGTGTCCTTTCTGCCACAACGCAAGCCTTGTGGTTGGCGAGAAGGGCAGAGAGACCGACGGGAGCGAATACTCCTTCGACGAGGAACCCCTTGTGGATGAAGAGGAGATATTCAGGCTTCTTGACAAGAGAAAGGGATTGCTTGACGGCATAGCCATCACAGGCGGCGAACCGCTGCTCCAGAAGGATATAGGCGATTTTATTGCGAAGATTAAAGAAAAGGGTTTTGCGGTGAAGCTTGACACCAACGGTTTCATGCCGGAGAGGCTTAAGAGCCTGCTGGACCGGAATCTTGTGGATTACGTGGCCATGGATTTTAAGCATTCCCCCGAAAAGTACGGCGAGGCCGCAGGCATTCCGGGCATCGATTTCAGACCTTTCAAAAGCAGTATAAAATATATAAAGGAGTCCGGCGTGGACCACGAGTTCCGGACCACCATCGTCAAGGGCATTCACACCAAAGAGGATATCGGTAAAATCGCGGCTGAAATAGGGCCGGGCAGCAAGTATTTTCTACAGATGTTTGTGGACTCCGGCGACGTACTCGCCAACAGAACCGGCGGCTCCGCACTGGAGGCTTTCAGCCCCGACGAGGCGCGGGAACTGCTTGAGGCGGCGAGGGCTTTTATACCCGAAACCGCGATAAGAGGTATGTGATTCACAAACCGTTTGGGGGCGGCCGCAGGCCGCCCGGAGACACAACATATAGGGCCCGGAACCGGGCCCGGAAGAGGCGGACGGGCGCGATCTCGCGCCCGTTTTTGTCAGAACTTTCGCTTTTTTACGCAAATTCCAGCAAAAACTACATATTGTGTCTAATCCGAAGAAAAATGATTTTTTTTACCAAATATTGTAATTTGGCTATTGACAGGTCTCTCTTTGGTGTGATATAATCGGTCAGCACTTGATTTTACAGGGGGAAATCGACTATGTACAGAGTACGGAAAAGAAACAATAAAATCGTGGATTTTGATATTTCAAAAATCACGAATGCGATCATGTCTGCGTTTGAGGCATGTGAGACAAATACCAATTCAAGCATCATCGATTTTCTCGCGCTGAAGGTTACAGCAGATTTCGTACCGAAGATAAAGGACGATCTTATTGCCGTTGAGGATATTCAGGACAGTGTTGAATCCGTTCTTATCCAGGCAGGGTATACTGACGTTGCAAAGGCGTTCATACTTTATCGCCGTCAGCATGAGAAATTGAGGAATGTAAAAACAACGCTTGTGGACTACAAGGCTATCATTGACGATTACCTTAAGGTCAACGACTGGCGTGTGAAGGAGAATGCGACCGTTACTTATTCGGTTGGCGGTCTCATCCTGAGCAATTCCGGCGCCATCACCGCAAACTACTGGCTGTCTGAGGTTTACGACAAGGAAATCGGCGACGCTCACAGAAACGCCGACCTTCACCTTCACGACCTCTCCATGCTCACGGGTTACTGCGCAGGCTGGTCGCTGAAGCAGCTCATTAAGGAAGGCCTTGGCGGTGTCCCCGGAAAGATCACTTCCGCTCCCGCGAAGCACCTTGCCACTCTCTGCAACCAGATGGTCAACTTCCTCGGTATCATGCAGAACGAGTGGGCCGGCGCTCAGGCTTTCTCCTCCTTTGATACATACCTCGCTCCTTTCGTGAGAACGGACAAGCTGGATTTCGAAGGCGTTAAAAAGTGCCTCGAGTCGTTTATTTTCGGTGTCAACACACCTTCCCGCTGGGGTACACAGGCTCCTTTCAGCAACATCACTCTGGACTGGGTGGTTCCTGCTGACCTTGCCGAGCAGAACTGTATCGTCGGCGGTAAAGAAATGGACTTCAAGTACAAGGATGTTCAGAAAGAGATGGATATGGTCAACAAGGCATTCATCGAGATCATGATCGAAGGTGACGCCAATGGCCGCGGCTTCCAGTACCCCATCCCCACATATTCCATCACAAGAGATTTCGACTGGTCTCCCACAGAGAACAACAAGCTTCTCTTCGAGATGACAAGCAAGTACGGAACCCCTTACTTCTCAAACTACATCAACAGCGACATGGAGCCTTCGGACGTGCGTTCGATGTGCTGCAGACTGCGTCTTGACCTCAGAGAGCTCCGGAAGAAATCAGGCGGTTTCTTCGGCTCCGGCGAGAGCACGGGAAGCATTGGCGTCGTCACCATCAACATGCCGAGGATTGCATATCTTTCCGCAAACGAAGGCGAATTCTATGCACGTCTCGACAGGCTTATGGACCTTGCGGCGCGCTCGCTCCACATCAAGAGAACGGTTATTACGAAGCTTCTCAACGAGGGCCTCTATCCCTACACAAAGAGATACCTCGGCAGTTTCGACAACCACTTCTCCACCATCGGCCTTGTCGGTATGAACGAGGCCGGCCTCAACGCCCGCTGGATCAAGGCCGACATGACAAGCCCGAAGACTCAGGAATTCACCAAGCAGGTCCTCAACCACATGAGGTCGCGCCTCTCCGACTACCAGGAAGAGTACGGCGACCTCTACAACCTCGAGGCAACCCCCGCCGAGTCCACCGCTTACAGATTCGCCAAGCACGACGTCGCAAGATATCCCGACATCATCACGGCAAGCAGCAAGAACTGCGGCACTCCCTACTACACAAACAGCTCCCACCTTCCTGTCGGCTATACGGAGGACATCTATTCCGCTCTCGACATCCAGGACGAGCTCCAGACCCTTTACACATCGGGAACCGTTTTCCACGCATTCCTGGGAGAAAAGCTGCCTGACTGGCAGGCTGCCGCCAATCTCGTCAGAAAGATTGCCGAGAACTACAAGCTTCCCTACTATACGCTTTCTCCTACATATTCGGTCTGCAAGACCCACGGATATATCGTTGGCGAGAAGTATGTATGTCCCGAGTGCGGAAAGCCCACAGAGGTTTACAGCCGCATAACAGGCTACTACAGACCTGTCCAGAACTTCAACGACGGCAAGGCTCAGGAATTCAAAGACCGCAAGGTCTACGACGTCGTCTCAAAGCAGTACGACAGATATCCTGAGATCAACGTGGGCGGCGACGAACAGAAGCCCGCAAAAGAGACCGTTAAGAAAACCGAGCCTCAAAAAGCGGCTCCGGAGGCCACCAAGGCCGAACCCGCAGCAGAAGAAGCGAAGGCTGCTCCCATCACGGGCGACTTCCCGAAGGACAAAGTCATCATGTTTGCCACCAAGTCCTGCCCCAACTGCGCAGCTGCCTCCAAGATGCTCAACGAGAACGAGATTCCCTTCGAAAAGCACTACGTTGAGGATGAGAGGGATGTGGCACAGGCTCTGGGACTGAAGGCCGCTCCGACTCTCATTGTGGGAGATGCTAAATATGTGGGCGTTGCAGGTGTCAGAGACTACATCAGGAAAGTCAGAACTTAAAAAGAATCCTGTGCCTCCGGCATAGGATCGAAAAAACGGAGAACCGGCCGGAAATCAAAAAGGCCGGCTCTCCGATTTTTGGAACAGGGCAAAAGGAGTTTTTATGTACGATATTATAGTTATTGGCGGAGGCCCCGCAGGACTCACAGCTGCAATCTACGGGCTGAGACTCGGTAAAACTGTGCTTGTCATAGAAAAAGAAAACTTTGGCGGGCAGATGACTTTTTCCCCTAAAATAGAGAATTATCCGGGCTTTGTGAGTATTTCCGGCAGCGAGCTTGCCCAAAACATGGTGGAACAGGCCGGCGCCCAGGGCGCTGAATTTGCCATGGAGGAAGTGACCGGAATCGAGCTGCTGGAAAACGGGGTCAAAAAGGTTGTAACCGATTTTTCAAGCTACGAGGGAAAGACAGTTATCATTGCCGTGGGCGTGAGACACCGGCTCCTCAAAGTGCCCGGTGAGGACAACTTCCTCGGCAACGGTATTTCCTTCTGCGCAATATGCGACGGAGCTTTTTACGAGGGAAAAGACGTGGCTGTCATTGGCGGCGGCAACAGTGCTCTCCAGGAGGCGGTGCTCCTTTCAAAGACTTCCAGAAAAGTGATTATCGTCCAGAACCTTGACTTCCTTACGGGGGAGAAAAAACTTGTTGAGATCCTTGAGGCTGCACCCAACGTGGAAATAAAGCTGGGCTACGTGGTTGACCGGATAAACGGCGGCGACATATTGACGGGGCTCGATGTCAAAAAGGTTGCAACGGGCGAAATCGAAACTTTGAATGTGGATGGAATCTTCACGGCAATAGGTCTCGAACCCGTCAACGGCCCCTTCACAACCGTTGCAGAGACGGACAAATGGGGCTATCTCAAGGCGGGCGAGGACGGACTGACCCGCAGCGAGGGCGTTTTTGTGGCCGGCGACTGCAGAACCAAGCGTGTAAGACAGGTAAGCGCCGCATGTTCGGACGGCGCCTGCAGCGCAATAGCCGCCTGCGACTACATTGACAGAAATATTTCAAACAACTGAAGCTTCTTAAAGAGGACTTAAATATCCTTTCGAAAAGAGTAAACCTGTTTTTGCGGGTTTACTTTTTTGTTTAAAAATGGGATAATCCCTTTATAAACAAAAGCGGAGGAGAGCTGCAATGTCAAAACCAATAAAAATTGCAATAGCCGTTGCAGCTGCAGTATTGGCGGTTTCGCTGACCGGTTGCATCAACAATCCGAAACCTGCGGAACAGACGCCGGGCATTGGCACATCGACGCCGACGGCCACCGAAAAAACGGATTCTCCCACTCCCGAAATCACCGAAGCGCCCACGACATCGCCAAATCTCGAGACGGCGACGCCTGAGGAAACCTTTGTACAGGAAACCGAGACGCCGGCAGACACCTTCACTCCGGGGCCCACTGACACGCCGACGCCAACTCCGTCTCCCACGCCGACCCAGACACCGGACCCAACTCCGACAGACGTGCCGACGCCGACACCTACTCCGTCCCCGACGCCAACACCCACGCCCACCCCGTCGCCCACACCGACGCCAACCCCGGAGAGCGTGGATCTTCCGGAAATAGATATATAAAGACTTAACGGCTTCTCCGAATCCATTTTTTTGTGTTGACATTCTTACAGAATAGGAGTAGACTGCCTGTAGGCAGATATCCAATTGCGAGGCCGCACGTTAGCTTAAACAAAAGATTTATATCAAACTGTTTTGAATTGAAAAATCTGAAAGGAGGGCAAACATTGCCTTTTTAGTAACTTCTAAAGACTAAATTTAGGGAAAAACTTGATTTTTGAACTGTTTTTGCGGGTGAGACCCGACTTGCTT
>CACZNV010000084.1 GCA_902782645.1 uncultured Ruminococcus sp. | reverse complement strand
CTTCGTACAGCTTCGGATTCGTTCAAGCAAAAATAGCTCAAAAATCAGCGTTAATCCGGATGCCTTTCTCGTTTTTGGCTCTTTACGCAAGCCGCAAAAGCTCGTTCAAACGTTTTTTGCGGCTTCTTTCATAAGCCTCTCTCAGCATTTCCTTATTCATTTTTTCCCGCCGCCCTCAAAGAAGGCGACACGACGGGTTATTATATCTCAATTGCGGAGCCGCCGCAACAACTATTTTTCCGTAAGCCCCGCTTAATTTGCGGGCTGCTGCCTTCTGTCTGCCGCCAAGGCCCTCGCAATCTTTAAATACGTTTAAAAATAGGGGATTATTAATTATTGTGATTGACAAATCTTTTTCTTTGTCTATAATACCGCCGGCCTTAAAAAGCCGACCGGAGGTGACTCATGGACCAGCAGAATTTTCTGAAAAACAAAACAGTTCCGAAAGCGATTGAAGAGAAGCTTGCGCCGCTGATGCGGGATGACGACAAGCTCCTGTTTGTGATCGTGTGCGACCTTACCGCCAAGGCAAACTACGGCGTTTCTGCCCTTGCGGTGACGAGGACGAGATATATTGCCGTTGACGATGAGCTTGAAGGCGGAGTGCTGGAAGGGAGCATTGGCGATATCGAAAATGCTTCCGTAAAAAGAATGTACGGAAACTCCCAGCTCCGAATCACAAAGAAGGACGGAACGAAAGAAACGCCTTTGAGGTTTACATATTCCGTTGCGACGCTCTGCGACATGGCGGCTGCCTTTCTGAACGCAGTTTCGGGCGGGGAAGATATTGACGAGCAGATTGGCGTCGTGGAGGCGACCTATGAGAAGCTTCTCTGCGTGTGCCCCCGCTGCGGAAGAAGGCTTCTGAGGCCCGGTGCGGAGTGCATCAACTGCGCATCCAAGGGCAAAATCGCCAAGAAACTCATGAAATACATCAAGCCGGAAGCCCCGAGGCTCATAATCTGCCTCCTGCTCTCGGCCTTTTCCACTTTTCTTGCGCTTATACCGCCCTACATCACGAAGCACCTTGTGGATGAGATACTGCCCCAGCGGAACTCCCGCCAGCTGATTGTCGTGGTTGTGGTGCTGGGGTGCTCCTATCTCCTTGGCGTCAGTGTGAACATAATCAGGAACTATGTGCTGCGTGTCAGCAGCGACAGGATGATCAAGGCCCTCAGGAACGACGTTTACAGGCACGCCCAGATGCTGCCAATGAAGTTTTACGACAAAACATCCACCGGTTCTGTCATCAACAGGATCAGCGGCGACACGGCAACCATCAACGGCTTTGTGCTGAGGCTTTCTCAGGATGTCATTGTGCAGTTCTTTATGCTTGTGGGCATTATCGTCATCATGTTTGTCATGGACTGGAAGCTGACGCTTCTCTCCCTCGCCCCCGTGCCGCTGGTGGTGCTTGGCGCCAAGTGGTTCGGACGCAAAATCGCCCCTTTCTACAGAAGAATCTGGCGCAGATGGGCAGCGGTCACATCGGTACTCACAGACTCCATTCCCTGCATCCGTGTCGTTAAATCCTTCACAGGAGAAAAGAGAGCTGTGGAGAGGTTCGAGAAATACAACGAGGAATGGTACAACGTGGACATTCAGTCGGCAAGGATTACAACCGCCTTCCCCGCCATCATCTCCTTTGTCATCACCTGCGGATCCCTTCTGATTTGGGCGGTGGGCGGCCACTGGGTAATTGCCGGTGCAGGCATCTCGGCAGGTCTTCTGGTGTCCTTCATCAGCTACACCACAATGTTTTACGGGCCCGTAAACTTCTTCGCATACCTCAACGACTCCTACCAGCAGGCATTGGCGTCTGTTGAGAGAGTGTTCGACATACTTGATGCGGAGCCTGAGGTTTCAGTGGAGACCCACGAGACTCTTCCCGAAATTAAGGGTAAAATTGAGTTTAAGAACGTCAACTTTTCCTTTGACCGCACCAAAAAGGTGCTCAGCGACATAAATCTTACCATCGAGCCGGGTGACATTGTGGGCATCGTGGGAACAACGGGCTCCGGCAAGACGACCCTCATCAACCTTCTGATGCGTTTTTACGACAATTACGAGGGTGAGATTCTGATTGACGGCAAGAACATCCGGGACCTTGACCTGGAGTACTACCGCGGCCAGATCGGCTATGTCCAGCAGGAAGCCATGCTCTTCAGGGACACGGTTTTCAACAACATTGCCTACAGCAAGCCCAACGCCTCTGTGGAAGAGGTCATTCACGCAGCGGACGTCGCCAATGCTCACGAATTCATTGCCCGCCAGCCTGACGGCTACGACACTATGCTTGGCGAGCGCGGAATCGGTCTCTCCGGCGGTGAAAAGCAGAGGATTTCCATTGCAAGGGCCGTCCTCAAAAATCCGTCGGTAATGATTTTTGACGAAGCCACCGCCTCCGTTGACTCGGAGACCGAAAACCTCATCCAGGAGGCAATCGAGAGGCTCATCAGCGGCCGCACCACAATCATGATTGCCCACAGGCTCTCGACCCTTCGCAAAGCCAACAAAATCATTGTCGTGGATCAGGGCAAAATCATTGAAAACGGCTCCCACGAGGAGCTCATGTCGCTCAAAGGAAAGTACTACAGACTCGTCGAAATTCAGTCGATGTCCGAGAAGGTCCGTGCTTCCAAAGAGCAGGAAAATTTCGATTGACGGGAGGGTGTTAAAATGGATAGAATCTATATTGACGGAGATGAAGCTCGTTTCGAAATCAGAGAAATTCCACGCCTTGACGTGTACTTTTATGACGGCAATGTTATAGAGGACGTTGAGCCCCGCAGGCTCTTTCCCGTGAGCGGCGGAAACAAATACGTCACCCTTCTCGACAAGGACAACAAAGAGCGTGCGGTAATCCGCGATGTGGCGCTTCTCATGCCCGAGTCCCGTAAAATTGTGGAAAAATGCCTCGAAGAGTACTACATGATCCCCAAGATCCTGCGAATGGTGGACCGCACCGAAAAATTCGGCATTCTCAAGTGGACTGTGGAGACCGAGCGGGGCGTGGTGACCTTCACCATTCAGAACCGCCACAGCGACATAAAGATTTTCTACGACGGAAGGGTCCTGGTTCGCGACTCAAACGACAACCGCTACGAGATTCCGGATTACAGGAAGTTAGACCGAGCCAGCCAAAACCTTTTAGGCTATGACTTATAAACCGGACGAGTTTTGGGCTCTTTACGCAAGTCGCGAAAGAAAACTAAAAAACCGACTGTACTTCTAAAAGCACACAAGGTGTCTTACGACGATTGCTCGCAACTTGCTTTGCG
>CACZNV010000083.1 GCA_902782645.1 uncultured Ruminococcus sp. | reverse complement strand
CCGCTTTTCAGAAAGCAGATAGCCTACGGCGGACCTGTCACGGTAACTGACAAGCGTATTATCAGGTACTTCATGTCCATTTCGGAAGCCGCGAGCCTGGTGCTCATTTCCGGGGCTATGGCGGCGAGCGGCGAGCTGTTTGTCCTTGACATGGGTGAGCCTGTAAAGATTATCGAGCTTGCCGAGACCATGATTCGCATGTCGGGAATGAGACCATATGTGGACATCGACATAGAGGAGATAGGTCTTAGACCGGGTGAGAAGCTCTACGAGGAGCTGCTCCTTAAGACCGAAAACCTGGACAAGACGCCTAACGAACTCATATTTATAGAGCGGGATGTGCCCCACACTTTAAAAGAGGTGGAGGCAAAGCTCGGTCTGCTTAAGGAAGCCATAGAAACCGGGGACGACATCAATGTCAAGGAGACTTTGATGAAGATAGTGCCTGAGTACAGAACGCCTGAGGACGTGAACGGCAACGTCGCAAAGGCCTGAAAAAATGCAGAAGTATATAAGCTGCGATTGCATTGGCGGGTGAAAGATATGTTTGAAAACGTTAAATTCAGATCCGACGGAGCTTTGAAGCTTCTTATAGTCATCGGCACCAGGCCGGAGATCATTAGGCTGTCCGCTGTCATCAAGAAGGCAAGGCAGCACTTTGACACCCTTGTCGCACACACGGGCCAGAACTACGACTACACCCTGAACGGTATATTCTTTGAGGACCTGGGGCTTGACGCGCCGGATGTGTATCTTGACTGCGTCGGCGATGACCTTGGCGAGACCTGCGGAAACATTATCGCAAAGTCCTACAAGCTCATGAAGGCGGTTATGCCCGATGCGGTGCTGGTGCTTGGCGATACAAACTCATGCCTTTCGGCAATCAGCGCAAAGCGTCTCCACATACCCATTTTCCACATGGAAGCCGGCAACCGCTGCAAGGACGAGTGTCTCCCGGAGGAGACCAACAGGAGAATCGTGGACATCATTTCGGACGTGAATCTGCCTTACTCCGAGCGGGCCAGAGACTACCTCCACGAGTGCGGCATCGCCAAGGAGCGCATCTTCGTCACAGGGTCGCCCATGGCTGAGGTACTTGCCGACAATCTTGAAAAGATCAATTCAAGCGATATTTTAGGCAAACTGGGCCTTGAGAAGGGCCGCTACATCGTTCTTTCCGCCCACAGGGAGGAGAACATCGACAACGACAAAAACTTCTTCTCGCTCTTCGGAGCCATCAACAAGCTGGCATCCACATACGACATGCCGGTGATTTATTCCTGCCACCCCAGATCAAAAAAGAAGCTGGAGGAGACCGGTTTTAAGCTTGACGGGAGGGTGAAGGTGCTGCCGCCAATGGGCTTTTCCGACTACAACAAGCTCCAGAAGGACTCCTTCTGCGTGGTTTCGGACAGCGGCACGCTCCCTGAGGAATCGGCTTTCTTCTCCATGATAGGAGAGCCTTTCCCGGCGGTTTCAATAAGGACTTCTACTGAGCGGCCGGAGGCACTGGAAAACGGCGAATTCGTGCTGTCGGGAATCGATACCGCAGGAATTCTGAACGCGGTAAAGCTTGCCCACAGAATGACGGAAGATGGGGACTGGGGCGAACCGGTGAGTGATTACATTGGCGTCAATGTGTCCTCAAAGGTGGTCAAAATCATTCAGTCTTACACTTCCTACGTGAACAAAATGGTCTGGAGAAAAGACATATGAACATACTTGTCACAGGCGCCAAGGGGTTTATCGGAAAGAATCTTTGCGAAAACCTGAAGAATATCAGGGACGGCAAGGACAAAACCAGACCCTCATTGGCAATCGAAGACATCTATGAATACGACGTCGGAAACGGCGAAGAGGAACTCAGGGCTTTCTGCGGGAAGGCTGATTTTGTGTTCCATCTTGCCGGTGTGAACAGACCCAAAGATAAAGCGGAGTTCAGGGAGGGCAACGTCTCTTTCTCCGAAAAGCTTCTCAGAATGCTCTCCGAAGCGGGCAGCAGGGCCCCCGTGGT
>CACZNV010000082.1 GCA_902782645.1 uncultured Ruminococcus sp. | reverse complement strand
TCCCCGCTCGCAGTATATACATACAGCTTCGGGGTCGCGCACGCAAAAATAGCTCAAAAATCGAGATTTTTGGCTCTTTACGCAAGTTACAAAAGCGGAGGCCGGGGAAAACACAACCCCGGCCTCATTTTTGGCTGTTTTCGAATAATTGATTTGCTCACACTGTCAGCGACAGCACCAGCAGCGCCGCGGCAAGGGTGGGCACGGCCGCCGCGGCACCGTACTTCACAAACTTCACAAACGAGAATTTGACGCCGTGGTTCTTGAGAATCGATGACCACATCATGCCGGCAAGGGCTCCTATTGGCGTCAGAACAGCTCCTATGTTGGAACCCACCACGGAGGCGTATATTGCGCCTGTTCTTGCGGTGCCTTCGAGGGTGCCCGCGACGGAACTGAAAAGCACGCTCATGGGTATGTTGTTGATTACGTTGGACGAGAGAAAAGAGGCGGCGCCGTATTTAAAGACGGTGTGATCCTGACCTAAAAATCCGGCAATACTGCCCACGACCCCGTTCTCCTCAAGGGCGAGGATAATTACAAACATGGAAAGCACGAAGGGTATCAGCTGCCAGGGGGCGCGCCTTAGGCAGGCTCCCAGTTCCTCGGGCTTTCTTTTTCTTGCCGCGGAAAAGATCATGGTGCAGATGAAGAGGCTGAGGGCAAATCCCAGGGCCACGTACCACATCTCAAAACCGATATACGAGCTGACGGAAAGGAGCACCGTGCAGAGCCCCAGGTGAAGAAGACCTGTGATGAGGAGCGGCTTGTCTTTGATGGCCCCTTCGCACTTTGAGGGGGTGATCTTTTCGGAAAGTTTTTTCCTGAAGAGAAGCATCAGCGTGAGGTAAGAGACAACGCCCGCCGCCAACGTCGGAAGAATCATCACCTTCACATATTCCGCAAAGCCAATGCCTCCCGCCGTGGAGAGGTAGATGTTTGTTGGGTTGCCGATGATGAGGGCCATGCTCCATGTATTGGCGGCAATGAATTCCGCAAACAGATAGGGCACCGGACTTATCTTGGCGTTTTTCGCAAAGTAGCAGATGAAAGGCGTAAATGTGAGTATGATTATGTCGTTGGATGTGAAAACGGTGAGCACCGAAACGGTGACGTACAGAACCGAAAAGAGGGTGAACTGGCTGCTTTTTGCGGCCTTGAGGGTCTTGGCGGCAATGTACGAAAAGAAACCCACCTCGTCAAGGAACACCGAAAGGACCGTCATGGAGATGAACAGCACAAGTATTTTCAGCGGGTTTATGGGTGTGTCCGCTGTGAGCTCTTTCAGAACATCGCCAATCCTTGCCGTGCCTGTGAGGAGCACCAGCGCCGCGCCTATGAGGGTTATGATCCAGTAGGAATCCGCCCTCAGCTTTCCAATGTGAATCCTCGGGAAAAACAATATTGATAAGATCATCGATGCGCATGTGGATGCGCCAAGGATCCATGCGGCCGCCATAGCCAATCCTTCTTCTGAAACACTGATTCCGGCAGAGCAAAAGAGCCCCGCAGGTTGGGGGTTTTGAAAACCCGCGGAATAATAGCACAAAATCTATCTTCGTGCAATAGAGAAAACAGTTGTTTTAAGGCTGATTTTATACTATAATTCGGATAATTCAATCGGTTCAGCCGAATATTGTAAAAACATGGGAGGATTATTATGAAAAAAAGAATTGTATTGTGCCTGGTTCTGACTCTTGCTATGCTCCTTACGTTGCTGGCGGGATGCTCCGGAGGAGGCGGAAGATTCAGCGGCAACTTCAAGAAAGCCACCGAAGAGCAGAAAGCCACAGCGGTAAAGAAAATCGAAAAACTGGTGGCCGTTCAGAATGCCGTTATGAACAACGAGACTCTCGAAGGGAAAACCGTTCAGAAGCGCAATATGCTCTTCCAGGGTGTTGTCAAAGGAAAGATGACTCGAAAGATGTCGGACAGTTCATCGATAACCGTATCGATGGACTCCAAGTCTGTTCAGAAATATGATTTTTCCAATCTTGCATCGATTAAGCTCTATGCTAAGATGGACAGCGATGTGAAGTACTCCTACAAGGGACTCAGCAAGGATGAGATTCAGATACTCAAAGAGGCAGGCGTGTACGGCGGAGGTCAGAAGAGCACCATAGAAATGTTTGCCGACACAGGCACAGCCGAGGTATATCTTTCAACCAAGGTTCCTGATTCGACAGGGAAAAATACTGTAAAGAAAATTTATTCCGAAGGGTTCAAAACAGATGAGATAGAATCCTATTTCACCTCGGACGGAAACACCGGCCTCTCCATTCAGGAAATTCTTGATATCATAAATGACTCGGTCTGCCTGGTATCCGTTGACAGCAGAGGAAACATCAAGATTTCGAATATAGAAGATTCGGATCTTGAGGACCTGACATATGTGGTCATGTTCGAAAGCGAGAACGACTACAGCGTGCAGAAAAAATTTAAAATGACTTCCGGCGGTATGGATTTCGAATGCGAAATCACCATCATACCCACATCCGACAAGGTGGCTGCTCCGTCCGATAAGGCAAACTATGAGAAGACGAGTTTGAGCGAGCTCGGAACCGCAATAATCAAGGCTTTGACCGGATATAATTATTAAAGAACAGCCGCTGACGGTTGACTGACAACCGTCAGAAAAGCAATTCTCAGTGCCCTGGAACCGGGCACTGACTGCGCCGGCCGCACCCGCGGGGAACCCCGGGGTGCGGCCGGCTTCCCTTTCCTATGATGCAGGGCCATTTTAGCGCCGCCGGCCCTTGAATTTCCGCAGGGAATGTGGCATAATTTAGCAGTCAAAACCCATTGGAGGTAAGCTGCTGATGAACAATATCAAGGAGACGGTTGCAGGTAATATTTTGGCTCTGAGGCAGGCCGCGGGCATGACTCAGGCTGAGCTTGCGGAAAAACTGAATTACTCCGACAAGGCCATCTCAAAGTGGGAGCACGGCGAGGCGCTGCCCGATATTGGCACGTTGGCGGAAATCTGCAGCATTTTCGGCATCACCATGGACTCGCTTGTCTACGAGCCCCTGTCGGATTTTGACAAGAAGAGAGAGGAAGAGGCGGCGATTACCCGTGCGTCCGAGAAAAAACAGAGGATACGCACCCGCATTGTCATAACACTTATGAGCCTGGTTCTCGTGTGGTTCATTGCTGTCATCACTTTTATAGTCTGGCAGTTTTTTGAGCATTCCGCCCACAACGCGTGGCTTTCCTTCGTATACGCCGTACCTGTTTCGGCCATAGTTTCACTGGTCCTCGTGAGCGTCTGGTTCGGCAGGTCTTTGCGATTTGTTTCAATCACAGTACTTTTGTGGTCCCTCCTTGCCGCGATTTACACATCCATGTTTGTCTTTTTCGCGGAAAGTTTCTGGTACGTTTTCCTGCTGGGGGTCCCCGGACAGGTGATTATATTCCTATGGTGGAGTATGAAGGGAGCTAACAGAAAATGAAAGAAATACCTCTTTTCCCGGGAAACGGAAGGTTTTACAAAGCAAATCTCCACTGCCATTCAACTTTTTCGGACGGCAGATTTACCGTTGAGACTATAAAAGAGGCATACAAAGCTCAGGGCTACAGCGCCGTGGCTTTCAGCGACCACAACACGCTGACACCCCACAACGAACTGTCCGACGACAGCTTTATAGCCATCAATTCCATTGAAATTGACTTCAATCAGCCCTCTGATATGAGCATAAGAGGCTGGGGCGGCGTGTCCGTCTACCACCTGAACTTTTTCTCGAAGGATAAAAACAGGACTGAATTCATACCTTTTGACCGTGTTTACGGCGTGAAAGAGGTTCAAAAAACAATAGATGACGCCAATGCGGCGGGTTTCCTCGTCTCCTACAACCACCCCCGCTGGTCTTTCCAGACAGCCGCTGATTTTGTGCCTCTCAAGGGCCTTTTCGGCTTTGAGGTTTTCAACACGGGCTGCGAGGTGGAAATGTCCGACGGCTACGGCGACTACGAGTATGAAGAGTACTGCAGAAGAGGCGGCTCCGCCTGCCCCCTTGCCACGGACGACAATCACAACGCCTCAATGGATCTCAGCTCGCCATATTCGGATTCCTTTGGCGGCTGGACCATGATCAAAGCGGAGGAGCTCACTTACGATGCGCTGCTTGATGCGATGGAGCGGAAAAACTGCTACGCGTCCACCGGTGCGGCCTTTATTGACGGCTCCTACTGCATGAGCGAAAACGGCGGCCTCATCGTCAAGGGAACCTGCGAACCCTGCTGCGCAATCTACGCTCTAACCGATGCCCGGGCAACTGCAGTTGTTCATACACACGGCGACGAGTTGACCTCATTTGAGCTTGAGCTTCCCCGGGACACGGTCTGGTTCCGTCTTGAACTTAAGAACAAGAGCGGCGGAAGGGCTTTTACCCGAAATTACTTGCCGGAAAAGTCCGGCTGACCTGAGAAAGAACACGCCAATGCGGCTCCGCCCTCCGGTAAAAACGCGGCGGGGGAGGCATTGGCGATTGTATGTTAAATTCCCGCGCCGGATGGCGCTTCGGAGGATTACCGAATGGATTGGCTTCTATTACTGAAAATCGTGCTCATTGTCATTGGCGGCATAGTGGGCTTTGTGCTCTTTTGCGTCATTTTAGGCTTCCTGCTGGGCCTTTTCACCGGCAGAAAAAAGGAGTACGACACCGACAGCGGTTTTTACAGATTTGTGCTTAACAGCATGACGGGTCTTGTGCTCTTTTTCACGAGAGCAAAGATAAAAGTGAAGGGCCTCAGCCTCCCGGAGAAGGGTCGCTTCCTGATCGTAGGAAACCACCGTTCCAACTGGGACCCGATAATCGCCTGGTACAAGTTCAGAAAACACCGGATTTCGTATGTTTCAAAGCCCTCGAATTTTAAGGTGCCCTGCTACGGCAGAGTGGTGAGACGCTGCTGCTTCCTCCCGATAGACCGGGGCAGTGCGAGAAATTCCGTCAAAACCTTTGACAGGTGCGCGGAGCTTATTAAGAACGATGTGGTCAGCTTCGGTATTTATCCGGAGGGTACGAGAAGTAAGACGTTGAAGCTGCTGCGCTTCCACAACGGCGTTTTCAAGATTGCGCAAAAGGCCCACGTTCCGATTGTTGTCGTGTGCACCGTCGGCACGGAGAACATCAAAAACAATTTTCCGTGGAAGAGAACAAAAGTTATTCTCGACGTGCTGGAGATTATTCCGGCCGACAGAGTTGCGGAGATGACCACCGCGGAGATCGGTGCAGAAGTGAGACAGAAGCTCGGAGAGGCGCTGATCGGCTACGGCGAGCAGCCTTTTGAGGAAACCGAAGAGACCCCGGAGCCTGAGACTCAGGCCTGACGGGACTGCTTTTAGGGAGGTTTTCTGGAAAAAACCTCAAAAAAGGTGCAAAAGCGCCTGAAAAAAGCAAAAAAATGTGCTTCCGAAGATTTATTTTGACGGAGCGTGTGTGTTATAATAAAGGTGCCGGCCGCAGAATGCGGCGTTTTGGCTTTCCGGATGCTGCGGCAAACCGTGTGTTGCAAGACAATAGCCGCTGCGCTGTTAATGAAAGGAGAGATGATTTTGAATATTGATTTACCCGAAGAATTCCTGGAGGGACTGGGAGGCAGTGCGATCACACAGGAACCGGTGACGAATGCCGCAGGCTTCGTCAGCGGACAGCTTATAGCTCTCATTGTCACGGTTGTATTGGCGATAATTGCCACTGTGGCGCTCGTAATCGGCTTTTTCAGATCAAAATCCAGAGGATTCTTTTCAACCCTCGTTCACGTGGTGAATGTGGCCTTCTCGCTTATCTGGGCAGGGCTCATTACCGCTATTGTGATGCCCGCAGTAAGCACTGCAGTGTCGGGACTCCTCATGAATGCATTGGAGGGAAAGCTCGGCTCGTTTGAAAACAACAAGAGTATGGTGGACATTCTGACGCAGCTGCCGGGTGCATTGGCGACTCCGTTTGTGTTCGTGGTGCTTTTCTTCATCTTTAAAATCATTGGCGACATCGTAATATTTGCCGTGATTCGCGGAAAGAGGAAGGAAATCATCAATTTTAAAGGACAGAAGTGGGTCGCAGGAGGCGTTGGTCTTTTGCTTGCCGTGGTCTGCTTTACAGTTGCGGTTATGCCGGTTGCAGGTACGGTCAGAACTTCAGGCGAGGTTATGAGAGCTGTTAAGGCGTCAGGTATGGTCACCGGCGACGACAACGGAAAACAGCCCGCTGCTTTCACCATTTCCTACGACATCATTACGGCTCTTGACAGTTCGTTCATGCTTAAGACAGTGGACAGCGGTCTCGGCGGACGCTTGATGTTCAACAACCTCACGTCTATTTCGGTAAACGGAAAGGGCATGTCCCTGTCAGGCGAGCTCACCTCACTGTCCAACATGGCTAAGACCTTCGGTAAGCTTGAACTCCTTGATTCAAAAGGAAAACTCAGGAACGATGTTAAGCCCAGCGAGATTTCAACCGCTTTGAGAGACATCTCCAAGGAAGTCGGAAACGCCGAAATCACAACCTCAATCATCGGTGAGGAACTGGGCAATGCAGTGGAAAAGTGGAAAGAGGGCGATACAGCTCTCGGTATGAAGCTTATCACCGGCAATGACAAGGTGGACGAGCTCATCCACGGAATGCTGGATTGCTTCGATGACACCTCATCCGCCAAGGCCATCAGCGACGTGCTTACCTTCTCGGCAGACGTTATTGAGGTTCTCCCTGACGATGCGCTCTCTTCATCGGGCAGCAGCTCATCGTCTAAACAGCTCCTTTCGGAGATCGATGTGAAGGGCACAGTTTCCCTCATCGGCAAGACCTATGAGAACGACACCATGAAGGAATTCACGGATACTCTCATCAAATGGATCCTGAGAAGAGCCGCAGAGGCAGTTGAAGTGAATGCAGATGAGGTTATCGACAGAATCGATCTTACAAAGTACAACTCGAAGGACATAGTGGAACTCGAGGATATGCTCACCGAGATGATTGCAGAGGCAGAACAGTTCCAGGAGAAGCTTGTTTCCGAAGAGAAACTCACCAAGGAAGAGGAAGACATCCTTATGGATGCTTTCGCAAAGCTTAAAGAAAACAAGATTATCGGCGAAGCTGTGGAATTCATCTACAATGCCGCCAAGGCAAAACAGGAGGCCAAAGAGGCTTCCATAGGCTGAATCAATCGATGCTGCCGGGCTGTCAGGCCAACGGAGGATTTATGAAGATCGCATATTCAACACTGGGTTGTCCGGATTGGAGTTTCAGCGAGATTTTTGCAACCGCAAAGGATCTCGGTTATGACGGCGTTGAAATCCGGGGAGTGAAAAAGGAGCTTTTTGCGCCTGACATTCCGGAGTTTACCGCCCCGAAAAAGGATGAGACCCTTGCGTCCCTCAAAAGACTCGGTGTTTCGATCCCCTGCCTGACATCCGGCATTTGCGTCAGAGATTACGGAAGCGACGGCGCTGCAGACGAAAAAATGAGAAGCGATGCCGCAAAATACGTCAAGACCGCCGGGGAGTTCGGCATAAAGTACATCAGAATCCTTGGCGATAAGGACGTGATGCCCCAGGGAGAGGTTGACGACAGCCGGGTGGCCGCGGCCCTCAGGGACTTCATTGCCTGCTCGAAAGACATTGGCGATACCGTTTTCCTC
Source organism: uncultured Ruminococcus sp. (assembly GCA_902782645.1). Lineage (GTDB taxonomy): Bacteria > Bacillota > Clostridia > UBA1212 > UBA1212 > UBA1212. The sequence goes on along the minus strand of CACZNV010000082.1, from coordinate 2,954 downwards.
CTTGAGACCAACGGAGTCTACGGCGACACAAAGAGACTCGCCAAGCTGATCGAAACCGTTGGCGACAGCAGGCTCGCAGCTCTCTGGGACATTCACCACCCCTTCAGATTCTTCGGCGAGAAGATTGAGGACTCCTATGCAAACATTGCCCCCTACATTAGGCATGTACACGTCAAGGACTCGGTGGTTCTTGAGGACACGAGGGCGGTGCGCTACAAGATGACCGGCAAGGGCGACATTCCCGTTGCCGAGGCAATCGACATACTCCGCAGGAACGGCTACGACGGCTATATTTCCCTCGAGTGGGTGAAGCGCTGGTGTGCGGACCTTGAGGCTCCCGGAATTGTTTTCGTACAGTACATAAATTACATGAGGCGTCTCCTCAAAACCCACGCCGCAAAGAAGCAGTGACAACCGCCAATGAATCTCAAAACCGATTTTAAAAATCTGATTAAATCAGAAGACAAAAAGAGCCGCCTCATAAAGACAGGACTTATGACAGCGGCCCTTCTTGTGATAAATGCATTCATTTCGATACCCTTTGCGGTAACCGGACAGCTTGCCGACGGCACGCCAATAGGGCTTGCGCTGAGGATTGTGGGCTTTGCCGTTTCTGCATTGTGGTTTGTTGCGGTAATTGTCGCAAGGTTTCTGAAGTTTGAGACCTTTTTAAGAGGAATTTTCTTCTTCGGACTGCTGGGCGCCTTCTTTTTCCTGATCGCCTGGATCGCCAAGCTTTCAAGCGGCCCATCCGCAGGCGACGGCTTCCAGATTATTTTCGACTGGTTCTCGGTGGGACAGCGCCCGCCGGTCTACATCCTTCAGCCCCTCATCGGAATGACGGAGTTTTACTCAAAAGCAATAGTGTTCGGCATCCTCACCGTTGAGGCCGGAATTGCCGCCAGAAGCCTTATCCGTCAGAAAGATTTCGAGGAAAAGATGCTTGAAAAGGAAAAAATTCAGGAGGAAAGCGAAAAAAGTACTTGAAATGTCGGAAATTTGTGATACAATGGCTGGGCTGATTAACCGGAGGTGTCAGAAAAATGGGAATTGAAACAATAATAACCATCGTTTTAGGAATCATATATCTTTTGATTTGCGCGGCAATCGTCGTCCTTACTCTTCTTCAGGATTCGAAGGAGAGCGGTGTATCGGCGCTGGGCGGTGCGGAAACTTCTATCTTTGGCGGTAAGGGCAGCACAAAAGAGTCCTTCCTTGCCAGAATGACAGTTGTTTTCGGTATCGTGTTCGGCGTTGTGGCCATTGCCATGACCGCAATCATAGTTAACCTTATAAAGGGCTGAAAGCGATTCAGGGACACCGGCGCTGAGGCCCGGCTGATCCTTTAGCAATAAGAACTGCGGCTTAAGGTGAATCCTTTGCCCGCAGTTCTTTTTTGCGCTTATTCGGGGGCCGCCGCAGGCGGCCGGCCCTTGACTTTAAAATAAATCTTTTATAAAATAAAACGGAATGTGCACTTGCTGATTTCGGTAGGGAAATGCGGATTTTGCATTGGCGGTTTCCGGCTGAAACTCAGAACCTGCGCAGTCAAAAATTCATAATATCGGAGATGATAATATATGTTTGAACTGGATCAATACAGCCTTCAGCTGCCTTCAATGCAGAAAAACCTATATGATTTGAGGGATTCACTTTGACACGGAGGGCATGTCAAACAGAGTAGAAGAACTTGAAAACAAGGCTACGGAGCCGGGCTTCTGGAACGACGCCGCAAAGTCGCAGGAGGTCCTTAAGGAGATCAAACTTCTTAAGGAAAAGCTGAATAAAATCCAAAAGCTTTCGGATCTTTACGACGAGATTGAGCTCATGATTGTCCTTGGAAACGAGGAGAACGACGAGAACGCTCCCGAAGCCGTAGCGAAAGACATCGAAAAATTCAACGCAGAACTTGAAGTGCTCCGCCTCGAAACACTTCTCACGGGCCAGTATGACGCCAATAACGCCATCATTGCCATCCACCCCGGCGCCGGCGGCACGGAGGCTCAGGACTGGGCTCAGATGCTCATGAGAATGTACATCAGATGGGGCGAGGCCCACGATTATGAAGTTAAAGTGCTTGATCTCCTTGACGGCGACGAAGCGGGAATCAAGAGCTGTTCCATACAGTTTAACGGAATAAACGCTTACGGCTTCCTGAAGAGCGAGCACGGCGTCCACAGGCTGGTCAGATTCTCGCCTTACAATGCCGCGGGAAAGAGACAGACTTCCTTCGCATCGGTGGAGGTAATGCCTGAGATCGACGACACCATTCAGGTTGATCTGAGACCCGAAGACATGGACATCAGCTACTTCAGGTCCAGCGGTGCCGGCGGACAGCACATCAACAAGACAGATACCGCCTGCCGCATCGTCCACAAACCCACGGGCATAATGGTTTCCTGCCAGACCGAGAGGTCCCAGACTCAGAACCGTGAGACCGCCATCAAGATGCTCACCTCAAAACTCTTTGACATCAAGCGCAGGGAGAACGAGGAGCGCACGTCGGAACTCAAGGGCGAGCAGAGCGATATCGACTTCGGCAGCGCCATCCGCTCCTACGTATTCTGCCCTTACACCCTTGTAAAGGACAGGCGCACGAGCTATGAGGACTCAAACGTTCAAAGGGTCGTCGACGGGGGAATCGACGGCTTCATAAACGCCTATCTAGCCGATGAATTCAACAAGCGCGCCGGCGGATCGCAAGATTTTTGACTCTTTACGCAAGTCGCGAAAGGGGACTAACAATAACCGACTGTGCTTCTAAAAGCACACAAGGTGTCTTGCGACGATTGCTCGCGACTTGCTTTGCGCGAGCTCCCCGCTCGCAGTGCCCTTGCACAGCGTCGGGGTCGCGCACGCAAAAATAGTTCAAAAATCAGGATTTTTGACTCTTTACGCAAGTCGCGAAAGGGGACTAACAATAACCGACTGTGCTTCTAAAAGCACACAAGGAG
>CACZNV010000081.1 GCA_902782645.1 uncultured Ruminococcus sp. | reverse complement strand
CTGGAGTACGAAGATGTCAACGAGCAGCTGATTCGCGAGGGGAAAGAACCGGCGGTCGGTACTCAGATTCTGCTCGGTATTACCAAAGCTTCCCTTGCTACGGATTCGTTCCTGTCTGCCGCTTCCTTCCAGGAGACAACAAAGGTTCTCACGGAAGCTGCCATCAAAGGAAAAATCGATCCCCTCCGCGGCCTCAAGGAGAACATCCTCATCGGAAAGCTCATCCCTGCAGGTACCGGAATGGCGATGTACAACGACATTGAAGTCAGTGGCGACGTTCCTCAGTGCGTCATCGAGATCCGCAAGGCTCAGGAGCTCATCAACAAGCAGAACGACGAAAAGCGTCAGGAAGAGATCAGAAACATCAGAAAGCTGGAGCGCAACGGCGCGAGAGGCGAGACTCTTTCCGATATTGAGACTCCCGAACTTGGCGATGACGGCGAACCGATGCTTGGAAACTACGGCAACGACTTTGACGATGAAGTTCTTGCACAGGAAGGCTTCTCAATCGTTGACGGCGACGGAAACTTCTACGAAGAGGAAGAGGAACTCATGGGCGGCGACACAATGGGCGACGACCTTGACGATCCTGAACTCTACGGCGACATAACCGGCGACGAAGAGGAAGAGGACGTATTCGAGGAAACAGACGACGAATGATTCCCCGGTAAAAAACAATAATTAAACGCGATGACCTGCGGAGGTATCCCGGGTCATCGTTTTTATGTGTTGAATTAACAATTGGCGAAAGTATATAATTGATTTGTCGGAGGTTTTTCCGAAAAGGAGGGCGAAGGCGCATGATTAAAGTTATCAGAATCACCAAAACAGAAGAGTTGATGACACTGATTGCGGATCAGAACTACCGCAAGGAAATTGACAGGTACCGCAGCATGTATGTTTACAGGGGCGTCCCCGATGCGGATTACCGTATGACCACGAGCCTTTTCAGAAACTGCAAACATCTTCAGAAGCAGCTTGAACCCGCCATTCTCAACAATTTCAAAAAATATGCGGTGCTGAACGACCCCTCTGTGGAGCAGTCCGTTTGGATGCAGATGATACTCGGCCAGCACTACGGGCTCCCCACAAGGCTTCTCGACTGGTCCCACTCGGCCCTTGTGGCGCTCCATTTTGCGGCCACCGAGATCGATATGGACAAGATGGAGGACCACGACTGCGCTGTTTGGCGCATCGACATGCCAGAGATACATTCGCTTCTCCCCGACAGATACAAAAAAGCCCTGAACGAGTCCACCACCAGCATATTCTCCGTTAAAACTCTCAGCAGCGTCACCGACAGCCTTGAGCAGTACGACATGGATATGAGAGGGGATTCCATGGTGGTCATCGAGCCTCCGTCCATAGAGCAGCGCATAGTGAATCAGTACTCGTTCCTTTCAATCGTTCCCATGGGCATCTCCGACGTGGAGCAGTTCCTTGACGAGAAAACTTCAAACACGGTGAAGTATGTGATTGACGGTAAACTCAGGTGGCGTCTCCGGGACATGCTGGACCAGCTCAACATAAGCGAAAGAATCGTTTACCCCGGTCTGGAAGGACTTTCCAGCTGGATTGCCCGTCACTACTTCGTAAAAGAAAAAGACGTTCCAAAAGAGTGATTTTTACCGGAATTTTGCGACAAAAATATCGCCAATAAAAAAGCGCCGCAGCCCGCGGCAACTGTTTAATATATCAATAAAAGAGGATATTGAAAATGAAAGTGACACTGGATGGCGTAACCAAAATATTCCCGCCCCACAGCAAAAAAGAATCCCCCGTAACCGCAGTCTCAAATTTTAATCTTGAGATTCCGGACGGAAAACTGGTGGCTCTGCTGGGCCCTTCGGGCTGCGGCAAGAGCACGCTCCTCAACATTATCTGCGGCCTTGAGTCTCCCACATCGGGCAGCGTTTTGTTTGACCAAAACGACGTGACTAAGCTTCCGCCGGAAAAAAGAGGCGTGGGAATGGTGTTCCAGAATTACGCTCTTTACCCTCACATGTCCGCAAGGAAGAACATACTTTTCCCCCTGGGTAATCTCAAGGGAAAAGCAAAACTCACCAAGGAAGAAAAAAACAGGCGCATGCTTGACGCCGCCCGCATCGTGCAGATTGAAAACCTTCTCGAAAGAAAACCGGGAAATATGTCCGGCGGTCAGCAGCAGCGTGTGGCAATCGCAAGGGCTCTTGTGAAATATCCCGGAATCCTGCTTCTTGACGAGCCTCTCTCCAATCTTGACGCAAGGCTGAGACTTGAGACCAGAGAGGAAATCAGGCGCATCCAGAAGAACACGGGCATCACCACCGTGTTTGTTACCCACGACCAGGAAGAGGCCATGAGCATCTCAGACATTATCGTGCTCATGAAGAAGGGTGTCTTCCAGCAGAGCGGAAAGCCCCAGAATGTCTACGACAACCCTGCAAACCTGTTTGTGGCAAAATTCCTCGGGACCCCCGCAATTAACGTATTTAAAGGGAAAATCGAAAACGCCAAGGTATTCATTGGCGATGAGCCGGTGGCGGATGTGCCGGGATGCGAAAACAGAGATGTTTACGTGGGCATCAGACCGGAAGGACTTATTCCGGACAAGAACGGTCCGCTCACCTGCAGTTTTAAATCCATCGACGTGCTGGGAAGAGACTATATGATCGTCGCCTCCCACGGTGCCGCAGAGACAAGCGTGATAAGAGCAATTACGGACTCTGAGAACAAAATCGAGGATAACCCGGAGACCGTGCGCTTCTCGTTTAAGAAAAACAAGTTTTTTGTGTTTGACGCCAAGACCGAAGAGCGAATCTACCTTGGCTGAGTCAGGGGCTGCGGAGGGTTAATTGATGAAAAAGTTTGGTTTAAAAGCCTGGCTGTACCTGCTGCCTGCGATACTGTTCCTTGTCGTGTTCATGGTTTATCCTCTGATCGACGTGGTTATCTATTCCTTCGAGGAGGGCTTCACGACAACATCCCAGACCGCCACGGGGGTGGGCATCGGCAATTTCAGCACGGTGCTCCGGGATCCGTACTTCATTCAGGCGCTCAAAAACACTTTCGTGCTGGTGGCAATCACGGTGCCTGTTTCCACGGGACTTGCGCTTCTCATATCCCTGGGTCTCTCATCCATCAAAAAGCTGAGGGAGTTCTTCCAAACGGTATATTTTCTGCCCTACGTCACAAACACATTGGCGGTGGGCCTCGTGTTCATGATGCTCTTCAACAAAAACGAGTCCTCGGGCTCCGTGGGCATGATTAACACATTCATAAGGTTCTTCGGGGGCCCCACAATCGACTTCATCAACGGTCCCTATTGGGCCAAAATGCTGGTGCTGTGCCTCTACACGGTGTGGATCGTGCTGCCCTTCAAGATTCTTATACTGACCAGCGCATTGGCGTCAGTCAAAAAGGACTACTACAACGCCGCCAAGGTGGACGGCACTTCAAAATTCCGCACCTTCACCCACATCACGCTGCCCATGATATCGCCAATGCTTTTCTACCTGTTCATCACAGGCTTCATCGGCGCCTTCAAGGCTTACAGCGACGCGGTGGCTCTCTTCGGAACAAAGCTGAACGAGGCCGGAATGAATACCATTGTGGGCTACGTCTACGACAAGCTCTACGGAGACAGCGGCGGATACCCGTCCTACGCCTCTGCGGCGGCGCTGATACTTTTCTTCATAATCTTAACAATAACGGTTATAAACCTCATTGTGAGAAACAAACTGACTTACAAAGGGGGTGGCGGCCGTGCGTGACAGACATCCAAAAGATCTGAAAAAACAGTATACGTTTGGCGGTATTGCCGGAAAAGCGGGCGTCTACTTCATGCTCGCGCTCTGGGCTCTAATGGTGCTGTTCCCCTTCTACTTCATGATAATCACGTCGTTCAAGAGCTACGGCTCCTACAGCGCGGAGATTACGCCCGCGATTGTGCCTAAGACGTGGACGGTTGCGAACTATTCGAGTCTCTTTGGCGACAGCAGCGTGCCGCTTCCGAGATACCTTCTCAACACGGCGTTTTTTGCGATAGTGACCACCGCAATCATGGTCGTTGTCATCGTGCTTGCCGCGTTTGCGTTCGCAAGGCTCAGCTTCAGGGGCAAGAACATCGTGTTCGTGCTTTTCCTGTCTCTCATGATGATACCCTCGGAACTTGTTATAATCACAAACTTTGTGACCATCACAGACCTCAACCTGAGAAACACGTACCTTGGGCTGATACTGCCCTCGGTGACATCCGTGTTCTACATCTATCTCCTCAAGGAGAGTTTTGAACTGGTTCCCGACGAGGTCTACAAAGCCGCCAAGGTGGACGGCACCTCCGACTTCAAGTTCCTGATCAGAATCATGGTGCCGATGTCGAAATCCACCATTATCACCGTCATCATCCTGAAGGTGATCGAGTGCTGGAACTCCTATGTGTGGCCCAGGCTCATCACCAGGGACCCGGATCACTTTCTGGTATCCCAGGGAATCCAGGAGATAAGGGAAAACGGATTCGGCAAGGAGAACGTGCCGGCAATGATGGCCGCGGTGGTAATCATATCCGTACCGCTTATAGTACTGTTCCTGATCTTCAGAAGAAAGATTATGGAGGGCGTTTCGAGAGGAGGCACCAAGGGATGAGAAAACGTTTCGTTAAATTCATTGGCGTGTTGATTCTCGCGGCTGTTCTGTGCGCCTTTTCGCTGCCTCTTGCCGGCTGCCACAGGGCAAGGCATGTGGACTCCTTCGACCTGCCCATCACTTTTGACGATAATAAATCATATGAGATAACATTCTGGGCAAAGAACGACAGCAATATCACCCAGAAAAAGATATACCAGTCCGCAATTGACGAGTTTGAGAAAATCTACCCGAACATAAAGGTCAGCATGAAGTCATACTCCGACTACGGCCAGATATTCAACGACGTGAGGACAAACATTGCCACGAGAACGACGCCGGACGTGTGCATAACGTACCCAGACCACATCGCGACCTATCTCACGGGTGAGAACGTTGTCGTGCCTCTTGAGCAACTCGCCAATGACAGCCGCTACGGCCTTGGCGGCAGCGAGGTGAAGTACGAGACCGTAAAGCGGGACGAAATTGTGGAAAAGTTTCTCAAGGAGTGCTATGTGGGCGGAACTCTCTATGCGCTGCCCTACATGAGATCTACGGAGGCTCTTTACATAAACAAAACCTATGTTGAGGCTATGGGCTACGAGATACCTGATGTCCCCACTTGGGACTGGGTCTGGGAGGTGTCCGAAAAAGCTCTTGAAAAGGACCCTGGGAACACGGACCTTTACAAAGTTAACGGCCAGAACGTCATGATCCCCTGCATCTACAAGTCCACCGACAACATGATGATAACCATGCTGAAGCAGAAGAATGCAGGCTACTCGGACGAGAACGGAAACATCTACATCTTCAACGACACCACCAGGGAGCTGCTCAAGGAGATAGCGGCCCACGGAAAGACGAGAGCCTTTTCCACCTTCGGAATATCCAGCTACCCGGGCAACTATTTCAACGCGGGCAAGTGTCTTTTCGCCATCGACTCCACCGCCGGCGCCACATGGATTGGCTCAAAGTCGCCTCTCTCGGACATTCATGAAAGTGAAATCAGAATATTCGAGACGGTGGTAAGACCCGTTCCCCAGTTTGACGCCGAGCACCCGCAGATGATTTCCCAGGGGCCGTCCCTCTGTCTTTTCAACAACGGCGACAACGAGAAGGTGCTGGCCGCCTGGCTTTTCATGCAGTATCTGCTCACCAACGACGTGCAGATAGCCTACTCGAAAACCGAGGGCTACGTGCCGGTTACGGAAAAAGCCCACAGCGACCCCGCATACATCGATTATCTGAACTCTGCTGACGAAGACAGCAAGGAATTCTACAGCGTTAAGATTGATGCCGCCAAGCTCCTCCTCGCCAATATCGACAACTCGTTTATAACCCCGGTTTTTGACGGCTCCACGGCTTTGAGATCCGCCGCCGGCAACCTCATCGAATATGCCGTCAAGGGCGTGAGAAGGGGAGAGACCATGGACGACAAGGCCATTGACGATATCTACGACAAGCTGATTAAGCTTCACAACCTTGATCTTTCGGAGAAAAAGTCTGACATCGCCAAGACCTCAAACAGCTCCGGACCGCTTCCCGCAGAGTCTGTTGCGCTCCTCGTGACATTGGCGTGTGTGTGGATTGCCATAGGTATTGGCTTTGGCGTGTCCGTGATTGCAAAGAAACGCTTGAAAAGCTCTCGCAAATGATGTATACTCCCAAAAGTGTAGGGTTTCCCGCACACATTTGTTTTTAAGAGTTCATTTATGAATGAAACGGAGGCAAAACAGAATGAAAAAAATATTGGTTATATTAATGGCGATTTTGATGCTTGTCGGCATAGCCGCCTGCACTAACGACAATACCGAGACAACAGAGCCTACAAAGGCACCGTCCACAACCGACGCTCCCGAGAACACCGCAGAACCTGCGCCCACCGAGAAGCCGGATGACCCCGACACCAAATCCGAGGGAGTTATGACATATGCGGAATACATTGCCGCCGCCAATGACTCACAGGTAGTTGTTGAAGTATATGTTCAGGACCATCAGTCGTGGTGGGACAACAAAATCACTGTATACGCCGCTGACCGCGCCGGCGCTTATTTCCTTTACAACATGGCTTGCTCCGAAGAGGACGCTGCAAAGCTTGTCCCCGGAACAAAGCTCAAAGTTACAGGTTATAAGTCCGAGTGGGCAGGCGAAATCGAAATCATCGACGCAACATTTGAAATCGAAGAGGGCACCTATATTGCAGAACCTGTTGATGTAACAGCTCTCCTCGGCACCGAAGAACTTGCCGCCAAGATGAACGCAAAAGCATCCTTCAAGGATCTGGTCGTGGTTGCTTCAAAGGTTTCCGGCGATGCAAAGGATTACGCATTCCTTTACAAGTGGGATAACTCCGGTGAGCGGGGCGACGACCTCTACTTCAACGTTTCCGACGGAAAGAATGTCTACACATTCACTGTTGAGTCCTACCTCAAAGGCAAAGACACAGACGTTTACAAAGCAGTCGAAGCATTTAAGATTGGCGATGTTGTAGACCTGGAGGGCTTCCTCTACTGGTACAACGGCGTTAACCCCCACATTACATCTGCTGCAGTTAAGAGCAACGTCAACGCAAAATCCGAAGGCGTTATGACCTACGCCGAATATGCGGCTGCCGCCAATGACACCAAGGTGGTTGTTGAAGCCTATGTTCAGGATCACCAGTCCTGGTGGGACAACAAAATCACTGTTTACGCAGAGGATGCAGACGGCGCATATTTCTTCTACAACATGGCCTGCTCCGAGGAAGATGCAGCTAAGCTCGTTCCCGGAACAAAGATTAAAGTTACAGGTTACAAGTCCGAGTGGTCAGGCGAAGTTGAAATTATCGACGCAAGCTTTGAAATCGAAGAAGGTAAGTTCATCTCCGTTCCCGAAGATGTAACAGCTCTCCTGGGAACCGATGACCTCATCACCAAGATGAACAAGAAGGTTGCTTTCAAGAACCTCACAATTGCGGCTTCCAAGGTATCCGGCGACGAGACCGAGTACGCATTCCTCTACAAGTGGGACAACTCCGGTGAGCAGGGCGACGACCTTTACTTTAACGTAACGGACGGCAAGGCCACATACACATTCACAGTTGAATCCTATTTGAGAGGCAAAGACACAGAAGTTTACAAGGCTGTTGAAGCTCTTAAGGTTGGCGATACCGTTGACCTGGAAGGTTTCCTCTACTGGTACAACGGAGCAAATCCGCACATCACAGCTGTAACAGTAAAATAATAGCTTAATTGATTGCCGACAAGGTCGAGATATACCTTGCCGGCAATTTCTGCATATAAACGTAAACCTTGAAGACTTACCCGGTATTTCGGGAATCTGAACTGCGGGCAACCGCATAAGAAACTGTATGCCAATGAGTATTGTTATCACAGTTATATCGCTCCTCGGCGGTCTTGCCATGTTCCTCTACGGTATGAAGCTCATGAGCAACACCATAAAGGAAAGTTCCTCCGGAGCGTTAAAAAAGGTACTTGAGACAGTTACAAACAATCCGATCAAAGCATTTCTGCTCGGCTTGCTTGTAACTGCTGTTATACAGTCGTCAACCGCGACCATCGTCATCACCGCAGGACTTGTTTCCGCAGGCGTGCTCAAGGTAAGACAGTCTGTGGGCATCATTTTCGGCGCCAACGTGGGCACCACAATCACGGGTCAGATAATCAGGCTGATTGACATCAATTCAGAGGGCTCCGCCAGCTGGCTTGACATTTTCAAACCATCAACTCTTGCCCCCATATCCCTGACCGTGGGCGTGATTTTTTTCGTTTTTCTCAAGTTCAAAAACTCTGATAAAACAGGTTCGGTCCTCATCGGCTTCGGCATACTGTTCTCAGGTCTCAACAGCATGTCTTTAGCTGTAGCCCAAATTCCTCAGGATTTCTTCAAGCACATGTTTTCCAGCTTCGGCAGCAACCCGTTCCTGGGCTACCTTGCCGGCGCAGGAGTCGCATTCATTCTCCAAAGCTCATCGGCCACCATCGGTATCCTGCAGACCCTGTCTGCCTCAGGCGCGCTGACCTTCAGCGCAATCACACCGATTATAGTCGGCGTTTACCTTGGCGACAGTGTTACAACGGCAATAGTTTGCTTCATCGGCACCAAAGCTGACGCAAAGAGAGTTGCGGTCACAAACCTCATCTTCAACTTCCTGAAGTCTGTGCTCGTCATTGCGGGCATGCTCATCGCGTACTACACGCATCTGCTTGACCGGATATGGAACAATAAAGTCAACGCCGGCGTCATCGCCAATACAAACTCCATCTTCAACGTGGCAAGCGCAATCCTGCTCCTGCCCCTTGGCGGCATCATGGTGAAGCTCGCCTGCAAGATTGTTAAGGACGATAAAATCAAGAGGGGCAGATACGACGAAAAGCTGGACGCTCTCAGCCCCGTCTTCTTCTCCACCCCTGCGCTTGCCTTCAAGAGCTGCTACGAGGTGCTGCTCTCAATGTTCCTTGCCTCAAAGGCAAACATTCAAAAGGCTATCGGCCTCCTGGATGTCTACGACCCCTCAATCGCCAAGGAAATCGAAGAGGAAGAGGACAACGTGGATGTCATGGCGGACCGTGTCTCCAACTACCTTGTTCAGCTGTCTCCGCACATTTCCACCGACCTCCACGTCAGGATCCTTGACGAGTACTACAAGGTGGTCACCGAGTTTGAGCGCCTCAGCGACCACTCCATGAACATCAAAGAGGTGGCCGCCGAGCTCCACAACAACAACACCGCCTTCTCCGAAGACGCCAAGCAGGAGATCGCAGTCCTCACAGACGCCATCTACCGCATTCTCGACTATGCCCAGGCCGCTTTCGAAAAGCGCGACGAAGTTGCCGCAAAACACATCGAGCCCCTCGAAGAGGTCGTGGACGACCTGGTCAACGCCCTCAAAGAGAACCACCTCGCAAGGCTCAGAGCCGGCCGCTGCAACGTTTACATGGACACCGGTTTCTCCAACCTTATGTCAGACCTGGAGCGCATCTCCGACGTTTGCTCCAACATCGGCGTCGCAACAGTCGTAAGAGCCGAAGCCAAACTGGAAATCAACTCCCACGACTACATCTCAAGGCTCCACTCCGGCCGCGACGAGGAATTCAACGACGAATACACCAATGCCCACCTTGAGTTTTTCAACAGGCTGGCAGATATTTCAGCAGCTTCAGCAGCCTCGGCAGCCGCAAGCGCCGCTCTTCCGTCCCCCGACGGACAGCCGCCTCAGGTCCTCTGACAGCACCTCGGAACAACCCTTTAAAACCTTAAAACCACGCCAAAAAGTCGTTGACACAATATTTACTTTTTGTTATACTCTCTAAGCCACGGTGGCTATAGCTCAGTTGGTTAGAGTACCAGGTTGTGGCCCTGGGGGTCGTGGGTTCGAGTCCCACTAGCCACCCCACACAAACAAGGTGACCTCAAATGAGGTCACCTTGTTTGTGTTAGAAGACAAGCGTGGGACTCGAACCCGAGAGGGTTTCGGCGTTAAGCAAATCTTCCGGTGGATGATTTGCAGCCGAAATCGCGAAAGGGGGGCCCCGAAAAATCGTAAGATTTTATGGGGTAAAGGAGCCTCAGCGACGGGAACGAAGTCTTTCAAGAGTATTATCTATTAAACCTCTTGAAAGACGCAGTCGTCGGCGCTTGGGGCGACGTGCTTGAGCAGCGCCGAGTGCGAGCGAAGCGAAGCAGGCGGGCGAGTCCCACTAGCCACCCCATAAGAAAAGCGGGACGGACTGAAAAAGTTTTGCCCCGCTTTTCTTATGGGGTGGCTAGTTTGGTGGAGCGAGAATGCACTAAAGAAGGGGCCCCCGCAAAGTCGAATGACTTTGCGGGGAAAAGGAGCTGCGAGCGATGCAAATGGAGCCTTTCAAGTGTACTGCATTCGTTTTCCTTGGAAGGCGGAATCGGCGCCGCACGCAGCGACGCAGTCCCACTAGCCCAAATAGCAGTAATAAACAGAGTAAAGGGGCCCCCGCAACTCGCTTTCACACATTGGCCCGTCACTTGACCGCCTTCGCGGAAATCGTTCCGGTTCCAATGTGTGGCGCGAGACGGCCCCGTTTTTTTGACTTTGCAGGGAAAAGGAGCTGCGAGCGATGCAAATGGAGCCTTTCAAGTGTACAGCATTTGTTTTCATCATCGGACTTGACACCGACCATGCTTTAGATTTTATTTGCTTTTCCGTTTTTGATGATATAGAATCGAAAATAGTAAAAAAGTACCGCAACATCAAATGCATATAACAATCCTTCAGGATACAGTTTAATATCGAGTTACTTAGGTAGAAGTGGAGGTTCCTTAGTGGTAACTTTTGGCATAGTAGGATTTGGAGCGTGTGCTCTTTATATTAGAGGATCAGGGGGAGGAGGGTATTATTGTGTTAACCAACTGCGATAACTTTTCTTCTTCAGCCGAATACCGGAAAACGTTTTATGAGATCGGCAAACCTATATTTGAAAGACATGGGTTTCATTTGAAAAACAAATGCTTTTACAGAAAAAACGGCGACATTTTTCAGGCTTTAACCTTGGAACATCGATCAGGACGGATGGGTGTCCTTGTTGTACCTTTCTGGTGTGATATAATTCCGGGATTATCACTTTTTGAGGACGCCAAGCCGTTATCTGAACATTTCGCAGAAGGAAAAAACAGTATTAACATATACATAACGGACCAGATGTTTATTGGTTCTGAATATAACTATATCTCCAATCTTGGAGAAGGTATCGAACTGTTTTTGCAATCATTCGATTCCAAGACTATTCCTGTTGTTGATGAAAAGACATATGTTGAATATATGCTTGACACCAAAAGAAGCTTTATGATTGCTGAAGATGCGGTCATTTATGCCTCCTATAGATACGGATCTGTACAATATGCACAGCACTTTATTGATGAAGTAGATGCGCTAAGCCTAAACCTTGCTTTGTTGTCGTATGAGCACGGACTTCAACATGGAAAGCTCGTATCGGAATCTGGCGAAAAACAACAGATCGATGGCATATTTCTTAATGATTTTTTTAGAAATTATAGGTGCAGATTCCCTAAGATATACAAGTATATCGAAACAGGTGAAACAAATATTGACACGCTTTACGTACAAGAATCACAAAAAATGCGAGAACTGTACAAGAAGTGTTTTAAGATTAATTTTTAGGAGGGAGAGAGCATGTTTCTGATTAATCATAACTCCTTTTTTCGACAATATGACGATAGTTTTGCTAAAGCCGGTTTTCAAAGAAAATCATTCTATTATTACCGAAAACACGGTAGTATTTTTCAATGTATTGCCGTAGGTCGCGGAACCCGGAACATGCTCAATCACGAGATATTTCTGATTGTGCTTCCGTTCTGGACAGAAGGGCTTAGGCGAATCAGCGCATGGCCTTCTTTTGAAGAAGCATATCTGCATCCCGAATTATTTGATGGAAGCACTCTTGGCTGGCCATCGTATGGTATTGAAATAACCGGCAATTTTTATGATTCTGGAGTGAATATAGATTATCATAATCATGGTTTTTCTTTTTTTGAAAAAGAGTTGATACCGTTTTTAGATAAAATCAACGACAATAAGAGTTTTAAAGAGGCTATGCTAAAGTTAAATAGGCAATGCCGTGTTTTTGAGGAACTTATCTTATTAGAATCGTTTAAGGCAGAAAATATGGAATCTGTCAGGAACTGGCTTAAGGCGGCAGAAAAGAGTGATGCCATGTCAATTAAAGCGGTTGCAGAATCCGTTTATTCACCAAAAGACGATTTTGAAATCAATTATTTCAAGTCGTGGGGGCTGAATTCCTTTGATGATGCACTGGACGATGCAAAGAAGGCAGTAAAAAGAACCCACGATATCTTTTACGGCAAGCTGATCAGGGCCATTCAAACCAATGACTGTAAATGGGTAAAAGATTTATTTCTGGAGGAGCAAAGAAAAGCAGCCATATTCTTTAAAGATTATTTTGATATTAGGTTTGAAACTGAGTCAGTGTAATACTGTGAAATGTATGAATTGGCGATATAAGCGTTTTTGATCGGTAGTGATATATGTTAGACTAACTAGCAATAGTCAAGTTCAATATTGAGGTTATATGGATTAAGTTGCCGGTCTTGCAAATGTGCTTAGACAGACAAGTGTTCGTTGCTTTGCAATAGTTGTCAAGCGAGATTAAACCTATATCCGTTCAAGAAGTATGTCGCATTCTACTGGTGGGTTCAGTAACATAGATTACACGAACCGGTTCTTGCTTTCGCTTCCGATTAATGCTAATATGTAATTACGATGAGGGGCTGTAGACGTTTTGAGCCCCGGCTAATGCTTTGGCGGAGGAACATTGTTATGAAAAAAAGTATTGCGCTTTTACTGGTTTTTATCCTTTTCCTTTTTTCCGGCTGCGGTGTTAAAAAAGGAAAAGATTCTTCAGGCGTTTTGAAAGATAATACCCCGGACAGAGGAGATAGTATTCTCGAGGATGACCGCGAGCCGGTCAGCTTGGAGTCAGTGCCGCTCTTCTTTAACGGGTTCAGATCCCTTGGCGATGCTCCGTTTTCATTGCCGGAAGGCGATCCCGATGCAGAGTCTTTGAGCATGGGTTTTTACAAATACAGCAATATCGGGACTGCAGAGTATGAAAAGTTTTTATCCGACCGCAAAAACGAGGGGTTTGCTGTCGTGAGGATGAAGTACGAGGATTTTCTGTTCCGTGACGATTGCATGGTGTTTGCCGATTATGACAGCGGGAAGCAGTCGTTTCTCTTTTATTGGTATCAGGAAAGTTCTTATGCGCCTGAATCCGGAATCAGTGCGAAGGACGGATCGTTTTGGAACATTGGCGGCAGGAAGAGTCTTTCTTCAATACCGATTCACCCGATTGACGTGACCCCGGAAGGATTCTATGAGTACACAGGCGGGCAGGTGTTCGCTGTGCCAGCATACTCGTACGATATATATAAAGAAGCCGGCGATGACTCGATGATGTCTGCATACAATGAGCATTATTTCTGCCGGATTGTGTATGTCAGAGGCGATACGATGTTGGAAACGTCCATGGAGTGCATTGCGGTTGACGATGTTGACGGTGACGGAAAATTGGAAGTGCTGCTTCTCTCATACGGGCCTACCAGCGGCGTATTCACATTTGATATAGTGTGCGTTGCCGGGAATGCAATATACGATACAATATACTGTACCGAACATCAGAAGTTGAGTTTTTCAAGCATGGACGGCAAGATTGCGGTCCTTGGCGACGGTTATTCGTCACGCACGGGGCATATTTACGAAATAGTTCAGGAAAAAGATGGAGCCGGGACCTATATCTGCCTGTATGAAAACGGCGAGGAAATCAATACCGTTATTTGGGGAATAAGAAACAGTTTGAATCTAACAAAAATCACTGAATAACTGCAAACAAGGCGGAACGGACAGATTTGTTCGCCCCGTTTTCGTTGCGGCATTCAATCGGTTGCTGACGCCAATATGACGGCAAAGCGGTCGAGGCTACGGTCGTGAACAGTAAGACATAATGTGCCCCACCATTCGTTTCCGTCGTCAAAGTATTCAGACCAGTCGGTGGTCCACTCAAAAACCTCAAGCTCCGATGTGCCTTTCGGAAACAGGGCGCTGTTAACCTTGTCAAAATCCTTGTCGGTGTAAAGGGTTCCGTAGGGCGGGCAGATGAAAGCCTTGCGGTAGTTAAGCTTGCCTTGTTTATCAATGGGACCAAACAGTTTGCCGACGGCAATCTTTTCAGGGCAGGCTTCCGAAATGTCATAAAGCCAGACGGGCTCGTCTCCGTCAAAGAACAGGTGCTCACACGCCAATGCCAGAGCCATGCGGTGTGCATCCTCCCCGGTTTC
Organism: uncultured Ruminococcus sp.; assembly: GCA_902782645.1. Classification (GTDB taxonomy): domain Bacteria; phylum Bacillota; class Clostridia; order UBA1212; family UBA1212; genus UBA1212. The sequence goes on along the minus strand of CACZNV010000081.1, from coordinate 7,623 downwards.
GGTTTTATCGATCTTTACAAGGCAATAATCCACAACGCAGTCAACGTAGAGCGAAAGAACCGCATTAAATGTCTCGTCGGAGACTACTCTGCCCGGAAACGGTTTGCTTCCCGACGGGCTTGCTGAACCGTAACGGGAGAAGGGCGGTTCCGCGGGGTGAGATGCATTGGCGGTTTCCTTGCCGCCAAAAACCTCCTCCGCTTCGCTGATGCTGCTGCAGCCGGTGCGTGCGGCATATTCGAGCATCCTGCAAAAGTCCGGAGCGTCGTATGTTAATCCGGTAATCGAAGTGACCTTTTTTCCTTCAGAAAACGCCAAGACCGCATAAGACGGGTCAAAGGAGTTTCGCACCGCCGCAAGTTTTTTGCCGCCAAAAGATATGTAAAGGCAAGGCTCGAAAGGCTGACAGCTCAGCTCGTACTTCTTGCCCTCAATGGAAAGAAACGGATTCCCGTTTTCCAGCCCGAGAACATAACGGTCGTCCCGGTAGACCACAAAGTTGTCTTTCATAAACGGTATTTTACTCGTTAACCGGATAATAATAAAGGGGTAAGATAGCGAATCAATTCAATTTACAGCCTGCAAGTGCTATAATGACCTTGCCTATTCTTGCAGCTTCGGAGGAAAAAAATGGTTACGATTAATAATCTTTCCAAGAGTTATGACGGTAAGAAAAATGCGATAGAGAGCATCGATCTTACAATCTGCGACGGAGACATTTTCGGCTTTGTGGGCCTGAACGGCGCGGGCAAATCCACCACCATAAAGTGCCTTGTGGGCATATTGCCTTTTGAAAGCGGCGAGATCACCGTTTTCGGCAAGTCAATCAAAACAGATCCGGTGGCCTGCAAGGCTGAGATGGCCTACATTGCCGACAACCCGGAGATATACTCCTACATGAAGGGCATCGACTACATAAGGTTTATGCTGGCGATTTACAAGACGCCTTTTGACAACGCCAAGGTGCTCAAAATGGCCGAGGAGTTTGAGCTTGCGGACGTCCTGAACAATCTGGTCTCGAGCTACTCTCACGGCATGAGGCAGAAGCTTGTGCTTCTCACGGCTTTTCTCCACGAACCGAAGCTTCTGGTGCTCGACGAGCCCTTTGTGGGGCTTGATCCAAAGGCCACCCATATGCTCAGAACGATGATGCAGGACTATGCCGCCAAGGGCAACTCGATCTTTTTCTCCACCCACGTCCTTGAGGTTGCGGAGAAGCTTTGCAACAAGGTGGCTATCATCAAAGAGGGCAGAATTGCCGTCAACGGAACCATGGAGGAGATAACAAAAACAAGCTCTCTCGAGGAATTCTTCCTGGAGGTCAACAATGGATAGTTTCCTCACATTGACAAAGGTTTTCTTCCTGAGCGGCATCAGCACCAACAGAAAGACAAACAGCCAGCGGCCCGTCTTCAAACAGCTGGGAATAATGGCTCTGGTGTTCACCGGCATATCACTTTTCTACAACATATCCATGTTTTTCGCGGTAAATCAGTCGGCGGAGGGGGCCCTTGGCGTATACAGGGACATCTTACTGTTTGTGCTCACAATTGCGTCGTTCTTTACGGTGGTCATGACATTTAACCAGATGCAGACGGCTCTTTTTAACAGCAAGGACTTTGAGTTTGTGGAGTCCCTGCCGGTCAGGAGCAGCGTTGTCATTGCCGCCAAGATCTCATCGGTACTGATCTTCTGCATTGCGGAGGACATCATCATCTTTATGCCCTCGCTGGTGCTCTACCTTGTGTTCACCGGGGATGTTTTCACATCGGTGCTTGGCTTCATTGCCATGTTTTTCGTGTCTCTCGTGCCGCTTCTGCTGTCGTCGCTGCTGGGCACCCTGGTGGCGCTTTTGACTAAAAGGCTCAAAAAGAAGAACGTTTTTCAAATAATCGTATATCTGATGTACTTTGTGGTGGCGTTTTCGGTAAGCTTCAGCATGAGCGGCTCCTCCTTTGTGAACCGCTCCGGAATAACGAAGGCGATGCCCCACATAATCCTCTTCAAGAATGCGGTGGAGGGGCGAAACATACTGCCGTTCCTGGGGTTCATTGGCGTCAACCTGGCGGCTTTTGCGGCGGTGGTGGCGTTCATAGCGCTTCTTTACAGACCCGTCAACTCCATAAAGGAGAGAACAGGCGGCGGGGCGTACAAAGCGAAAAAATCCGGCGACTCGAAGCTCGGGCTGATCCTTTTTAAAAAGGACCTCAAAATGCTCACGGGAAAGGCGAATTACTTTATCAATTCGGTTTTCGGCTCGATTCTTTACCCGATTTATTCCATCATGTTTATGTTCATGAACAACGCCAATTCAGACGGCGGCAAGTTCCTTGGCGTAATGGTGTTGACGATTCCCGTCATGGGCATAATCATGAACAGCATCACGAACAGCACCTTGTCGTCAATCTCGCTGGAGGGAAAGAGCTTTGAGAACCTTCTCAGCTACCCGGTGAGTGCAAAGGAAATCATCAGGAGCAAAATAAGGGTCGGATTCTTCGTGCCCTCGATTATCTCAATCGTCGGAAGCTCGCTGATACTGGTGATGCTTGGGGTGAAGAACGTGCTCGGAGGTCTCACGTGGCCTACATTGGCGGCAATATATCTCGCGCCTCAGTTCGCGCTCATGTATGCGTCTGTGACCGGCATGCTCTGCAATCTCAGATGGCCTAAGATCCATTTTGAGAACGAGATTCAGGTCATAAAAAACAGCAGAAGCGCTCTTTTCGGAATGCTCTTCATTTTCCTGCCGGGTATGGTTGCCGGCGGTATCGTGTTTGTCCTGAACTTTATTTCGCCTTTGGCATCGCTCATCGCGCTTGCGGCAGTGTATGCTGCGATGATATTGACAGTTTCGCTCATATTGAGGATAAACGGGGAAAAACTGTTCGCAAACGTTGTCTTAAAGTGATAGAATGAAACCATAAATGGCTCTGCATAACGGAGTGAACTGACGTAATATTAACCGCATTGGCGTTACGCGCGATTGAAACTGAATGTTGATTTTATCGACATATGGATTTTTTACGGAGGCATTTTATGAAAAAAGTATTGTTGTTAATTGCCGCAGCATTGCTTCTGGCGGTGCTGTTTGGCTCGTGCTCAAGCGTGACCGACAAAACAGGACCCGATATTCCCGAAGAGACAACGCAGACGGAAGTGCCCGAAACGGAGGCTCCAAAGGAAACCGAAAAACCGGTTGAAACGGAAGCCCCTAAGGCAACTGAGGCGCCGTCTCATGTTCACACCTGGGGAGAATGGACCGTTGTGGTGGAGCCCACCTGCTATTCCCAGGGAGTGAGAGAGCGGGTGTGCCTTCTTGACGTCACCCACGTTGAGAGAGAACTTATGGACATAGGGGGTCACGTTTATGTAACTCGTGAAGATATTGCTCCGACTTGCGTTGCTTGGGGGCACCACGGCGGAACTCAGTGCAAATATTGCGGAGAACCAAGGCGCCAAAGCAAAGATGTTCCCCCTACGGGCATCCACGATTATGAGGAAACCCTGGTTGAGGAGCCCGGATACATGAAGGAAGGTCTTGTAACCTATACCTGCAAGGTCTGCGGATATTCATACAACAAAAAGATAGGGATGCTTACATTCAACCCTGACGATGTTTGGGACGGAACTGTTGCGGATGGGTATGCTTCAGGCGACGGCTCAAAAGAGAATCCATATATAATTGAAAATGCGGCCCAGCTTGCTTATCTTGCCGAACACGACCAGGATGAAACTAAGGGAAAGTATTATAAACTCGCCAAGGATATTATCGTAAACGATCTCCGTGGCTGGGAAAACTGGGATTTAGACAACGGCCCTGCAAACAGAATGACACCTATTCAATATTTCTATGGCAGTTTTGACGGCTGCGGACATTCTATCAGAGGCTTATACTGTTCAATGAGCGGAAATAGGGCCGCAACAGGTAATCATTATGCGTCCCGTGGGCTTTTTTATTCAATAGGGTTAGGTTCGGAATTAAGAAACCTCAATGTTTCCGAATCATTCATGGTTGCTGACGGAGGAATTGTCAACAGTGTAGTTGGTACTATGGACAGCTACATCTTGATTTCGGGATGTTCTTTTTCAGGCAAAATAATAGGTGCTATATGCGGCGGTATTGTAGGCAGAGTATCCGTCGGCCTGGCTCACAACGGGGGCGAACCATACACTTATGGCTATGTGACAATTGAAAACTGCATAAACAACGGCAATATAATGTCTTATGAGACCGAAGAAAAAAACACTCACAATTATTGCACAGGGGGAATTGCAGGAGATTGCTCATGTCTTTTCGGGTACTGCAGAATTGAGAATTGTGTTAACAACGGTACGATCAACGGGGCGAATAAAACAGGAGGAATTGTTGGCGAAGTGTTTACCGCTGATTTCCCGAATTCCGAGAGATCTGTACTGATCAGTTCCTGCAAAAACTTCGGGGACGTCACATCTAAAAAAAGTGCAGACGGCATAGTGGGAAATATCTGGATATATAATGAAACTGCACCTCAGTTCGAGGATTGCTTCAACTACGGAAATGTCAGCGAAAATGTCAAGTAAAACAACGGAGGCTTTAGAAAAATGGTTATAGAAAAAGGAAAGGTTATTAACGGATTTAAAGCGGTGAAGGTCCGCAAGGTTGATGAGCTTGGCGGCAATTTCTATGAGTTTGTGCACGAGGAGACGGGCGCAGAATTGGCGTGGCTTGACAACGGAGAGCTCAACAAGCTGTTCTGCGTTGCATTTAAGACCCTTCCGGAGGACAGTACGGGGGTGTTCCACATTCTCGAGCATTCGGTGCTTTGCGGTTCCGACAAGTTTCCCGTGAAGGAACCTTTTGTGGAGCTTATGAAGAGTTCCATGAACACATTTCTTAACGCGATTACATTTCAGGACAAGACGGTCTACCCGGTCTCGAGCCGGAACACAAGAGATTTTCTCAACCTGACCGAGGTCTATCTTGACGCGGTTTTCAGACCGGCGCTTCTCAAAAACCCCAACATTTTTTATCAGGAGGGCCACCACATCGAGCAGGCTGAGGACGGAACCCTCTCCTACAAGGGCGTGGTTTTCAATGAGATGAAGGGGGCTCTCAGCAGAGTGGACAGGCTTGCGGGGGAGAAGCTGGAGGAACTGATTTATCAGGGCAGCCCCTACGGAGTGAATTCAGGCGGCGACCCGGCTGTGATACCCGACCTTACATACGATAAATTTGTGGCAACATATAAAAAGTTCTACCATCCGTCAAATGCCCGTATATATCTTGACGGCGACATACCGGTGGAAGAGACTTTTGCATTGATAGAGAGCTATCTCAAGGGCGCAGGCAGGGGCGCCGGGATTCAGGACGCTGCATTGTCGGAACCCGTATCAAAGAGAGCAGATATTAAATACGCTCTTTCTGAGACCGAATCACAGAAGGACCGGGTCAAGTACTTAATCGGAAGAATTATGGGTAAGTGGGACGAGAAGGTTAAAATGATGGCCGTTGCCATTGTTTCTGACGTACTCCTTGGCTCCAACGAAGCGCCCCTCAAAAGAGAGGTGCTGTCATCGGGCCTTGCAAAGGACATCTCGCTGTACATCGACACATCCTTCCCGCAGCCATACATTACAATTGAGTGCACAAATGTGGCCGACGGCAGGGAGAAGGAGCTCAAAGAGCTGATCTTCAAAACCGCAGGAAAAATAGCGGGTGAGGGAATAGACCGGGAGCAGCTGGAGGCTTCCATATCCCACGCCGAATTTGTCACACGCGACCGGGAGGAACCCAGAGCCCTGAGAAGAGCCATGGACGGCCTTTTGAGCTGGCTTCACGACGGCGACCCGCTTATCTACATGACCTACGACAGCGATTTCAAAGAGCTGCGTGAGCTTCTTGGCACCGGTTATTACGAGGAAATCGCCAAGGAAATGTTCTCTTTGGAAGAGGGCCTCTGCGAGGTCTGCGCTAACCCTGACGTCAACGCAGACAGCGAGTTTCGGGAGAAAGAAAATGAGCGCCTCAAAAAGATCCGGGAATCCTGGACGGAGGAAGACGCCAATGCAAACCGCCTGATGAATAAGGCCATCGAACTCTGGCAGAAGACTCCGGACAGCGCCGAAAACCTGGCGACTATCCCTGTGCTAAACCTTTCTGAAATCGATCCCGAGCCTTTTGTGCCGCCAACTGAGGAATTTAAGAAGGAAGGCGTGACGGTTCTTTTCCACAAGGTCCCCTGCAGAGGCATTGTCCATTTCGCAGTATACATTGACCTGTCTGACTTCTCCCTCAGGGATATAACCGTTACTTCCAGGGCAGACCTTTTCTTCGGAAAGCTTCCAACGGGAAAATACGACTCCCTGGGTCTTCAGAAGAAAATCAAAGAAACCGCAGGACGCCTGTATTGCGGTTTCTCACCAAAGGGACCTGCGGGGGTCACCGACAAGACCACACCTTATTTTGCGGTATACTGCAGCGTACTTGAGAGAAATCTTCCGGATGTCTGCAAGCTCATCCGCGAGATACTTACCGGCACCGATTTTTCCGACAGGGAGAAGGTAAAGGAAATCCTGGTTCAGAACGATGAGCATCTTAAACAGTGGATGGTTTCTGCGGGTCACAGTCTGGGATTAAACGTGGCTTCAGCGGGTTATTCCGCAGGGGACGCAGTGAATGAAGCTATGAACGGTATCACCTATGTGAAATACTCCCATGATATTGCCGATAGATTCGACGAATTCAGAGATGAACTGCTGCTCTGCTTCGACAAGCTGAAAAAACATTTCCACAGGGGCAGAATCACTGTCAGCGTAAGCGGGGACGAGCTTCCCGATTTGTCGCCAATCATAGGAGTGTTTGACAAAGAAGACAAATCCGACAATGGCGCAAAGGGCGGAGCTGCCTACAGTTGCAGTTTGCCTTCGAAAGCGGGCTGCGTCATACCGGCTCAGGTGGGATTTGCCACCCAGTGCCGCAACTTCGGAAAGGACGGCCTCAAATACAACGGAACTATGAGTGTTGCGGCAAAAATTGCCTCCCTCGATTTCATGTGGAACGTTATAAGGGTGCAGGGCGGCGCATACGGAGCTGGGCTGTTTGTCACACCGGACAACGACATAAAGACCTATTCATACAGGGATCCGTCGCCGGACCGCACCTTGGCGGAAAACAAAAATATAGGCGCATTTTTGCGGGAATTCGCATCTTCGGGAAGCAGCCTTGACAAGTACATTATCTCCGCCATATCGGACAGCGAACCCTTCGCATCGCCAAGGGTAATCGGCCTCATAGCCGACGAGAACCGGTTTGCGGGCCTGGGAGTAGATGAGGCGAGACGGTTCAGACGGGAGATGCTTGCAACAAACGCTGAGGATATTAAGCGCTTTGCGGATATGCTTGACAGGTTCGCGGAAGATGGCGCAAGCTGCGTGGTAGCCTACAAAGAGGCCCTTGAAAAGTGCGGCGATATCAGTGTTATGGACATCTGAATATAAATAGAGCGCCCGGAGATGCGATTTAAGGCATCTCCGGGCGCCCGGCGTTTATTGGCGATTTAGTTTTTATCAGTCGTCGGATACCACATTTACTTCACCCATCTGGTTTCTGACTCTTATGTGAATGGTGTGAACTGTTTCCTCAAT
>CACZNV010000080.1 GCA_902782645.1 uncultured Ruminococcus sp. | reverse complement strand
TTGAAGGCGCCGTCGCCGTATACCATTACCTCCACATGTTTGCCTGTAGCTTTAAGGACTTTGCTCTGGATATCCAGCACCAGGTCCTTGCACTCGTTGGGGAAAAGCTTAACTTTGTCCTCTGTGGCTTTGTTGGAGCCCAGGAGACCGTATTTTGAGTTGAAGCCGCTGCCGTTTACAGGCGCGTTGAGGATGTCGTCAAGGCTGAGAACGGTCTTTGCGCCGCCCTCAAGGAGAATCCTCTTTGTTCTCTTTCTGGTGTGGATGTCGCAGTTGATAACCGTGTCGGTGTAGTCAAGGATTGCCTTGGGTCTGTTGGCGAAAATAATCTCGGCCTCGCAGTTGCAGCTCTCGATGAGCTCTTTATAGTAGGCAACGTAGTCAACGCCTGTGAAAGGATGCCTGTTCTCGCCGAAAAGCTCCCTGTATTTGGCCAGCGAAAGAACATCGCTGTAAGGGTTAACGCCCTTCTCGTCCAGCTTGTCGATTGAGACGAGTTCATTGCCCACTTCGTCAGAAGGATAGCTCAGCATGAGGTATATCTTCTTGACGCCAAGAGCAATGCCCCTGAGGCAGATTGCGAAACGGTTTCTGGATAATATAGGGAAAATAACGCCTATTTCATCTTTTCCGGTCTTGGCTTTAACATCCGCCGCGATATCGTTTACCGTGGCGTAGTTGCCCTGACTTCTTGCGACGACGGACTCCGTAACCGCGATTACATCCCTGTCGCGAAGCGAAAAGCGCTCTGACTTTGCAGCCTCAAGCACGCTGTCTGTAACTATAACGCCAAGGTCATCGCCCTCTCTTATAATCGGGCACCGGATGCCTCTCGACACCGTTCCAACTCTGCGTTCATTCGTAGCCATATTTTTACCCCCAAATTAAACTGTTGTATGTGTGCGGCCGGGAAGCCGCCGTTTTTACTTATTGTCCCGTTTCTTTTCAAGCTCCGCAACAGTGTCCGAGAGCTCCTTTATCTGCTCCCGCAGCGATGCGATGTCCTGGGCGATAGGGTCGATGATCTTGGCGTGTTCAAGAGAAATAGAAGGAGCTATCCTTTCGCCGTCAGTCTTTATGACCCGTGCCTTGATGCCGGCAACGGTGGAATTTGGCGGCACGTCGGAGAGCACAACAGCTCCGGCACCCACCATTGAATTGTCGCCAATGGTAATAGGCCCCAATATTTTCGCTCCCGCACCTATAAGAACATTGTTCCCGATGGTGGGGTGGCGTTTCTCATGCCTTTTCACACCTGTACCGCCAAGGGTGACCTGGTGGTAGATGGTGCAGTTGTCGCCAATGACAGCCGTCTCGCCTATAACAATCCCGTGGCCGTGGTCGATAAAGAGACCGTTTCCTATTTTGGCGCCCGGGTGTATCTCTATTCCGGTTTTTCTGCTGCAGCGCTGGGAAATCCAACGGGCGATGAAAGGCATTTTGTGGCGCAGGAAAAACGCGGCAATCTTGTGACTGCGAATTGCCTTGAAGCCCGGATAAAGGAATATAACCTCCAGCACGTTACGTGCGGCGGGGTCCCGCTCCGCTATTGATTTGGCGTCTTTCCAAAGTCCCATTTTAGTTTTCCTTTTTCTGTCTAAACCGTCAAAACTGTCAGTTTTTCTCTCTTCCGGCAATAACTCTTGCAACGCGTACGCCGCTGGCAGCCGCCTGGGAAAGACCTCTCGTAACACCGGCGCCGTCTCCGCAGGCGAACATGTTGGGAAGCGTGGTTTCAAGCTCCGAAGTGAGGTTCAGCCTTGCGCTGTAGAATTTGACCTCCACACCGTAAAGGAGAGTGTCGTAGTTTGCGGTTCCGGGGACCACCTTGTCCAGGGCGTAGATCATCTCGATGATATTGTCAAGGTGCCTCTTAGGCAGCACCAGACTCAGATCGCCGGGTGTGGCGTTGAGAGTGGGCCTTGTGAAGCTCTGCTTAAGCCTGTGGTCGTTGGTTCTGACGCCCCTCACCAGGTCGCCGAAGCGCTGCACAATGACGCCGCCGCCAAGCATATTCGAGAAAGAGGCGATGCTCTTGCCGTAGCGGTAAGGCTCGCTGAAAGGCTCCGTAAACTTGTTGCTGACAAGGAGTGCAAAGTTTGTATTTGCGCTTCTCAAAGAAGGATCTGCGTAGCTGTGGCCGTTCACGGTGGCGCAGCCGTCCACATTCTCCGTCACCACGTAGCCGTAGGGGTTCATGCAGAATGTTCTGACCTTGTCGCCGTACTGTTTTGTCCTGTAGACCAGCTTGGCCTCGTATACCGCGTCTGTAACCGTTTCAAATACCTCTGCGGGCAGCTCCACCCTGACGCCAATGTCAACCTGGTTGTTTATGAGCTCGATGCCCAGCTTCTTGCACTGGGTAGAGAACCACTCCGCGCCGGAACGTCCGGGTCCAGCCACAAGGTATTTGCACCCAATGGAATCCCCGTTTGAAAGCAAAAGCTCGTATCCGCCGTCGCAGGTCTTTATCTCATTTACTGCGGTCTCGCAGCGGATTTCAACGCGCTGCTCCATATAGAGGAACATCTGCTTTAAAATCTCAAGGTTTTTCTCGGTTCCAAGATGCTTTACTGCGGCTCCGAGAAGGTGCATATCGTTTTCAAGGGCTTTTTTCATAAGCGCCTTGGCTTTATCTGAGTATGTGCTGAATCTCTCTTCGGTGGCGCCGAAAGAAACATTGACGGAGTCAACATATTCGATAAGATCCATTACTTCGGCATCTGAGATATAGTCGTTGAGCCAGCCTCCGAACTCGGTAGTAAAATTGAATTTGCCGTCGGAGAAAGCTCCTGCACCGCCGAAACCGTTCATGATGGCACAAGGGTTGCAAAAGACGCAGCGGTCCACCTTGCCGGCAACTATAGGACATGTTCTGTGAAAAATGGATCTTCCTCTTTCAACAATGACAATGCTCTTCTCCGGACAAAGCTTTGAAAGTTCATATGCGGCATAAATACCTGCCGTTCCGGCCCCTATTATCGCAACGTCGTAATTTTTAGTCATTAAAACCCCTCCGGTTCAGTCACTTTATTCGCCAAGGCATCCTTTACACGCCAAGGCGGCAAAGCTTAAGCGGCGAAAAGAAGGCGCAATGCCCCCGACGCCGTTAGCTTCTTTCGATGTAACTTTCTTTGGAAGTTACAAACAATTATACTCTCTCACCGGTTTCAATGCAAGCCGGATTTTTGCGTATAAACCCTTTTTTAAGGTAATGTCCGGCATTGCATAAAAACCGCCGCCCAGACCTTTCGGCGGGCGGCGGTTTTTATGCAAGGCCTGTTTAAAGCCCTGTGTTTATTTAATTGTCAATGCTTTTTTCTGAGAGCCAGAACTGCGATTCCGATAACGGCAACCGCTGCGCCTCCCATAACTGCAGATCCGCAGCCGCCCTTCTTTTCAGCAGGTTTTTCTGTTACATTTGCGGGAGCATCTGTCTTTTCGGGAGCATCTGTTTTCTCAGGCTCCTGTGTCACAGTCGGTTCATCCGTTGCGGGAGCTTCCGTAACTTCGGGTGTAGCCGTAACTTCGGGAGTGGGTGTTTCTTCCGGAGTGGGAGTGGGCTCTTTTGTCGGTTTGGGAGTGAACTCGCCGTTGGGATCATAGGTGTAATAGAATGTATCGAAAATCTCCTCGTCGCCGTCAGCGTATTTTACAAAGAGGTCAAATTCCATATCCTGGCCTGCAACTACAGGAACCTTGAAATCCAGGCCCATGCCGTAGACGCTGTTTGTTGCATTGGCGGCGTCAGAACGGAAAACGCCCTTAATGATTTCTTCTGTGCCGTCTTTGAATCTGTAGCCAAGTCCTGCGATCTCGTAGTCGGAGGTGTACCAGCCGTAGATTCTGATCATGTTGTGCTCTTCGGTGATGTCAGCTGTGATATCGCCGAAATCCCTAATGTCCGGGTCTGAGTCGAGTCCGAGAATGGAAACGTTGTCGTAGTGGAAGGTATCGCCCATTTCAGGAGCTATCGTAATCGGCACTGCAGAAAGAATCTTGTATGTGTCATTTTCAAGGAGAACCAGCGCATATTCGCCGAAATCAAGATCCTGAGCACCTTCCTGCTTGAAGTTTGCAGCATTCAGTTCGATCTTGTCGCCGGTGATATATGTTTTGAATCCGAGATAGTCGTCCTCTGAGAGAACCAGGTCTTCCACATCGTAATCGCCAAGGTAGAAGAGTCCGATCCAGTCTTTGCCGCCGTTGGTGGGGTCTGAAACTGTGATAACACCGTCGGTGGGAGCGAACTCACCGTCAATGTATTTGACCATGCTGCGGTTGAACGAGATAAAGCTGTCGTTTGAAGGAATGTTTGTGTAGGTGAACTGGAATGTCGCGCCGAATGTATCTTCCTCGCCGTCCTCAAGTTTATACCAGAGTTCAATGAGAATATCTTCGCCCTCTTCAACGGGAACTTCTGCGCCGTATCTCAGAGGATATTCGTGGAGAGTTGCCTTCTTGTTGGCCACAAGGTTTGCATCGTAGTAGGAATAACCCCAGACAACGTCTCCGCCGTCCACCGAGTAACCCATGTCAACTATCTCGATATCTTCAGAGTGCCAGCCCTGGAAGCGGATGTACTTAACATTGTCGGCTGCGATTGTTGCGCTGATGTCGCCGAAATTTCTCTTGACGCTGTTGATTCTTCCAACTTCCTGGTGATTCTCATCCTGCAGAATGATGAAGTCGAGACAGCTTGTACCGCCGGCTGCGTTGCTGACGACCATCAAACCCGCCATTGTGGATAAAACTATGGTCAGCACAATTAATAAAGCTGTTAGTTTTTTCATTTTAAACCTCCGTTTTGCTATCCTGAATGCCCTTTTTCGGGGTTGATCAATCAGGTTCAGTGCTTATTTTCGCAACTGTTTTAGTCGCGGTTATTCTAATACAAATCGCCCTTCAGAGTCAACCCTCCAGAAGGTTTTCCCTTATAAGATTGATTTCTTCCCGGGTAAGGCCGGCTTTTATCAGATATTTTGCCGCATTTTCGGCAAGAGACGCCTCCTTGTCCGTGACCACAATGTTTCTCAGATTCCTCACCTGTTCGAAGATTGCGGAAGGCGGAGCGTTGTCGATATAACCGCCGCAGTCCGAAAAGAGGGATATCTCATAATCCTTTATAATGTCCTCCTCGCTGACGCCAAGAACCGCAAGCAAAAGATATGCAAGAGTCCCGGTTCTGTCCCTTCCCAGGGAGCAGTGGAAGTACACAGGGTAATTGTTCTTATCGCAAAACACCCTGAACTCCTCAATCAGGTCCGCCCGGGTATCTTCATTGGCAATGCCCGCATAGTACGGCGCCGTCACGCTTATATAGTTAATCTCTTTTCCCAGAGGAGACGTGCCGTTTTGAACCCTGTTTCTCAGGTCAAGCTCGGTCTTTATGCCGAGAACGTCCGCGGCTTTTCTAACGCCCTCCTCTTTCAGGTTGGCAAAATCTGCTCCTCTGAAAGCAAGACCGTACCTGACTGTTTTTCCGTCCGAAGTTTTCTTGCCGCCAAGGTCCCTCACATTGGAGACACCGGGTAAGGAAACTGTCCTTGGCGTGTCCAAGGTTCTAAACTTTCTAACCTCTGACTTTACCTGAGCCCCGTTTCTTATGCAAAGAGTCTGCCAGTAGTATTGGGTTCCCGGAAGGAGATCCTCCACCGCTGCTGTACCGCCAAGGGCAGGATATGCATCAGACTCCGCCATGTCCGGGCTTTTTGAAATCAAGAGAGTCGCAGATTCACCGTCTTTGCAATCCCAGGCAAAGGTAACAGGCCTTGGCTCGCACCTTTCGGATAATTTCCAATCCTCCGGAAAGTTATGCATCCTATAGTCATTTAACCATTCGGTCATTTCCCCAGAAAGAAGGGAGACTTTTGCGTTGTTTTCAGGCTTCAGCATTTTTACACCGTCTTAGTTCATTGTCAGAGGCTGATGCAAAAAAGCGCACTGCTTATTTCCTTGGATTTACGATCCGCGGGAACAGAAGCAAATGCGCTTTTTGTGTTGTCAAGGAGCCGGACATCAAAACCGTCGGCGCCCTTATTTAAGCTTGTTATACCGTCTTATCAGACGTCCTTTATGGAGAGGTCAACTCTGCCCATCTTGTCGTAGCCGATGAACTTAACCTTGACGGTGTCGCCCTCTGCAACTACGTCCTCGACGCGCTCAACGCGGAACTTGGCGAGTTTGGAGATGTGAACCAGACCTTCAACGCCGGGCAGGAACTCTACGAAGGCACCGAAATTCATGAGCCTTGTAACTTTGCCCTCGAAAACTTCGCCGACAGTGAGGTTGCCTACGATGCCGTTGATGATTTTAATGGTCTTCTGGGCAAGCTCCTCATCGGGAGTAGCGATGAATATTCTTCCGTCCTCTTCGATGTCAATCTTAACGCCTGTGGCTTCGATGATTTTGTTGATGGTCTTTCCGCCGGAGCCGATAACGTCGCGGATCTTGTCAACGGGTATCGACATTTGGAAAATCTTCGGAGCGTACTTGGAAACCTGCTTTCTGGGCTCAGGGATGCAGGGGAGAATGATTTCGTTGAGAATCTTCATACGGCCCTTGCGGGTGAGCTCAAATGCCTGTCTGATAACTTCGTAGGAGAGACCCTGAACTTTGATATCTACCTGGATGGCGGTGATACCCTTCTCGGTACCTGCGACCTTGAAGTCCATATCGCCAAAGAAATCCTCGATGCCCTGGATGTCCATGAATGTGATGAAGTCGTTCTCGTCATCGGGGTTGGTTACCAGTCCGCAGGAGATACCTGCAACAGGAGCCTTAATCGGCACGCCTGCAGCCATGAGTGCAAGTGTAGAACCGCAAACACTGCCCTGGGATGTGGAGCCGTTTGACATGAGAACTTCGGAAACCAGTCTCAATGTATAAGGGAATTCCTCTTCGGAAGGAATGACCGGAACGAGAGCTCTCTCTGCAAGTGCACCGTGGCCGATTTCACGTCTTCCGGGTGATTTAATGGATTTAGCTTCGCCAACACTGTATCCGGGGAAGTTGTACTGGTGAATGTAGCGCTTCTTCTCCTCTTCGTCGATGCCGTCAAGAATCTGGTACTCGGAAATCTGACCGAGGGTGCAGACGGTGAGAACCTGAGTCTGGCCTCTTGTGAAGAGTCCCGAGCCGTGTACTCTGGGGAGAACGTCGATTTCAGCGCTGAGAGGTCTGATTTCGTCAAGAGCTCTGCCGTCAACTCTCTTGTGCTCCTTGAGGAGGTAGTTTCTCACAACCTTCTTCTCCAGCTTGTAGAGAGCTTCATTGATGAGGGACTTGCTGTCGGGATACTTCTCAGCAAGCTGAGCCTGTACGTCTGCTGTGAGGGCGTCGATTGCGTTGTCGCGAACAGTCTTGTCAACGGCAAGAACAGCCTGCTTCATTGTGTCGAGAGCAATGGCTTCAACATCCTCGTAAAGGTCGTGAGGAACCTCGCAGGATGTGTATGTGAACTTCGGCTTGCCGACTTCGGCAACGATGCTCTCGATGAATTCGCAAATCTTTTTGATGGTGCCGTGTCCCTTGATGATGGCGTTGAGCATCACATTTTCGGGAACTTCATTGGCGCCTGCCTCAACCATAGTGATTTTTTCCTTGGTTCCGGCAAGAGTGACGTACATGTCGCTCTTCTCACGCTGCTTGGATGTAGGATTGATAACAACCTCGCCGTCAACGAGACCCAGCACTACGCCGCCGATAGGTCCGTTGAAAGGAATATCCGAAATTGAAATCGCGCAGGAAGTACCGATCATTGCTGCGATCTCAGGTGAATTGTCCTGCTCCACCGAGAGGACTGTGTTGATAACGGCAACATCATTTCTGAGGTCCTTCGGGAACAGAGGTCTTATAGGTCTGTCGATAACTCTCGAAGTGAGTATTGCCTTCTCTGAGGGTTTGCCTTCTCTCTTAAGGAAGCCTCCGGGGATCTTTCCCACCGCATAGAGCTTCTCTTCGTAATCAACGCTTAGCGGGAAGAAGTCGACGCCTTCTCTGGGTGTCTTTGACGCGGTAACAGTGGAAATGACAACAGTCTCACCGTATCTTACCAGAACAGCGCCGTTCGCGAGCTGGGCCATCTTGCCTGTCTCAATTGTCAGTTTTCTGCCCGCAAGTTCAGTCGTAAAAGTTTTAAACATGTTTTCTTTGCTTATCCGATCTTCCGAATCGCCAATGCGGTCCGGCCCACCACCGGATAAGTTCCTCCAATCTATATATATTAGCAGTCCAAAGTCCTGCTTGATGAGCCCTGTTAAACAACCAAAAGCGGATGCTGTTCTCTGTCAGGAGAAATGCACCCGCCAAAACAGAAATTACTTTCTGAGATTCAACCTGTCAATCAGTTTACGGTATCTCTCAACATCAACCTTTGTGAGGTAGTTGAGAAGTCCACGTCTCTGACCAACCATCAGAAGAAGTCCGCGTCTTGAGTGATGGTCGTTCTTGTGAGTCTTAAGATGCTCGTTAAGGTCGTTGATTCTCTCGGTTAAAATGGCAACCTGAACCTCAGGGGATCCGGTGTCGCCCTCTTTGAGTCCAAACTCCTTAATAATTTCCTGTTTTCTTTCCTTTGTCATTGTTTTATTCTCCTTTTTGGATAAAATCGCCAATGTCTTTGCGAGGGTCAAAGGAATCTCCCATAGCAAAGGCACGGTTAGAGTGGATTTTACCACAAGTCCGAGCTCCTGTAAAGCAGAATTTTTCGAAAAAGTAGGTTTCGGGCAAATGAACAATCATAACAAGAAAGGCTGCCCTGCAGCCGGAATGTAAACCGGAAGCATGGCAGCCCTGTGTTAATTGCCGTTAAGCAATTGTTATTTAGTCTTCTTGCCGATTATCTGTTAAAGCCCTTCTTCTTGAGAAGAACAAGTGCGATTGCAGCAGCGGCCACCAGGAAGATAACGACGGATGCATCAGCCGTGGGCGGGTTAACGCCGGCGGGGCCGGTGTAAATGACGTATACTTCCCTGTCTTTCTCATTGGCGGTTCCCTTGTTGTCAAACCTGTTGAGTTTGATTTCGTCGCCGTTTTCGAGCTTAGCCCATACCCAGATTGTGTTCTCGCCTTTCAGGTCGGACACATCGATTTCCATCGTGAATCTGCGGTTGTTGGCGTTGAGATCTGTAACTGCACTTTCGGTAGCTGCGAAGAAATCTCCGTAGATGACTGTGCCGCCGTTGATCTGGTAACCCATGGCTGCCGTCGGAGAATTGCCGTTTCCGTACCATCCGTGGAGTGTAACGGTCTGGATGGAACCGTCTGAGCCGTCAATGCTCTTCTTTGCTGCGATTACAGCTGCGTTGCCGTTGGCGATTTCGGAGCCGTTAATGAGGATCTGGTCATAGGAGAGACCGTCGCCTGCATTTGCATCAAAGTCGCGCTTTTCGGCCACGTGGGGTTCAACATAGTCAAACGGAACGAAGCCGACGCCCTTTGAGTCATATGAGTAGAGATCGATAGCTACGTTTCCGCGCTCGAATACGCAATAATCATCGTCATAGAGGACGCCTTCGGTGGCGAAACCGAGAACCATGTAGCACTTGTATGCTTCGCCGCTCATTTCGTCATCGGTGATAGTGATTGTGACGTCGTATGTGCCCTTGGGGAGAGTTGTTCCCAGGTCGATGACAATCGGAGCATCTCCGCCGGTAACGTAGTTAACTATAAGAACGGACTGACCGTCGCAAACGAATTCTATCTCCAGAGGAGTTCCGGGGTATGACCAGAATCCGGGGAATCCGATTGAGTGGAACGAGACATCTGTTCTGAAGCTGAAATCAAAGTCAAGGTCGCCGGTTGTGTATCCTGTCCATGCAGAGGGAGCACCGACAGCTTCCTGACCGCCTGTGTAGTTGTCTTTTGCTGTTCCTTTTTCATAGTTTGAAACAGGTGCGAAAATCGATCTTGCATCGTCGTCGGCAATCTTGGTTCCGAAAACGTCAACCTCGCCGAATCCGCTGTAATAGTAACCGGTGTTGGTATCGATAACAGCGCCGGCGTGCTCGATGATGTGAACGCAGATGTACCTTGCGGGCACATTCTGAACATCGGTTGAAACGGTTTCTGTCTGGTTTCCGGTTCTGCCCGAGCCGGAGCCGATCTGCTCCCATGCAGCGCCGTCAACGGATGCCAGGATTTCCCAGGTTCCGGGGAACATGCAGCCGTCCATCCAGCCCATCGGGCGAATCGAAACGTTGTTTACGGCATATTGGTCTTCAAGATCGATGTAAAGCTTTGCATCGGAAGCATTTGTGGGGTTTGCCACATACCAGCCGAGAGCGCATGCGTTAGCGCCGTCGAAAACGGGGGCAATTCCGTCTGTAGCATATGCGGGATCCCAGAATCCGGAGCGCATCGAAACAGCGCCGTTCAGTACTTCAACTGAGGTTTTTCCGGAGGAAACATTGTCGGTCCTGTACCTAAACGTGACAATACCTTTTGTTGAGTTGTCCGTAAATTTTGCAATAACCTCAATAGTGTGAGAACCTTCAACAATAGGCGTATAAGCGTCAATTCTCAAAGTCATCGAGGCATTTTCCCAGCCTGCGCCGAACCCTGCAATGGCATCGCAAAGAACCTGCTGGTAAGAGCAATAGCCGTCATAATCGATTTCTCCGCCGTCAATTCTGAGACCGATATCCGTCATCTCCTGTTCGGGCATATACCACGCAACGATATTGAAGAGTGTGGCTCCTCCGTCGATTGCGCCGCTGACTCCTACCAGGTCAAGAACGGGTACATTGTCGTAATAATCCCAAAGTACCTGTGCGGGATATACTGTAGCGATTACATTGCCGTCGTTGTCGGTAGCTTTAACCCAGTCAATGTTCAGTACTTCGTCAAAAGCGAAGGTCGGAACGATTGTTATGAGTGTAAAGATCAAGGCAACTGCAAGGATTAATCCTAAAACCTTTTTCATAACTCCTCCTAAATAAGTATTAAATTTAATTTCTATCTTACAGGGCGTGGCCACCCCGGAAGAATCTAAACCGCCAATATTTTACCACATGAAACATATGTGCTTCAAGCGGAAATATCCGAAAAAAAGAGAGGTTTATTGCATTTGAGCGTATTAAAACTAAACAAAAGCTGACAACTATGTAAAAGCCGCCGGTCCGGCTGATTTGAGCCGGTCCGGCGGTTTTTTGATATCACACTTTAAACCCGTGTGATCTTTGTTATCTGTTAAAGCCCTTCTTTTTGAGAAGAACCAGTGCAATTGCGGCAGCTGCCACCATGAAGATAACAATGGATGCGTCAGCCGTTGGCGGGTTGCTCTGCTGGCTTACAGGTCCGTTGTATACGACATAGATTTCTCTGTCTTTTTCGTTTGCGGTGCCTTTGTTGTCAAATCTGTCGAGCTTGACTTCGTCGCCGTTTTCGAGCTTAGCCCATACCCAGATGGTGTTCTCATTCTTGAGGTTGGACACATCGATTTCCATGGTGAATCTGCGGTTATTTGCGTTGAGGTCCGTAACTGCGCTTTCTGTCGCTGCGAAATAATCTCCGTAGACAATTGTTCCGCCGTTTATCTGGTATCCAAAGGCTGCCGTCGGAGAATTGCCGTTTCCGTACCAGCCGTGGAGAGTGATTGTGCTGACGGATCCGTCTGTGCCGTCAATGCTCTTCTTAGCTGCGATTACAGCCGCATTGCCGTTGGCGATTTCGGTGCCGTTAATGAGGATCTGGTCATAGGAGAGACCGTCGCCTGCATTTGCGTCAAAGCCGCGCTTTTCGGCCACGTGGGGCTCCACGTAATCGAAAGGAACGAATCCCAATCCCTTGGTGTCTGTTGAATAGATGTCAAAAGCAACATTTCCGCGCTCGAAGACGAAATAGTCATCGTCGTAGAGATTTCCGTCGGTGGCAAAGCCGAGAACCAGATAGCACTTGTATGCTTCGCCGTTCATTTCGTCATCTGTGATGGTGATTGTGACGTCATATGTGCCCTTCGGAAGAGTTGTTCCGATGTCAATCACAACAGGGCTGTCGCCTTGGGTCACATAGTCGAACGAATGAACAAGATTTCCGTCTTTGTAGAACTCAAAGGTGAGAGGAGTTCCGGGGAATGACCAGAATGCGGGGAATCCGATCTTGTAGAAGGAAACATCTGTTCTGAAGCTGAAGTCGAAATCAAGATCGCCTGTCTGGAAGCCTGTCCATGCGGAGGGAGCGCCGATTGCTTCCTGACCGCCTGTAAAGTTATCCTTGCAGGTTCCTTCATCGTAGCTTCTGAATGGTTCGAGGAAGCATCTTCCGTCATCGTCGGCAACTTTTGTTCCGATTACGTTAAGTTCTCCGATGCCGCCGTAGTAAATGCCCTGTCCGTCTTCGAGGAGGTTGAATCTGGATACGTCAAGAAGAATGTATCTTGCATTGCCCTTCCCTTCAAAGACGCTGTCCCTTGTAAACTGTGGAATTGCTGCTATACCGGACTCGCCGCCAAGCTCAGTCCAGCTGGCGCCGTCAAGAGATGTGTAAACCTTATACGTGTTCGGGAAGGCGATATTGTTGAATCCCATAGCGTCCAAGGTCACGAGATTAATGTCATATATGCCTTTCAGGTCAATGTAAACCTTGGAGTCAACGTCACCCGTTGTGGTGGAAGCGTACCAGCCGAGGGGTACTTCATTGCCTTCAAAGATGGGGGCAACGCCGTCGTTGATGAACGAAGGATTCCAATATACGTTGTCCGAAGTAAGTTTTCCGCCTCCGGCGGGAACCGTTTCAAGGGACGTGTAAACAGGCTTTCCTACTGCAACGCTGTCCGAATCGGAGTAGTAAATCTCATATATGACTTTGGTTGATCCGCCGGCAAGCTTAGCAACCACTTCAAGCTTATGGGTGCCGCTGAGAATGGGAGTCTCAATGACGAGTCTTTTAGCGTATGCGGAATTGGTGTAGCCCATATTTGCGATGGCATCGTTGAGTCCTGACTCATCCCTCGCATATCCGTCATATTCTATTTCACCGCCGTCTCTTCTGATTCCCACATCGTCCAGCGCAGTAAGAGACATATACCAGCCCACAAACTGGATGATTGTTGCGCCCTGCTGAACATCTGCGCTCAGATTTCCGAGATAAGACTGGGGTGCCTTATCGAAATCGAAATAAGCGGCCGCGGGTACACAGAAACTGACATCATCAAGATTGGGCATGCATGTATTGATCCAATCGATGTTCAGGACTTCCTGTTCTGCCGCAAAGGCAGGCACAATTGTAACCAGCGAAAGCACGAGAGCTAACGCCAAGACTATACCTAACAGTTTTTTCATAACTCCTCCTTTTGAAGAAATATTATTGAGTATTGTTTGTGACAGTTCTGGCACAAAAATTTTCCGGTTGCAGTTATTGTAATATATTTCCGGACATGTTTTCAAGGAGCAATATCGATAATAAACACGTTTTGTCAAACATGTATTCCAAAAGCCCTGCCCGGGTGCCGAAAACTGATGTTTGCCCGCAAAATTGGGATAAGAAAAGCGGCACAGGGTTTTATCCTGCGCCGCGTGCAGCATTGGTTATTTAAACAGTGTATGAACCGTTATTTATACTCTCTTTGACTGAACTTCTTTTTCGTACTTAACGATCTCGTCAAACCAGGAGATGTCATCGGCAAGTCCGTGACGTCTGAGGTATTCTGCCCAAACCTCGCCGAAAGGAAGAGTCTTGATTTCTTCGAACATAACCATGAGTTTTGTGAAGTTTGCTTCGTCCTGGAGCTTTTTCAGTTCCTCATTGGGTGTGCAGAGAGCGGAGAGGAGAGCTTTCTCCCAGCTGCGGATACCGACTGTCCAAGCCGATACGCGGTTGATGCTGGCGTCAAAGTAGTCAAGAGCCATATAAACTCTTCCGAGGGCGTCGCAGCGGACAATCTCTTTTGCCATTTCTTTTGTCTCATCGTCGAAGATAAGAACGTGGTCGGAATCCCAGCGTACGCCGCGGGTGATGTGGAGCGCGATCTCGGGATAGTAGCAAAGGAGAGCGGGGATTTTATCGGAAACCACCTCTGTAGGATGGTAGTGGCCGTTGTCCATGAGCGGAAGAACTCCGTCGTGTGTTGCGGCATAGGAGAGCGTGAACTCAGCGGAGCCTGCTGTGTAGGACTCTACGCCGATACCGAAAACTTTGGACTCAACGGTGGGCTTTACAAGGTTCTTGTCGAAAGGCTCTGCGAGAATCTTATCAAGAGAATCTTTGTAGCGCATCCTGGGGCCCATTCTGTCGGCGGGAACATCCTTGAATCCGTCGGGAATCCAGATGTTCATGACGCAGGGGATACCTGTCTCTTTTGCGAAATATTCGGAAATTCTGATGCAGGCCTTTCCGTGCTCGATCCAGAATTTTCTTACATTCTCGTCGGGGCTTGTGAGGGTGAGGCCGTTTTTAACCATCGGGTGAGAGAAGAATGTGGGGTTGAAATCGATGCCGATCTTTCTCTCTTTAGCAAATTTGACCCACTTTGCGAAGTGCTTGGGCTCAAGTTTGTCTCTGTTTACGTACTCGCCGGGCTCGAAAATCGCGTAGCAGGCGTGCAGATTGAGTTTAACTTTTCCGGGGACCAGTGAAATGACCTTATCGAGGTCAGCCATGAGTTCTTCGGGTGTTCTGGCTTTTCCGGGGTAGTTTCCGGTGGTCTGGATGCCGCCCGTGAGAGGACCGTCGTGGTCAAATCCGGTGACGTCATCGCCCTGCCAGCAGTGGAGAGAGATAGCTACATTGTCAAGCTTCTTAATAGCATCCTCGGTGTCTACACCGAAAGCGGCATATTTGGCTTTAGCCAGTTCATACATTTTGTTCATACGAAAATCTCCTTTTGAAAGTACTGAAACTTTTTTATTTCGGACGAAGCCGCAAGGCATAAGTCTCCGGTTCGCGTTCGTTGCTTTCGGCTTATTCTAACACATCCCGCAGGCAAAATAAAGCCGGTTTTTGCGTTTTTTGCATTGGCGATTTGCCCTTTAAATCTCTTTTAAGGATTTGATTCAAGGTTCGATTATATACCGTTCCGGCCGCGGAAAACCTTGCTGTCTAAAGGGCTGAGATGTCAGTCGAAAAGCCCCACCCTCTGAGCGTTAAGAACTTCTTCGGTCCAGGAATTCACGCTTGACGGGTTCTCGGGGAAAGCCTTGTAGAGACCCGTTACGAAATCTCTTCCTGTATCGCCAAGGCCCTGAGCCTCGAAATCCCTGTAATCTTCGGGCAGGCCCACCCATTTTCTCGTCTGGTAGGTGTTGTAGGGGCCGGACTTGTCAACGTTCCACACCCAAACAGGTATAGGCCAGAGGCGGATTGAGTTCTCCGCATCGATGTTTACGTAAAAGCGCTTGTCGGTGCCGTTCTGACCGTGGTGGCTCATCTGCACATACTCGGATTTGAGGGCCTCGGCGCCGTACTTTTTAAGGAGCTTCGAGCCTGCATCCGTATAGGCATCGCCAAGGAAAAGGCAGCTGTGTTCCTTGTATACCATGCGTATCACCGTGGAGGTGCTGTTGACGTTCTGGCTGGCTTTATACCATTTCTGGAGTATATCGAAACGCACCCCGTCCACCTCTATGGAGAGGCCGCCCTCGGCGCCAATATTGGCGTCGTTGATGACGCACCCGTTAATCAGGTTGTAGTAGTAGTTTTCGGCGCCTTCGGGCTTCTTCCAGTCGCTTTCGGGAATGTCCGCTCCCTTTATGCCCTCAAAGGGAACTGCGCTGTAATAATTGTCAAAAGCCGCATAGAGTATCATTCCGTGTTCAAGGTCGTGGTCCTTGTCCCCGGCCGAGGACTTCCATTCAACGCCTATGTTCGGGAAATTGAAGTAAAAGTTGTTGATTCTGAAGTTGTCCTCCGGGGTATAGTCTTTGAGCATCTTGGCGAGTTCATAGAAGTGGTCCTTGTGGTGGTGGGTGAGGAACCAGGCCTCGACTTCGAAATATTCGCCGTCCGAAAGACCGAGAATCGCGCGGATGGCGGAGGGCAGATAGGGGTCCTTGTCAAGGCCCTGTCCGTCGATGCCGCCGTCGATGACGATCACCTTGCCGTTTGCGGTCTTTATGACGTAGCTCATCATGAGACTGTTTTTGTCCGGGGCCAGCTGGTAGAAGGCGACCTTGCCGTCTGACGCCTTGACGCCGTTAATCGGTGTGGGTTCCGGAGCTGCAGTGGGCTCCGGGGTTTCGGATACGGTTGCGGGCGGTTCGGTGTCATTGGCGACAGTTTCGGGGGCGGGAATGACAGCCTGTCCGCCCCCTCCTCCGCAGGCGGAAAGAAGCGGCAGTGACGCCAAAAGGACCACCGCCAATGTCAAAAGAGCAAATATAAACGTCAAGTTGTCTGTCATTATTCTGTCCCCTCTTACATGTTTGTCACGTTATCTTATAACTGATTTCGGGCTTCTCGGCGCATTTAACCGTCACAGACACGGTCCTGTTCCCGTCGATTGAAAGGCCTGAGATACTGATTGTCTTACCGTAAAGTTCTTTTGGTATGAGCGGATTCACCGTGACCTCATCAGTCCATGCGCAATAGTCGACTCCGAAAAGGAACTCGACAATGAGTTCAATATACTCCGACGCGCTCCATCCGTAGCGTTTGACCCCTTGGCCCTCACCCGTCGACGGATTGATGAATTCCGCGTAATTACCGTTAAAAGTCATAACGGTTTGGTAAGCAATGTGCGCTGCCTCTTCGAGATGTCCGGACTCGCGAAGACCCGCCGCGATTATCTCGTTTCTGAAGGTCCAGATGTTTCCGCTCCAGCTGGTCCAGCCCTGATAAACACCCTTCGTCTCGCAAAACTCTTTTGAGTCAAACGGTGCGGTCGTGATGCCGTACCTGTTGAAATACCCGTACTTCGAATTGTCGCGAAGCACCGAGAGAAGCCGCTTCCGGCGATCTTCAGGGGCGATTGACCTCCTGAAAGTGTCAAAGGCGGAGTTGTACGGGCGTTCTTTCAACAACCTGCCTGTTCTCACGTTCATCGTGTAATAGAAGCCGTCCTCCTCATCCCAGAGAAATCCGTTTATGGATTTCTTTAAAGTATCAAACTGTTTTCTGAGCTCCGCAGCCTCATCCGCCTTGCCAAGGTATTCCGCAAGCTCGGCAGCGGCAAGTGCGCCTGCCGCAACCTGAACGTTAAGATCAACCGGCGCATAAGTCAGCTGATCCTTATAGTCCGA
>CACZNV010000079.1 GCA_902782645.1 uncultured Ruminococcus sp. | reverse complement strand
TGTAAAACAAAAATCCAAATGGAACTTCCTGTAAGAGAGAAATCCACTTGGCGCCCCCTGAAGTGGAAGTTAACTTTTCACTTCACGCCGTGTTTGGCTGGACGGCTTTTATATTGAAAACAAAATAAAAAAATAATATAATGAAAATAACTTTTTTCTGCCCGCCGGAGGAGCGGGAGAAGCGGGGGGTTATATGAAATTATTTGCCATTGGCAGTGATCACGCGGGTTATGAAATGAGGCTTTCAATCAAAGCCTATTTGGAATCCCGCGGTTTTTCTGTGGAGGACTTCGGCACCTTTGACCGTGAAAAAAGCAACTATCCGGAGATTGCGGATGTTGTGGCAAACAAGGTTGCGGCGGGCGGCTATGAAGGCGGTATTTTGATATGTGGGACGGGTATAGGCATGTCTCTTGCGGCAAACAAAGTCCGCGGGATAAGGGCTGCCTGCGTCAGCGAGCCTTACTCGGCAAGAATGTGCAAGGAACATAACAACGCAAACATAATCTGTTTCGGTGCCCGGGTCGTGGGCATTGAAATCGCCAAGATGATAGTCGACCAGTGGATTGACCATGAGTTCCTTGGCGGCAGGCATCAGACGCGCGTGGATATGATCACCAAAATTGAAGAAAACGGACATCTTTAATAATAAAGAGACGAAAGGAAAACTTACAAGAGAATCATGACTGAGAAAGAAATTCTTAGACTCAAAAAGATTGCGACACACATAAGAAAAAACATAATTGTTTCAACTTCGTGTGCAAAAAGCGGTCACCCGGGCGGTTCGCTCTCAATTGCGGACATCGTGACCGTGCTGTACTTTAAAGAAATGAATGTTTCCCCCAGAAAGAGGAATAATCCCGACAGGGACCGCTTTGTCCTCTCAAAGGGTCACTGCGCACCGGCTCTTTACGGGGCCCTCGCCGAAAAAGGCTTTTTCCCGGAGGAGGACCTTAAAACTCTGAGAAAGGTCGACAGCTATCTGGAGGGCCATCCCAGCGCCAAGACGGTGCCGGGCGTTGACATTTCAACGGGCTCCCTCGGACAGGGCGTTTCGAACGCGGTGGGCATTGCCATTGGCGGCAAGCTGGACGGGAGAGACTACAGGGTTTATACAATTCTTGGCGACGGCGAATGCGAAGAGGGAGAGGTCTGGGAGGCTGCGATGTGCGCCGCCCACTACAAACTCGACAATCTTTGTGCCTTTATCGACGTGAACGGCCTTCAGATTGACGGGGCGACGTCGGAGGTTATGAATCCGAATCCCATTGGCGACAAGTTCAAGGCCTTCGGGTGGAACGTGGTGGAGATTGACGGCCACGACTACAGAGCTATCGAATCTGCGCTGAGAAAGGCGAAAAAAGTTAAGGGAAAGCCCACGGCCATCGTTGCAAAAACGGTGAAGGGCAAGGGCGTTTCGTTTATGGAGAACAAAGCCTCCTGGCACGGTGTGGCGCCGGACGCTGAGCAGACCAAGGCGGCCCTTGAGGAACTTGACAGATTTGAGGCGGAGCTTGACTCCGCAGGAAGGGAGGCCTGAACCATGGGAAAAAGCGCAACACGTGACGCCTACGGAAAGGCTCTTGCCGAGTTCGGAAGCGACGAAAGAATAGTGGTCCTGGATGCGGACCTTTCAAAATCGACTAAAACAGCGGTGTTCAAGGATGCATATCCGGACAGACACTTCAACATGGGCATCGCTGAGGGCAATATGATGGCGGTGGCTGCGGGCCTGGCATCCACAGGGAAGACGGTTTTTGCGTCAAGCTTTGCGGTTTTTGCCACCAGCAGGGCCTATGAGCAGATCAGGAACTCCATCTGCTACCCCAACGCCAATGTAAAGATCTGCGCCACCCATTCGGGCATTACCGTTGGCGAGGACGGCGCTTCGCACCAAAGCATCGAAGACATTTCGATCATGCGCACGCTTCCGAATATGACTGTTCTCTGCCCGTCGGACGCTGCTGAGACAAGGTTCTGCGTCAAGACCGCGCTTGAAATCAACGGCCCCGTGTACATCAGGCTCGGAAGGATCTCGGTCGAGGACGTCTACGACGAAAATCAGAAGTTTAAGGCGGGAAAGGGCGTTGTTGCAAAGGATTACGGCAGTGACGTTGCCATCTTCGCCACAGGCTACATGGTTCAGCAGTCCTTGAAGGCGGCGGAAAAGCTGCTGGAGAGCGGCATCAAAGCCAAGGTGATTGACATTTTCTCAATCAAGCCGATCGACAGGGAGCTCATCGTGAAGACTGCCGCCAAGACCGGGTTTGTGGTGACGTGCGAGGAGCACAGTATTATTGGCGGTTTGGGAAGCGCGGTCTGCGAGGTTCTGTCCGAGAAACGCCCGACAAAGGTGCTCAGAATCGGCATGGAGGACACTTTCGGAAAATCCGGAACCCCCGATGCGCTGCTTAAGCTGTTCGGACTTGACGGAGAATCGATCGCGGAGAAAATTCAAAAAGCGATGCAGAAATCGTGATTTTTTGACGCCAACGCACAGGAGGTATTGCATGATGAAAAAGATTTTAGCGATTGCGCTTGCCGTGCTGATCTCGCTCGGCATGATCTCATGCGGAAAATCAGACACAGGAAACACCGTAAAACCGGACGCCACCGCAACTGCCGAAGCTGCGACCGAAACTCCGGCGCCTGCGACTTCCACTCCTGAGCCCAAGGACGTCAATTCGTTTGACTACACCGAAAAGACGATCAATGCCGACGTGCTTTTCCCTTACTGCAAAACCCAGGGCAGAACCATCGTCACGGACTATACATTCAAAAAGAGCGCAACTCCCGTGCCGGGCATAGCCCTTGACTATTCCGCGTCTGCCATCGAGTTCAACGCCTACTGCGAGGGCACCGTTTCGGCAATGATTAAGGTCAAATCGACGGGCATCGGCGGCGCAAAGCTTTACGTGTCTGTCTACGTTGACGGCGAGCAGGTGGGTACGAGAGCGACTTTCAAACTCACAAAGAGCGCAGGCGTTGAGATTGTCCTTGGCGAGAACCTGGAGCGGGGTCTTCACAATTTCAGAATCGAAAGACAGTCCGAGGCGGAGCGGGGCCTCATCTATATTGACTATGTGAAGCTTTCGGGTGAGCTTGGAGAAAAACCTGCAAACGCAAAGTATTTTGTCGAAATCATTGGCGATTCCATCACAACAGGCTACGGCAACCTCTACCCGAACGACTCCGACGGGGAAAAAGGGGCCAATGCAGCCGCCAATGAATACGTTGACGGCACCAGAACTTATGCGGTGCTTGCGGCAAAAGCTATCGGCGCGGACTACAGCGTCGTCGCCCAGCAGGGCATAGGCATCGTCAAGGGCTGGTACGAGCACACCATGCTCCAGAAATACACGGAGACCTGCTACCAGTGCGACAGGCACGACGAGTGGAATTTCGAGAGAAAAGCCGACGTGGTGGTGATCAACCTCGGAACCAATGACGCGGGCTTCTACGGGCGGGGCGAGGTGAGCCTCGACAAGATCAAGAAAGGCATAAGGGATTTCATTGACCTTGTAAAGTCAAAGTACCCTGACGCCAAGATTCTCTGGGCTTACGGCATGATGGACCAGTTCCTGTGCCCCTACATTGAGGAGGCTATCAACGAGAAGGGCGGCGCGGCAGCAGGTTACTACTTCCTCAAGCTCACCGCCAACGGCGAGGGCGGCAACGGCCACCCCAGCCTCAATGCCCATATCAACAACGGAAAGAAACTTGAAAAGAAACTCAAAGAGATTTTGAACATAAAGTAAAACGTAAAGTAAGCGAATCTATGGATTTCAAGTATGACAGACTGTACGCGGCCGTCGACCTGTCGCGGATACGTGAAAATCTGAATAACATCAAAAAAACGCTGGCAAAGGGTTCCGGCGTTCTTGCGGTTTTGAAGGCGGATGCCTACGGGCACGGCGCCAGGGTTGTCGCCAATTACATAAGCGGCGATATCGAGATGGCGGGTGTTGCCGGCGTCAGCGAGGCTCTTGAGCTCCGGAAAGAGATGACGGGGGGCAGGCTTTATTCGCAGCGTTTCACAAAACCGATCCTTGTCCTTGGCTATACCCACCCGTCAATGTTTGACGACGCCATCGCAAACGACGTGACATTGACGGTTTTTGACGTTGAAAACGCGGCGAGGCTTGACGAAGCCGCAAAAAAAGCAGGAAAAACCGCAAACGTGCATATCGCAATAGACACGGGCATGCACAGGATAGGCTTTATGCCTACGGAGGAAAGCGCGGACGCCATTGCGGCGATTGCAGCCCTTAAAAACATTAAAATTTGTGGCATTTTTTCCCATTTCGCCAGGGCTGACGAGACTGCGGGAGTTGCCGAGACGGACGGGCAGGAGAGATTGTTCAACGCATTTTGCGACAAACTGGAGGCCCGGGGAATTGACATTGGCGTCAGGCACATCAGCAACAGTGCAGCCATCATGACCGGGAAAACAAATTATCCGCTGGTCCGCGCCGGCATAGTCCTCTACGGAAACTATCCGTCCGGGGAGATGGACAGAAACCTTCTTGAACTGAAGCCGTCCCTTTCTGTCAGGGCGCGCATCGTGAACGTGGCGCCGCTGAGAAAGGGCGAGAGCGTGAGCTACGGCCACACTTTTACGGCGGACAGGGACATGACGGTTGCCACACTTGCGGCGGGATACGCCGACGGCATCTTCAGAAGCCTCTCGAACAGGGGCGAGGTAATCGTAAACGGCAGACGCTGCAGGATACTGGGCAGAATCTGTATGGACCAGATGATGGCGGACGTGACGGGGGTGCCGGGGTGCGGCATTGGCGATGAGGCGCTTATTTTCGGTGTCCTTGGCGATGCGGAGCTTCCCCTTGAAGAGGTGGCAAAGACCGCGGGCTCCTTCAACTACGAGCTTATGTGCGAGATCGGAAGGCGTATGGCGCGAATCTATTTTGAAGACGGCAAGCCTATAGAAACGGTAAACTATATCTGACGGAGAGGTTATTATGAACAAGGATTTTCTTTACAAGCTGCTCTGTGCGCGGGGCGTGTCCGGAAGCGAGACCCCGGTTGAAAAGGTGGTTTACGAGTACGTGGACAAGTTTGCGGATCAGGTTGACGTTGACGTAATGGGCAATGTCACTGCCACAATCAACCCCGAGGTGCCATTCAGGGTCATGATGGCCGGCCACGCGGATGAGATTGGGCTTCAGGTCACCCATTTCGAGAGCGACGGCATGCTGCGGGTCTCCGCGGTGGGAGGCATTTACGGCATCTCCTATCCCGGTCACAAGGTCAGAATTGAAACCGCCAATGGGCCCGTCTACGGAGCGGTGGCGATAGACAGGTCGCTGACATCCGACGGAAACATGGGCGCCGACAAGATCAAGATAGACATCGGCGCAACGAGCGCGGAAGAGGCCAGGGCGGCTGTCTGCATTGGCGATCCCGTGACTTTTGATACAGATTACAGAGAGCTCCTTGGCGACAGGGTGACCTCAAGAGCGTTTGACGATAGAATCGGCGTATTCGTTGTGATGGAGGCGCTGAGACTTGCAAAAGAGCAGGGCGCCGTAATCGGCGTTTCCGCCACGGCAACTGTCGGCGAAGAGGTCAACGGCTGCGGAGCTTTTTTTGCGGCTTCAAACGTGAAACCGGCAATCGCAATTGCGGTGGACGTCACCCATGCGACGGATTCTCCCAACAGCGACCCCTCCAGGTCAGGCGAGGTTAAACTGGGAGCGGGACCGGTTCTCTCCAAGGGCCCCGGCATTCCCCGCACCGTCAACGAGTGTATCGAGGCTTCCGCCGCGGCACTCTCCATCAAGCTTCAGTACGAGGTATCAGGGGGCTGGACCCACACGGACGGCGACACCATGACGAAGACAAGCAAAGGCGTTCCCTTCACTGTTATTTCGATACCCCTCAGATATATGCACTCGCCCGCGGAGGTGCTTTCACTTTCGGACGTTCAGCAATGCATCGAGCTGCTGGCAGGGTTCCTCTGCGACTGCAGCGCAAACATGAATCTCAAGCCTTTTGGCTGAAATACAACAAAAACCGGGTGCCCCGGTGAGGCGGATAATTGCCGCCGCGGAGGATTATATGGAAAATAAGTTTGTTACAGGGTTAAAAAAGTTTCTGTTCTATGCCGTAGGACTTGTGCTGATTGCCGTGGGAATCAACTTTTCAAGGCTTTCACAGCTGGGCATTTCGCCTGTAAGCTCAGTGCCGGGCTCCTGCAACGCCATCTGGGGATGGTCGCTGGGAACGATGACCATCATTGTCTACTGCGTCCTCATTCTTCTCCAGATAATAGTTCTCAGAAAGAAGTTCAAGCCCCTCAACCTGCTGGGCATACCGATTGCGGTTGCATTCGGCGTGCTGGTTGACCTGGTCGGCGTTGTGAAGAACACCCAGTTCTTCGGCCTCGACACCAGCGGCTTCGGCCATTGGCTCGCCTGGCTGCCCGCTCCCGCAAATTACCTCATGAGAGTGCTGTACTTTGTGCTGAGCCTGCTGCTCATTGCCGTTGGCGTGTTCCTCTACCTGCGTCCCAAGTGGCCTGCAATGCCCGCCGAGGGCCTGGCAGGCGCCATCTCTCAGACCACGGGAATGAAATTCGGCAACTGCAAGACAATTGTTGACACGTCAATGATTCTCATCGCGTTCCTGATGCACTTCTACCACATTCTGCTGGTCACCAACGCATATGCCATCGACTACTTCAAGGCATTCATCGGCCTTGAGAGCTCCGTGGGCGTTGTGGTAGGCATCGGAACCCTTATCTCTGCAGTGGTCATCGGCCAGCTGGTCAAGCTTCTCACCAAGCTCATCGGCAAGCCCCTTGACAACTTCATCTTCAAAAAGAAAAAGGAAGAGCCAAAGGCTTAAATCACACCGCCAATGTGTCCGCCGCGACGCTTGGCTGTTTTTCAGGGCAAATTGCGCAAAGAGCCTACAATGTGCGTTTAACTAGGAGGTTTTTTTAAATGGAAAGTATGCGTCGCCATGTTGATTCGTATCTTAGGGAATTGCTTAAGCAGATCCCGAAGAAAGTCATACAGCTTGAAAATATTAGTATCTGCGACTGCGGATACAAAACCGACAATAAATTCCCGGACTTGAAGGACTTCAGGCCCTTCAAGTGGGGAGAAGAGTGGGGCACGGGCGATGACTCCCACGCCTGGTTCCACATTCCGGTGGAAGTGCCGGAGGACATGCAGGGAAAGGATGAGACCCTGGAGTTTTGCCTGCACACCGGCAAGGAGGGCTGGGATGCAGACAATCCGCAGTTCATATGCTACATTGACGGTGTGATGCGTCAGGGCATCGACACGAACCACAGGGATGTGGCATTGGCGGCAGGCAAAAAGTCCTTTGACATCTACCTTTACGCTTACACGGGTCCGAGACTCGCCAAGGCTTTCCTGATGCCATACCTCCGCACTGTAAACGAGGACGTCCGCCAATACTTCTACGACGTCAATGTGCCCCGCATGGCCCTTGACACGCTGCACAGAAACAGCGCCGAATACATGGAGGTGCTCACCGCCCTCAGTATGTCCCTGCGGAAGATAAATATGCTTGAGCCAAGGGGCGAGGAGTTCCACAGGACCCTCAAAGAGGCCGCCGCTTATCTGAAAGAAAACCTCTACGACAAGGCCCGGGAGAGCGATAAAGCGGTGATTTGCATTGGCCATACCCATATCGACATCGCCTGGCTCTGGACGGTGGGACAGACCCGCGAGAAGGCTCAGAGATCCTTTGCCACGGTGATCGAGCTCATGAAGCGCTTCCCGGAGTACAAGTTTATGTCCTCCCAGGCTTACCTCTACAAAGCTGTCAAGGAAGAGGCCCCGGAGCTCTATGAAGAGATCAAAAAAATGATCAAGGCTGGACGCTGGGAAGTTGAGGGCGCCATGTGGGTGGAGGCAGACTGCAACCTTCCTTCGGGCGAGTCCCTTGTAAGACAGGTGGTCTACGGAAAGAACTTCTTCAAGGATGAGTTTGGCGTCGACTCCAAGGTGCTCTGGCTCCCGGACGTTTTCGGATACTCGGCTGCAATCCCTCAGATATTGAAAAAGACCGGCGTCGACTGGTTCGTCACTTCAAAGATAAGCTGGAACGACCAGAACGTTATGCCGTACGACGTTTTCTCCTGGCAGGGCATTGACGGCACCGCTGTGAACACTTACTTCCTGACCGCTCAGGACAAGGGCGTGGGAAATGAATTCAACAAGGGCACTACCTACGTGGCAACGACGAGGCCCCAGATGATTGCCGGCTCCTACAACCGCTTCCAGCAGAAGGAACTCTCCAAGGAGTCCATGGTCACCTTCGGTTTTGGCGACGGCGGCGGCGGACCCACTGACGACATGCTCTGGATGGCAAGACGCCAGGAAAAAGGCATTCCGGGCCTCCCGAAGGCTAAAATCGAATTTGCGGGAGACATGCTGAAGAGACTTGCCAAAAACATCGACGGCAACCCCAGGCTTCCCAAGTGGCGCGGCGAGCTCTACCTTGAGTTCCACAGAGGCACATACACCTCCAACGCCCGCAACAAGAAGAACAACCGCAACTCCGAATTCCTCATGCTGGACAGCGAGATGCTCTCGGTGATGGCCAACATTAACGCGGGCCTTCCCTTCCCGAAGCAAAAGCTCCACGACCTTTGGGAGACGGTTCTCATCAACCAGTTCCACGACATCATCCCCGGCTCCTCCATCCGCGAGGTATATGAGCAGTGCGACCGTGAGTACGCAGAAATCCGCAAGGCCACGGGCGAAATCAGAAAAGAAGCCGCCAAGGAAGTGGCCTCCAAGGTCAAGACCAACAAAAACTACATCGTCTTCAACCCCCACTCCTTCACCGGAAGCGGCTATGTCAATGTGGGTAAGCGCTGCGTCTACGTTGAAAACGTACCCCAGAAAGGCTACAAGGCCCTCTCTTTGAGAGTCAAGAAGGCTGCCATTGGCGTTGACAAAAAAGCCAAGGTCATAGATACGCCTTTCTACCGCTGCGAATTCGACAGGAACTGGGAAATCAAGTCCCTATTCGACAAGAAGAACAACCGTGAGGTGCTCTCCGGCGGCAACGGCAACCAGCTCCGCATCTACGAGGACTACCCGGACGTGTACGACGCATGGGAGATCCAGCAGTTTGACAACTACAAGTACTACCCGGTGGAAGGCGTCAAGTCTGTCGACGTCATCGACCAGGGCGGCAGAGCGGGTCTTAAGATTGTAAGAGAGTACGAAACCAGCACCATCACACAGTACATCTGGTTCTACGGCGAGACCGGCCGCATAGACTTTGAGACCGAGGCCGACTGGCACAGTCTCCACAGGGTTCTCCGCACCGCTTTCCCCGTTGACGTCAACGCGGAAAAGGCAAGCTTCGAGGTCCACTTCGGCACCCTCGAACGCCCGACCCACACGAACACATCCTGGGACGTCCAGAAGTTCGAAACCTGCGCTCACAAGTTTGCGGACCTCTCGGAAGGCGACTACGGTGTCTCCCTCCTGAACGACTGCAAGTACGGCCACGACATCCACGGCAACGTGATGCAGCTCACTCTTATCAAGCGCCCCACCTATCCCAACGAGATTGCCGATGAAGGATACCACAAGTTCACATACTCAATCCTGCCCCACAGCGGCGCACTCAAGGACGCAGACACGGTCCGCCAGGCGTACATGCTTAACTTCCCGATGTATGCGGTAAAAGCAGACGCCAATGCAACAGGCGAGCTCCCGGAGGAGTGGTCGCTCATCACAACCGACAGCGAGAACCTTGTCATCGAAACCGTCAAGGAGGCCGAGCACGGCAAGGACATCATCGTCAGAGGCTACGAGGCAAAGAATTTCCGGGGCACCGCCAAGATCACCCTCGGCTTTGACGCCAAGGAGGTCTACATCGCAGACCTCATGGAGAACAAGCTGGAGAAGCTGAAGCTTGACGGCAGAACGGTCAAGGTGCCCTACAAGCCCTTTGAGATCGTGACGCTCAGGATAATAAGGTAGAGAATAGTTAAGGTTAAACGACCGCACGGCAAAAAACAAAAACAAAGCGCCGTGCGGTCAGTTATTTTTGGCGTTCTTCCGTTGAATATAGACATTCAAAATGGTAGAATTCCAAGGTAAAAAAGGCGCTTTCAGCAGGGCGCCGTTCTTCGGAGGTTTATGGGTTTTATGGCTGTATTAAGTGATATTGAGATAGCTCAGGCTACAAAGTTATTGCCGATTGACGAAATCGCAAAAAAAGCCGGCGTACCGGAAGACAGTGTGGAACACTACGGAAAGTACAAGGCTAAGATCGATCCGGGCTTTTTGAAGGACCGGAAAGGCAAAAAGGGCAAGCTCGTACTGGTGACCGCAATCACGCCTACACCTGCGGGCGAGGGAAAGACCACAACGACAGTGGGTCTGTCGGACGGACTTTCACGCATCGGTAAAAACGTGGTGGTAGCGCTCCGCGAACCTTCACTGGGACCTGTATTCGGCATCAAGGGCGGCGCCGCAGGCGGCGGTTACGCTCAGGTAGCGCCCATGGAGGATATAAACCTTCACTTCACAGGCGACTTTCACGCAATCGGTGCGGCGAACAACCTGCTTGCCGCCATGCTTGACAACCACATCCACCAGGGCAACGCCCTCGGCATAGACCCGGGCAGAATCACCTGGAAGCGCTGCGTCGACATGAACGACAGACAGCTCAGATTCATCGTTGACGGCTGCGGCGGACGCTCCAACGGCGTCACAAGAGAGGACGGCTTCGACATCACCGTGGCCTCCGAAATCATGGCAGTCTTCTGCCTCGCAAATTCGATTACAGACCTCAAGGAGAGGCTTTCGAGAATCATTGTGGGCTACACCTACGACGACAAACCGGTTACCGCAGGCCAGCTCAACGCAGTTGGCGCGATGACGGCTCTCCTCAAGGACGCCCTTAAACCTAACCTTGTTCAGACCCTCGAAGGCACCCCGGCGTTTGTGCACGGCGGTCCTTTCGCCAATATCGCCCACGGCTGCAACTCGGTTTCGGCCACAAAAATGGCTCTTGCCCTTGGCGATTATGTGGTGACAGAGGCCGGATTCGGAGCTGACCTTGGCGCCGAGAAATTCCTCGACATCAAGTGCCGCGCGGCGGGCCTTGTACCTGACGCGGTGGTAATCGTGGCAACCGTCAGGGCGCTTAAGATGCACGGCGGTCTTGACAAGAAGCAGCTTGCCACCGAGGACATCGCAGCCCTTGAAAAAGGCATCCCGAACCTCCTCAGGCATGTTTCAAACATCAAAAACGTATACGGTCTGCCCTGCGTCGTTGCCGTCAACCGCTTCCCCACCGACACCGACAAGGAAATCGATTTCATCGTTAAGAAGTGCCGTGAGCTTGGCGTCAACACCGAGCTCTCCACCGTCTGGGCCGAAGGCGGCAAGGGCGGCGAATCCCTGGCAAAGGAAGTTGTCAGGCTCTGCGAAGAGGAAAAGGGCGACTTCAGGTTCGCTTACGACCTGGATATGCCCATCGTCGACAAAATCGAGGCTCTCACCAAGAAAGTCTACGGCGGCAGCGGCGTTGTGATCACCGCCAATGCAAAGAAGCAGATCGACCGTCTCACGGCTCTCTGCTTCGACAAGCTTCCGATCTGTGTCGCCAAGACCCAATACAGCTTCTCCGACAACCCGGCTCTCCTCGGCGCACCCGAGAACTTCGAGGTCACGGTCAAAAACGTCAAGGTCTCAGCCGGCGCAGGCTTCATCGTAGTCCTCACAGGCGACATCATGACGATGCCCGGCCTCCCCAAGGTTCCCGCCGCTGAAAAGATTGACGTTGACGAAAACGGCAAGATCTCAGGCCTGTTCTGACAAGGCTCTGCCGGCGGCTTTATAAGCCCCTGACAGCTCAATATTAACGCCAAAGCGGTTCCTCCGAAATCCCGGCGGAACCGCTTATTACATTTTTTGGTGGGGAAAAAGTGTAAAATTTCACACTTTTTGGTGGGGAAAAAGTGTAAAACGCTTGCAATTCACGCTTTTTTGTATTAAAATCGTCCCGACAAGAGGTGAGAACAAAAATGGATTTAAGAAGAAAGATTTATGATCAGATGCTTCAGTGGAAGCAGAAAAAGGAAAGAAAAGCGCTTGTAATAGAAGGGTTGAGGCAGATTGGAAAAAGCTACATTGTCAATAAGTTCGCCTCCGAAAACTACGACGTCATCTACTCCTTTGATTTCAGACAGTACGAAACCCACAGACAGGCCTTCCGCAACAATTTCTCACTGGACGATTTCAAAGAGTCGCTGTTTCTCCTGTTTAAGAGAGAGTTCAATGACGCCAATGCGGTTCTGGTGTTTGATGAGATTGGCGATTGCCCGGACGCAAGGGCCGCGATTAAATACATTTTAAGCGAAACGAGATTCGATATTATCGCGACGGGGAGTCTCCTTGGCGTCAAGGGGTTTGTAAGTCGTGAATCAAGGTCTCCGTCCGTCGGCTCGAACCACTACATAACGATGCACCCGATGGATTTTGAGGAGTTCCTGTGGGCAAACAACGTGAGCGAGGCTGCGATAGAGAAGATAAAGGACGCCGTCAAGACGTATGAACCCCTTGATGAGATGTATCACGAGCGTTTCACCACACTTTTCACGCACTACATTCTCTCCGGCGGAATGCCTGAGGCGGTGCTGACTTATCTTGAAACCCACGACTTTTCAAAGGTCATAGAGACTAACGCAAATAAGCTGAAAGACCTCCAAGGCGACTTTGGCAGGGTTGTTGACAGCGAGGGCAGAGTCAGGGTAAACGAAATCCTTTTGACAAGAACAAACGAGGTATTTTCGTCCATCATCAGTCAGCTGGCGAAGAACAACGCCAAGTTCCAGTACTCGTACATCAAAAAGGGCGGTCGTGCCAAAGAGTATGAAGAGGCGATCGTTTGGCTTGAAAACGCGGGAATCGTTACAAAATGCGTAAATTTAAACGACCTGGCGCTGCCTCTCTCAGGCTACGCTGAGGACAGCACGTTTAAACTTTACTTCTCCGATATCGGTTTATATGTCGCAAAGATGGGTGTGGAGGCCGCCTCCCTGATTCTGAACGGCAGTCTTGACTCGTACGGTGGCTACGTCTATGAAGGTGTCGCGGCTGACGTTCTCAATAAGGCCGGTCTGAAGCTCTATTACTCCGACAACGGCAAGTCTGAGATTGATTTTGTGATACAGGACGACAACAAGGTATCGATCCTTGAAGTAAAAATGGTAAAAGGCAACTCCAAATCCGCCAAGGCAGTCATCGAAGGCACCGCCAACCGCCATGCAGCCAAGTGCTACAAAATTACCGCCAAGAACTTTTCCACAGGCTCGTACTACTTCGGTCTGCCGCACTACGCGCTGCCTTTCCTGATAGAAGGAATTGTAAAACAAACGTCAGACAGCCTGACGGTAAGCCCCGGAAGTTTTAACTTATAAATAAACGGAAGCCGGAGCCGCGCCTTTGAAATCGGGCGCGGCTCCGGCCTTAATTGCGTGTGCCGGGCACGGCACAGTTCTTGCGGGTGAAAGTCCCGCCACAGGTAGTTACCGCCAAGTGTAGCGAACCGCAAGCCGGCATCAGCAATGATGACGGGGGAGGAAGCGGTGTAGCAAAGCCGACGAGCCTACGAACAGAAACCGGATACAAGGCTAAACGGTGGGTAAGGTTGCGCATCAAACCAAAGCCCGAAAGGTAAACGTAAAACCGAAGCAGTAAATCCGGAGGTTGTGCGGCGAAAGAACTGTACCTTACCCCGGGAGGCCCGGTCAGCGTGCAATTTGCACGTGCGACAAAAAGCCTATGGCCGGGAGTCAGCTGAGGTCATAGTACCGGGAGCGCAAACCGGGAAGGACCTAATGTCAAAACAATGCAAATCGCTGTAAGCAAGC
>CACZNV010000078.1 GCA_902782645.1 uncultured Ruminococcus sp. | reverse complement strand
TGAAATTACCGCATCTGAAATAGAATACTGCAGTTCCGTTCTCGTCCGTTTCTGTACCGCTGCCGAAGGAATCGTTTTGGAGGAAACCTGTCGGAATATACGTAGTATTTCCGTCATCCGATTCGATTACCTGTAATATCTGAGGCGAAACTATCCACCCTTTGACAGGCTCTCCGCCGGCGTCTTTAAGTGTATATGTCACTTTAATCAGCTCGTTTTCCCCTACTTCGTTTTTGTCCGCCGTTATCTCTGTATGACAGTTGAGATTGCTTTCTTTTATTCCGCAGACAGAACAAACGCCGCCTACCACATTATGACCTTTTGAAGGATAATAAATCTCGGTGCGATTTGTTGCAAATCCGCAGCAAGAACAGATGTCGACAGAATACGCATAACCATCCGATACACAAGAGGCGTGTTCGCCATCGTAAAAAGAATGTGTAAACGGCCCTTTGTGATGGTTTCCCACTTCTTCGATAAAACCGTCGCAAATTTTGCAGCGAGTGAATTCGCGGCAGCAACCGCTTTCCGTCTGATTTCCTTCATCGTCATAAGTGTAAAAAGGGAGAGTAACGGTTTCATCGTCCGCTGCGTGTTGTCCGTATTCTAACTTGCCGCACAGAGTGCATTTTCTTTCATGTCCAACAACGGAAGGGGACGGAGTCCATTCTCCGAAGGAGTGTTCTCCGGTGCAGGATATCTCTTCCGCCGTGTAATAAAAACTTGCGGTACCGATTCCGCCCGCGACTTTTACTGATATTATGCATTCGCCTATTTTGTCGATGCTTAACAATTCGGGGGTATCTTTCAAAAAATTAATTTTACCCGAGAAAACTCCGGTGTCTATGCGATTCAGACTATCCGGATAATCAACAAGTTCATAACCGTCGGGAAAACAAACAGTTACTTTGGCCCAGAGATAAGTCGTGCCGGTGTCACCGTCATAAACAATCGCATCGAGATCTTCAAGCGGCCCTTCCTCATACTCGAGTTCTACGGTCAGGATGATAGTATCATAATAATCGTATTTTTCTTTATCAACGCTTACGGTTACGTTTGGGACAGGCAGAGCCGGGTCCTCGTGTATTTCAGGTTCCGGAAGGATTTCCGATAGATTGAAATCAAAATCTACCGTGCTTTTTACCATCGGAGAATCTACGACATAAGCACTCAGAGTGTAGACTCCGTCAGGGAATTCATCTTCACGGACGGTAAAAGCCGAGGATATTTGAGCTGATTCGGGTGTAGTGAAATTATCCTGTCTTATCACCTTATCCCCGTTTGCCAAGCAAACCCTTATGGTTTCTGCTCTCATAGGAAGACCGTTTTCACTTGCCGTTTTAACGTTGTATCGAAGTCTAATTTCATTACAATCCATATCACTGCCGTCAATGCAGATTCCTTCAAACATGTGTTGTATGTATTCAAGACCCGTCAAATTGATTTTTAAGTCAGAAATAGGTTCGCCGCCTCCGTAGTATCCGTTGTTATCGTAATACTTGATTGGGCATGAAGCGGTTACCATTTCAACCGGATTTCCGTTTTCATAGCGGTATATTTCCTCCACCAGTAAATAATCTCCGCCTATTAATTTATATGAATCAAACGCAAAGGAAACGAAGTGATTTAAATAACCTGTCAGCGGTACACCTAAAGAAGACTCGTATACAAGAGAACCCTTTTGATCATAAAGGCGCACGATTTCCCATAGATCGTGTTCCCATACGCCAAGTGTGGGATCGTTATCATCTCCGTCAAGCCCCAGTAACCTTACGTTGTATGTAAAAATATCACCGAATCTGCAGACCAAATCGTCAATTTCGGGTATAACTTCCACTTTTATATTCTTTGCTTCATCAGGTTTTGAAAGACCGCAGCTTGTACATATTCCGTCTTTGTAAGAATGGGAAACATTGTAATACGGTTCATCTGTTTCAATATACGCACCGCAGCCGTACATGCATTCGTAAGTAAAATGGCCTGATTTTGAACAATCCTCTCCGCCGATTGCCTGTCTGGCAACATAGTCGTGCTCATGTAGTTCAATCTGCTCACCACAGATATCACAAACGTGGGCGCAGTAAGACGAATCAATCCGTATCATATGAGACTCCGGGTGCTCGCAATTGTCTTCGCTAAAGATTGCGAAAGGGATTAAAACCAATGCAATACTAAGCATAAGGAATGTGCAGATGTATTTTTTCATACTGAACTCCCATCCGCCGTGTTCGGTGGCGCAAAAGTCATTTTATTCCATGATACCCTTATGCGTAATTGTATCATACATTTAGACTATGTCAATCAGCGCAGTTGAGTCCTTAAACTTAAACTTCGCTCCGCCAAATCACTTATTGCAAAACCGCCCCGTTTTTTATATAAATGTATTTGAGAAATGAAACCGGAGGAAATAATGGCAGCACAGGATCTTATCGCAAAAGCCGAGGCTTTTTTGAAAAGCAAATTTGACGAAGGGGCTTATCTTTCGGCCCACCCTGACGCCAAGGCGTACAGGCTTGAGCATTCATACCGCATTCACGAATTTCTCTCTGCGGAAGGGTTTCTTGAGAAAAGCATTGGCGACAAGAAAGCTTTTGTTGCGAAAAAGCTTGAGGGGCTCCGGCGGCTGAAAGACGTGGAGATGGCCACCGAAACCGCCAATGAACTCTGGCGGGATAGAATTGCTTTTTACACGGCATTTTACGAGAAACTTGAAGCTCAGCTTTCGGCAAGCTGCGGCATCATCTGAGGGAGTCAGGCTATGGACATGATTTATACAGAGGAACGGCTCGAGTACAAAAGGCTTTTCACGGTCAACGTTGACAAAAACAAGCTCATTTGCGAGTACATTGGCGTCTTCGAGGGCGGCTTTATTCTCCACAGGGACATCACGGTGAACAACAGCAGCGGCTACGGCACCGATAACGAGTATTACTCCATAAGCGGCGACGAGTATCAAAGGTACGTGGATATGGCAAGGAAAAACAGGCAAATCGGCTTTTTTGAGGCGCGGAAACTGAAAAAGCTGACTGCGGGCAACTCCAACGAACCCGCCAAGGCTCACTGCGGGACCATCAGCTCCTTTGAAATTGTAACTCTCCGTGAGACCGGCATGCGGGGTGCGAATGAAAGAGAGATTGTGATGAAGGACGGCATGGCCGAAGTCTCCGCCTACGGTATGAGGTATGAAAACGACAGGGATGAACGGGTCCTCATATCCCGGGCGGTCTGCAGCGAGTGCGACATTCTTCAGGTTCTTAACGACTGCAAGATACTGTCCTGGAACGGTTTTAATGGTCCCCACCCGAAGGGAGTCCTTGACGGCATCATGTTCCGGTTCGACGGTGTGGTGAACGGAGGAACGAAGATTCATGCAAGCGGGTCCCAGAATTTTCCGAAGCACTACAGGGAATTCACCGATGCGCTTTACAACATTCTTCACGGGAAAGACGCCAACGCAAAATAGGCGCCGCCCTCCCGCACGCCGCAGCGTTTTCGCAAGAAATCTTTGACAGGATATAGAGTCTTTTGTATTATGTGTAAGCCGGCTTTTTGACTGGAGTTGAGAAGCCGGCTTGAGTTTTATTTTCCGGAGGGAGAAGCCTTGGCGACAGTTGTAGAAATCAAAAATCTTTCCTGCGAATTCGGCACTGTGAAAGTTCTTGAGGATGTGAATATGACTGTGTTTACCGGGGACCGCATTGGCGTCATCGGCGACAACGGCTCCGGCAAGACCACCCTTCTCAACATCATCTCCGGGCGCACCGACGACCTTTCATTCATGGGGCACGTCGCAGTAAATGCCGCCAAGATCGGCATGCTCTCCCAGCGAACAGGCGAGGACGACCGGGAAATATCGGTATACGACGACTACATTTCGGTTTTTTCCGATTTGATTGCCCTGGAAGAGGAGATTGCCTCCCTCGAGAAAGCCCTTCCGGAAGGCGGCGACGCAGGGATGCTTTCGGAAAAGATATCCAAAAATTATGAGACATTTGTCGCAAAAGGCGGTCTCACATATAAAACAAGGGTTTCGGGCATGCTCATCGGTCTTGGCTTTGAGGGCCTTTCGCACCTCCCCGTCAAGAGCCTCAGCGGCGGTCAGAAGCTTCGCCTCGCCCTGGGAAAACTCCTGCTGGAGTCCCCGGAACTGCTGCTGCTCGACGAGCCCACCAACCACCTTGACACCGAATCCATCGAATTCCTCGAAGAGAGTTTGAAAAGCTATAGGGGCACGGTGATTGCGGTCTCCCACGACAGATACTTCCTCGACAAGGTCACAACGAAAACTCTTCTCATCGAAGACGGCAACGGCACTCTCTACAACGCGCCCTACACCAAATATATACCCCTGCGGGAGCAGGACATTGAATACAAGAAACGGCTCTACGCCAAGCAGCAGAAAGAAATCGCCCACATAAACGATGTGATCGCCACCCAGCGTCGCTGGAACCAGGAGCACAATTATGTGACCGCCGAAAACTGGCAGAAAAAGCTTGACCGCATGGAGATCGTCGACGATCCGTCAACGTCTTCAAGCGACATCACCATCAATTTCGAGACCCTCGAAAGAGGCGGCGACGAGGTGCTTTCCGTCAAAGATCTGGAATTCGGCTACGGGGTTCCTCTTTTCAAGGACCTCAGCTTTGACGTGAGGCGTGGCGACAGGCTGGTTATCACCGGCAGAAACGGCGGCGGCAAATCCACCCTTCTGAAGCTGATTGTCGGTCTCCTTACCCCTGACAAAGGGTCCATAAAGATAGGCGCCGGCATCACAATCTCGTACTATTCTCAGGACTTTGCGGAGCTCAATCTTGACGCCAATCCTTTTGAAGAGACCTTTGAAGCCGCCAATTACGACTACTACAACGGAGGCGGTCTTCCGAAGTTTAGGGGCATTACATCCTGCAGAAATGCATTGGCGGCTTTCGGATTTAAAGGCGACGACGTCTTCAAGTCGAACAACCTTCTGTCCGGAGGCGAGAAGGCAAGGCTTGCACTGTTAAAACTTACCTACAAAAAGGGAAATCTTCTACTTCTCGACGAGCCCACCAACCACCTTGACATAAGGACCTGCGAGATTCTTGAAAGCGCCGTTTCCCGCTTTCAGGGCACTGTCATATGCGTCTCCCACGACAGGTATTTTGTGGAAAAGATTAACGCAAAAACCCTTAACCTTGACAGGTTCACGGTGTCCGGGAGCGGCATGAGCGAATTTGTTTCAGGCAGGGACACCATGCTCTCAGCCGGGATTTCTTCAAACCGTGCGGCCGGTGACAAACCAAGCGACTCAAAGGAGGCATTCCTTAAAGCCAAGGAGGACAGAGCAGCAGCTAAGAAGCTTCAGAAAAAAATATCCTCGCTTGAAAGCGAGATCAAAACCGTTGAAGAAGAGCTGTCGGAATGCAAGAGGATTCTTTCCGACCCCGCCCTCGCCTCCGATTTTCAGCTCATTGCCGAAAACTACGCAAAGCAGGATGAGCTTCAGCAAAGGCTTGACAGCCTCGAATTTGAATACCTGGAAGCGGTGGAGCAGTCCGAGCTGCAAGACTCCGCTGAAACATAATCAGGGGCACGCAAGCCCCTGATTTTTAAATCATATCTAATATTCGCAAAGATCAAAAAATCAAGATTTTTGAGCTATTTTTGCGTGCGCGACCCCGACGCTGTACGAAGGTACTGCGAGCGGGTAGCTCGCGCAAAGCAAGTCGCAAGTAATTGTCGTAAGACACCTTGTGTGCTTTTAGAGGTATAGTCTGTTTTTGTTAGTCCTTTTTTGCGACTTGCGTAAAGAGCCAAAAATCCCGATTTTTTAAGATCGCATTACTCTCAGCGAGTTTAGTATTGCGAGTATCAAAACTCCCACATCCGCAAACACCGCGACCCACATGATACCGAAACCGAAGGCCGCCGCCAAAAGCACCAAAAGCTTTATGCCGATTGCGAATATCACATTCTGGCGGGCCACTCTGACCGTTTTCCCTGAAATCTGAGAGGCTCTCACAAGCTTTCCCAGGTCGTCGTTCATGAGGATGCAGTCTGCAGCTTCCACCGCTGCGTCCTGGCCGACCCCGCCCATGGCGATTCCCACATCCGCAAGGGCCAGCACCGGTGCATCGTTTATGCCGTCTCCCACGTAAACGGTGGATTTCTTGGCGTGTTGAATCACCTCGCCAAGCGCCCTGATCTTGCCCTCGGGAAGAAGCTCCGACCTGTATTCGTC
The DNA here is from genome assembly GCA_902782645.1 of uncultured Ruminococcus sp. Lineage (GTDB taxonomy): Bacteria > Bacillota > Clostridia > UBA1212 > UBA1212 > UBA1212. Next base: position 26,652 of record CACZNV010000078.1, on the reverse strand, counting down.
AAAGCCGCAGGCCTCCGCAACTTCTTTGCAGGCCCCGTCCCGGTCTCCGGACAGCATTATGATTTTCTTGGCGCCGCACTTTTTTCTGAGCGCGTCAAACGTATCTTTCACGCCATCCTTCACCCTGTCGCCAAGCTCAAACATTCCGAGATAAGTGTCATCCTCGAAGACGAACACCTCCGTTGCCTTGCCGTCAGAGGAAAAACCGTCGCCGGCAATCTTTTTCGCATACCTAAGGTTTCCCGCTCTTAAAAGCGTGTCGCCTCTTTTCACGGACACGCCAAGGCCCGGAATTTCCTTGTAATCCTCCGGTTTGTCCGAAATCACGGCGCCCTCTTCAGTGCAGTACTTCACCACGGCCTCCGCAATCGGATGGTTCGAGCCGCTCTCAATGAACAGCGCCGCCTCCGTGAGCCGTTTTTTATCGATGCCCTCCGCAAGTCTGATGTTTCTCACCGAGAAGGATCCCGAAGTCACCGTTCCCGTCTTGTCGAATACATAATTTTCAACCTCCGAAAGCCTCTCCAGGTACTCTGCGCCCTTCACCAGCACGCCCTCCTTGGAGGCTCTGCCCACTCCCGCGAAAAACGCCAACGGTATCGACACCACAAGTGCGCAGGGGCAGGAAACCACCAGGAACATTATTGCCGTTCTGATCCATCGCTCCGGGGCGTGGAATATAATTGAAGGTATGACCGCAAGAAGAACTGCAAATATAACCACAACAGGCGTATAGACCCTTGCGAACTTCGTTATGAACCTCTCCGTCACGGATTTGTTCATAGAAGCCTCTTCCACAAGAGATATGATTCTCTCCTGACTGGAGTTTTCGGCGGTGGTGAGGGTTCTGATTTTGAGCAGTCCGTCCGTGGACACCGTGCCGCCGTACACATTCTCGCCCGGTCCCACGCTCACCGGCGCGGATTCACCCGTTATGCTTGAGGTGTCAATGCCGGAAAGACCTTCCACCACCACACCGTCAATGGGGATCCTCTCGCCCGGTCTCACTTCGATAACGCTTCCTTCGCCTATCTCAGCCGGCTTTTTGTCAACGGTTCCTTCCTCAGTCACAAGATGGCACACGTCAACCCTCAGCCCCGCGGCAGCGGATATCATATTTCTGCTCCGCCCAACCGCGATATCCTGGAAAAGCTCGCCAATGCTGTAAAAAATAATAACCGCGATGCCTTCGATGTACTCGCCAATGAAAAACGCCGCCACCGACGCGATCGTCATCAGGAACCTCTCGTCAAGGAAATCGCCCGAAAACACGTTCTTCACCGCGCCGACCATGATGTCAAATCCGAGTATCATATAGATCGCCGCATAGACGCAGATTCTCATCACAAAGAACCATACATTGCCGTAGTCAATGGGTATAAACCTGAAAGACAAAGCCGCAGCTATCAGGAGCACTGTCGCAATTATTATTTTTATCAGTTCCCTCTTGTGTTTCTTTTTCATGATTATTGCCTTGTTTTTACACTGCCCTCAGAGGCTCAAAGAGCACTCCGGTTCGATTCTGTCCGCAATTTCCTTTATCTTCGCAAACAGTCCGTCAAAATCAGCGCTGTCGTCGTATTCGAGGAGCATTTTCTCCGCCATGAAGTTTACGGTGCATTTGTTTACGCCCTCAAGCTTTGACACGGCCTTTTCAATTTTGGCGGCGCAGTTAGCGCAGCAGAGATCTTCGATTTTGATATACCTTTTCATTTTTCCGGTTCCTTTCACTTTTCAGTCTTCCTCACCCGCGTTGAAACCGTTCTCCGGTTCCTCCGACAAGTGCTCAACAGCACAGTTGATTATTTCTTTTACATGGTCATCGGCAAGCTGATAGATGAACGACTTGCCCTCTCTCCTTGCGCAGATGAGTCTGGCCTGCCTCAGCACCTTCAGCTGGTGGGAAACCGCCGAAACAGTCATCTCCAGCGTGCCGGCAATGTCATTCACGCACATTTCGCTTTCAAACAGTACATACAGTATCTTGATTCTCGTGCTGTCGCCGAATATCTTAAACAGATCCGCCAATGAGAAAAGGCTTTCCTCCCGCGGAAGCATCTCTTTCACCCGATCCGTAAGTTCCCGGTTTTCAGCATCCCGCGCCTCAGGCTTTAAGTTCTTATTGTCCAAAGCAGCTGCCTCCCTGTCTTAAATCTTCTTTCCGCGCCCGCCGCGGTTTACTTGAACATTTGAACGATTGTTCAAATGTTCAACAACATAATAGTACTTTGCTTTTTCTTTGTCAACACCCAAAATGAGTTTTTTCAAAATATTTTTGTATTCTCAGATTGATTGCCTGTACTTCGTCTTGGCGGCTCCGGGAGCCTTTGGCAAACCCGCTGGTTTCTTGAAGTTTTGGCGGTTATCGTGTAAAATGAACCCCGTATTCAAGCTTTGTTTTGAAAGGGTTTTCAATGAAATACGTTTACGTTTCCCCCGCTCTGCCCGAGAATGTGTTCGGAGAGCTGCTGGGATACGGAAAAGGGTCTCCCGGTCAGCAGGCCCAGAAATACAACAAGCTTCTCGCCAAGGGCATCTCCCTTAACGGGCGGGATGTTCTTATGCTTTCGGCGCCGCCGGTGCCTCCCGGAAGCAGACCTTTCAAAATGACTAAGCTGAAACCCGCTGAAAGCGGCGGTCTCTCCTACAGATTCTTAAACGTGCTGGACATTCCGGTCATAAAGAACATCTATACGCTGACTCAGGCAAAAAAGGAAATAAAAAGAATTGCAAAGGCCTCTCCCTCCCCGGAGGATGTATGCGTAGTCTGCGATCTGCTCACCCTATCTGCATCTTTGGGAGCACTTAAGGCCGCAAAAAGCCTTGGCGTCAGGTCCTGCGGCATCGTGACGGACCTTCCGGAGTTTCTCTCGGGGAAGCCCTCCGGCAAGCGGTACGCAAAACTCTACAGGAAAGCTGTCAGTCTCTGCGGAAGCTTCGTGCTCCTGACGGAGAAAATGGCGGAGGCGCTGCCCATTGGCGGCAGACCTTATACGGTCATTGAGGGCATCTCCACGCCCTTCGCAAAGCCTTCCGCTGAACCCTCTTCCGGTTCAAAGAAGCGGATTCTCTACGCGGGAGGCATCGAGAAGGCCTACGGTGTGGAGAAACTGGTCAAAGCTTTCCTCAAAGCGGGCGTTAAGGACAGCGAGCTTTTGCTCTGCGGAGACGGAAGCTATGCGGAGGAGCTTTCGGAGATTGCGTCGAAAAATGATAGTGTGAAGTATATTGGCGTCATTCCGAACGAAAATGTGATGGCCCTTGAGGCGGAATCTTCGCTCCTTGTGAATCCGAGGACCTCTGAGGGTGCCTTTACGGCCTATTCTTTCCCGTCAAAAAACATAGAGTACCTCTCCACGGGCACACCGGTTTTGGCTTACATGCTTCCGGGCATACCTGAGGAGTACAGAGAATACTTCATTACCCCCGAAGATGAGAGCGAAGACGCCCTTGCCGCCAAAATTAATGAGACCTTGGCGATGTCAGGCGACAGCCTCAAAGCTTTCGGAAAGAGAGCTGCCGAATTTGCGGCTGAAAAAAAGGCGCCCCCTGCCCAGGCGGCGAGACTTTTGACCATGGTTGAAAGCGAAGGAGAAAAGGATTGAAAAAACTGCTTTTTGTCGGTCACTTCGGCAAGACCGGAGGGGCTGGAATAAGTCTTCTTCGAACCGCGCAGGTGGCAAAGGACGCCGGTTTTGAGGTGAGAATCTGCCTTCCTTCAGGCTCGCCAATGGAGGAGAGAGCCCTCTCCGAAGGGTTTGATGTTTTCGGCTATGCCGCCGAGCCCGGCTCCATTGAGTATTACAGCGGCGGTCCGCCGCTCTACAGAAGAACATATTTTAAAAAAGCGCTGAGACGTAAGCCTTTTGCCAAGGAAATCATATCTGCCGCCAAGGCCTTCCGCCCCGATGCAGTGATTTTAAACTCTGTCACAACAAGTTTTATGATCCCGCCCCTCAAAAAAGCGGGCTTCCGGGCGGGTATTTTCGTGCGTGAAACTTTCCCTAAAAACGGGTCAAAACGCATGCTGAAGCTCTACAGGAAGCTTCTTTCCGGGGCGTCAGGGGTATATTTCATTTCAGATTACGACAAAAACTTTTTCAACCTTACAAAGACAAGGGCCGTCACGGTGAGGAACAGCGTGGCCGACCGGTTCTTCGAGCCTGTTTCGAGGGATGAGGCCTGCGCAGCTCTTGGCGTGTGCGCAAGTGACAAGTTCAGGGTTTTGTATGTTGGCGGCTGCGATCCCATCAAGGGTGCGGCTGTGATTTCAGAAGTTTCAAAACTGCTGCCTGCAAACATCGAAATAATTGCCTGCGGCGACGAAAAGACCAATCTGGAAAATCTTTTCCTGGGGGCGTCCTGCGGCGTTGTTTGCCTTGGCGTGTGCAATGATATGCGAAGCGCCTACGCTCTATGCGATGTGGTTGTCCTTCCGATTGTGAAGTCCCACCAGCAGAGGCCTCTGTTTGAAGCAGGGGCTGCTTCGGTTCCGGTCATTATTTCGGATTTTGAGGAGCTTTCGGAGTACGTTTCGGAGGGTGTGAACGGTGTAAAAGTTCCTGCGGGGGACGCCTCCGCTCTCGCCAATGCAATCACAGCGCTCTCAGAAGACAGGGAGACGGGGAAGAGGCTCGCCGCGGCAAATTATACGTTTGCATACGAAAACCACCGGAATGAGGCCGTACGGGCCGTGATAGCGGATGAACTTTCAAGACTCGCAGGACCGGGCGTCCTTTACATCACCAACATCCCCAGCCCCTACAGAGTGGAGTTCTTCTCCGAGATGAACAAACACGTGAGCGTCACCGCTGTCTTCGAGCGTAAGACCTCCGGCGGCAGAGACAAAAAATGGTTTTCCGAAAACCGCTACGACTTTCCCCACATCTTCCCGAAGGGTCTCAGAATCGGATCCGACAAGGCCTTAAACCCTTCCGTCAAAAAGCTGGTATCCGACAGGCGCTTCACCCACGTGATTTTAAACGGCTACAGCTCCCCCACGGAGATGATTGCCATCAACAGGCTCCGGAAGCTGAACATTCCCTACACCATGTGGATTGACGGAGGTTTCATAAGGGAAAACGAGTCCTCCCTTGCCCGCAGGATTAAGAGACATTTTCTCTCCGGCGCAGTCCGCTACCTGTCCCCCTCTTCCGGTTCGGACGAATATCTTACATACTACGGAGCGGAACCCTCAGCAATAATCCGTTACCCCTTCACATCGGTCTCGGGAGAAAAGGACCTGTTTGAAAAGCCCGCCTCTCCTTCGGAAAAGACCGCCGCCAGGAAAAAATACGGTCTCCCTGAAAACGGCAGGATAGCTGTGGCCGTGGGAAGCTTCATAAGGCGAAAAGGATTTTATGAACTCATATCGGCAGCCGCCTCGTGTCCTGAACTTACCGTCGTTATATGCGGAGGGACACCGCCAAAGGATTACGTTGACCTCATCACCGAAAAAGGTATTCACAACGTAAGATTTGCGGGATTCCTTCTCAAAGAACAGCTCAAGATTCTCTACAGGGCCTGCGACTTTTTCGTGCTCCCCACAAGGGAGGACGTCTGGGGGCTTGTGGTCAATGAGGCCATGGCCTGCGGCCTGCCCGTTATAACCACCGACAGGTGCGTTGCCGGTGTGGCAATGATCAAAAACGGATACAACGGAACTATAATTGCCTCAGGCATCGCCGACGGCGCAGAGGCGCCCGGGGTGCTGGAGCAAAACACCGCAGCCGCACTCTCTATGTACCTTAATCTGTCTGCGGAGGAACTTTACAGGCAGGGAGAAAAGGCCTGCGAAACCGCCAAGGAATACACTTACGAAAACTGCGCCGCAAAACATATGCAGTGCCTGAGTTAAACGTTTTGCGGCAAGCTTCCGCATAAAGAAAGGGCCATGCTCCGGTTGATTTCCGCATGGCCCTTCTTATATCTTCTAATGTCTGTTTCCGATACTGAGTTTTGTTCCCAGGGACTTTTCCATGGCCTCAAACTTCTTTAAGCCCTCCCCGCTGACGCCGCGTTTTTTGACGGCGCGCATCATCAGGTTCTTTGGCGTGTCAAGGGGCGAGATGTATTCCACGATGGAAACGTCGTAGCCCACGGCCTCCAGATATTCAGCCCGGAGCGCGTCCGTGAGACAGTCCGCAATTCTTGCCTTCAGAATACCGTATTTCATGACGGGCTCAAAACCCGGGAGCGAATAGTTTGAGTTCATCTCCCTGTGGCAGCATGGCACGCATACGATGTGAGAGATGTTTTGGCGTATCGCGAAATTGAGGGCAAGGTCTGTGGCGGTGTCGCAGGCGTGGAGGGTCAGCAGCAGGTCAAACTTTTCCTCAGGCTCGTACACGCCAATGTCCGTCTGCACAAAAGTCATATTCTTGTAGCCAAGCTCATCAGCCATGCGCTTTGAGGCCTCGATGACCACCGGGTTGTAGTCAAGGCCTGTGAAGTAGCACTTTCTCCCCATGACCTCTTTTATGTAGTAATTGAGTACAAAGGAGAGATAGGACTTGCCGCAGGCGCAGTCGATGATTCTGACCGGCTTGCTGCCGCTGCAGAGTGAATCGAGGAGCGGTGCGATAAGCTCCACAAAGTGGTCGATCTGGTTGTATTTCCTGATGCGGTCGTTGCGCACCTTGCCGTTTTTGCCAAGGATGCCAATGACTTCAAGCAGTTTTGATGCGGGGCCCGCCTTTATTATGTACTCCCTGTTGCCGAGAGTCGCACCGCCGCCGCCAAGAAGATCGCCCTCGCTGTCAACGCTCGGCGAAGGCACATTCTGTGCTCCTGTGTAGATTGAGGGCTTCTTTCTTGCCGCCTCGCCTTTTTTTGTTTTGGCGCTCTGAAGCTTGGCGTCTTTGGCGTCGCATTTTATGGTGACTGTTCTGCCCCGCTCCCTGTAATTGAGCTCCATCTCATCAAAATCCCGCATTTTTTCGGCAATAAAGTCGCAGAATCCGTCTGCGTCAAGGCACCCGGATTCTCCCGCAAAGATGAAGCAGAGGGTGTTCTCTTCCGACAGATTTGCGGTGAGAGAAAAATCCTTCATTCCCGCCTTGAACCTGACGTCAATGCCCTCAAAAAATTCCGCTCCGTCCTCAAGTCTTCCGACAGTTGCGGTCAGCAGAAAATATGCCTTGTCGATAATCTGTTTTTTCATTTAGTGTTCCGCCTGTTGTTTCAAATCGGCCAGTTCCTCATCGGTAAGAGGTCTGTACCCGCCCGGTGCCAGGCTTTCGTCCAGCTTTAAGCCGCCAATTGAAAGCCTTTTGAGATAGGTGACCGTCTTGCCGCAGGCCTTGACCATCCGCTTGACCTGGTGGTACTTGCCCTCGCTCAGGGTGACCAGCGCCTCCGAGACACCGCCAATGCTTTTCAATATCTTAAGTTCCGCACTCTTTGCGGTGAAGTCATCGTCAACCTTGATGCCCTCCTTGAACCTCTGAACGTCGCCCTCGTCAAGCTCGCCGTCAGTTCTTATAAAGTAGACCTTGCCCACTTTTTTGTTGGGAGAAATAATGCTGTGGATGAAGTCGCCGTCGTTTGTGAGTATCAGAAGCCCCTCGGAGTCCACGTCAAGTCTCCCGGCCGGGGACAGATCGTAAAACCCGTAGTCATCGCCGACAAGATCTGCGCACACCTTGACCCCCGGGACCCCGTCTCCGCAGGAAAGCACCCCGGAAGGTTTGTTCATCATGAGGTAGACAAACTTCCTGTATTTCACGGGCCGGCCGCAGCACACCACCTCGTCCCCTTCGGTGTCAATTTCAAGGCCCGTGTCCCTTGCGGTCACGCCGTTTACGGTCACAGTTCCCGAGCTGATGATCTTTTTCACATCCCGCCTTGATCCTATTCCCATATTGGCAAGCAACCTGTCAAGTCTCAAGTAAAACGCCTCCAGCCCTTCGGGTATAGATTTTTAAGTGTGCCCGACGCGATGGCTCCCAGCCCCAGCACAAAGCTTCTTCCGCAGGAATTCACGGCGACACAGCAGGGTTCCGAGACCCGTTCTTCAATCAGGGCCTCTTTTCTCACGTACTCGCCAAAGACTTTAACCTTGACCCCTTCGCCGCTTAAAACAACCGTCTCGCCCTTAAGATACCGTTCAATTTCAGGGCATCCTGCTTCAAGCTCCACCCTGTAGGCAAAATCTTTAGGCTTCATCGTCAAGGCGAGCCTGTGGGACATCTTGAAATCGCAGTTTTTGATTTCACCCGCATACACTCCCGCCATGGCAACCTTGAGTCCGTCAATGTCAGGGGGCGTCACAGGGAGATAGTAAAGGTTCTCACCCATGTAAAAATATGTGCCCTCCGGAACTTCCCTTGTCATATATGATTCAAAGTATTCGTCAACCTCAAGGGGTCTGCTCTCGTATCTTCTGAAGCTTCTGAAGCGCTCTTTTTTCTTTTTGCGCTCGTTTTTATTCTTTCCCTTGTCATCTCGGTCGCTTTGAACATCCTCGGGGGGCTCATCTCCTTTTTGGAGAAAAGCTGTAAAGTGACCCTCGCCCTTCACCTTGTGGGGCCAGAGCCTTGCACAGAGGGAATAATCCCGTTCGGTTTTACCGTTCGGTTTGATTCCTCCGGAAACACCGCCCGTCTTTGGCGTTTCAAGGAGTCTGTACTCCGGATGCCTGTCCATGAAAGCGTCTATAGCGCCCTCGTTCTCTTCAATTTCAAAAGTACATGTGGAATATGAAATGACGCCGCCCTGTTTCAGCATACGGTCCGCAGCCTCAAGGATTCCGTCCTGCATGCGTCTGCATCTTGCGCTGCCGAAGCTGTCCCAGTGCTTAATGGCTTCCTCGTCCTTTCTGAACATGCCCTCGCCGGAGCAGGGGGCATCCACAACGATTGTGTCAAAGTATTCCGGGAATTTGCCGGCAAGGTTTTCGGGAGTCTCATTGGTGACAAGAGCATTGGCGATGCCCGCCATCTGCAGGTTCTTCACAAGAGCCTTGGTTCTTTCTTCGTTTATATCGTTTGAGACCAAAAGCCCCTTCCCGTTCATTCTCGCCGCAAGCTGCGTCGACTTGCCTCCCGGGGCCGCGCAAAGATCCAGCACCCTGGCGTTTTCCTTAAGGGGAACATTGGCGGCAGGATACATGGCGCTGGGCTCCTGAATGTAGTAAACGCCCGCGTGGTAGAGGGGACTTCTGCCCGGCTGACCGCCTGTATAGTAAAAACCCGTTTCACACCAGGGAATCTTATCGCCAATGTCGGCAACATCCGGGGCAAGTTCGGGGAACTTTTCGGGAGAAAGCCTGAGGGTGTTCACCCTGATGCCCGAAAAACGCTCGCCCTGTTCAAAACTGCGCACAAAATCCTCAAGTTCATCACCGAGGAGCGGCCTCATATTATTCAAAAAAGCTTCCGGAAGCTGCATGGGTGAGCCCTTCCTTTCATTCAAAAAATATATCCGTTTTCACGAAAAGAAAATGTTTTTCACAAAAATCTCGATTCCTATGGCTATCAGCACCCCGCCGCCAAGCACGGATGCCTTCCATTTGAGCTTTTCGCCCGTCTTTCTGCCTATTAAGATGCCGGCAATGCAAATCGCAAATGTTACCGTGCCGATTATCCCCGCCGACAGGAGAGCCTCAGGAAGTTTCTTATCCGATATAGTCAGGCCCACCGACAGCGCATCTATGGATGTGGCAATGCCCTGCAAAACCAGTATCCCGGCGGTCATTTTTGCCGCAGGCTGTTCGTCGTCTTCTCCGTCATCCTGCCCTTTTTCCTTAAACCCTTCGATTATCATCTTCACACCAATGAAAAGGAGCAGCGCAAGCGCAACGTACGGAATCATCTGCCTGACCACATCAAAGGCCGATCTCAGTCTGCTCACAAGGACCCAGCCCGCAAAGGGCATGGCAAGCTGGAAGACCCCGTAGACACCGGCAATGGCAGCCATCCGGCGCTTTGACATCTCCGGCTCGCGGAGCCCGTCCGCAAGAGAGACCGAAAACGCATCCATCGCAAGTCCCACGCCAAGCAGCAAGCTGTTTAAAAAAAACACAAAATCTATCATCTTAAAAAGTTATAACCTGTTCCGGCGCCGGTTCGCCTTAGTCCAAAAAAGCGCGACGCCGAATAACCGGGGTCACGCTTTTTCAGCTGTTTCATTCTGATAATCAGATGAGCTCAAGGATTGCCATGGGGGCACCGTCACCGCGGCGAGCGCCGAGTTTAACGATTCTTGTGTATCCGCCCTTGGTCTCCTTGTATTTGGGAGCGATCTCGTCGAAGAGTTTATTAACAACCTTGAGGTTGTTTCCGTCAGCATCCTTTACAGCATAGATGTAAGCGATGGCTCTTCTTCTTGCGGCAAGTCTTGAAGGCTTATCTACTCTGCGGAGCTCTGTGACAGTTTCACGCTCTCTTACAGTGTAGTCATTACCGTTCTTAGACTTCTTGTTGATTGTAATATATTTGCCTCTGGCATTCACTTTAGCTCTGCTGAAAGTAACCTGCTTTGACTCGAAGTTGTCGGTTTCCTTAACAGCGGAAGTGATAAGGCTCTCAGCAATGCTCTGAACTTCCTTAGCTCTTGTCTCTGTGGTGACAATTTTGCCGTTCTGCAGAAGAGCTGTGACAAGGCCTCTGAGCATAGCCTTTCTTTGATCGCCGGTGCGACCTAACTTTCTATAACTCATTTCTTATATCCTCCAATGGTAGAATCAGTTTTCAATGGACTCTCCGTACTTGACTCCGAGTTTGCTAAGCTTGCCCTTGATGTCCTCGATGGACTTGGCGCCAACGTTGTGAAGTTTCTTAACTTCATCGGGCGACATGTGAATGAGTTCGCCGACTGTGTTTACGCCGGCTCTCTTAAGAGCATTGAGCGGTCTCTGATTGAGTTCAAGTTCTTCAATCGGTGTTGCAAGCACATCGCTGGCAATTGCATTGTCCTGGGGAAGTTTAAGCCCGTCGTCCTCTTCAACAAGCTCGCCGCCGTTTACAAACAGGTTGAACTGGTTGATAAGGATCTGTGCAGCCTCTTTGAGAGCTTCTTCAGGAGTGATTGCACCGTTTGTAGAGATTTCAATTGTCAGTTTCTCGTAGTCAGTTGCATTGCCGACAAGGGTATTGTCGATCTTAACATTGACTTTTTCGATAGGTGAGAAGATTGAATCTACGAAGATAACGCCAAGCGGCAAACCGGCTTCCTTGTTCTTGTCTGCCTGTCTCCAGTTTCTACCCTTCTTAACCGTGATAACCATGTCCAGCTTTGCATCTTCATTCAGAGTGCAAATGTACTGATCAGGATTGAGTATCTCAACATCGGAGTTAAGTTCAATGTCTCCGGCTGTGATGACACCTGCGCCCTCTTTGTGGAGAGTGATCTCGGTGGAATCGGTATAGAGTTTGAAGTTGACACACTTAATATTGAGAACTATCTCGGTTACGTCGTCAACAACACCCGGAATCGTGGAAAACTCATGTCTCACTCCTTCGATCTGAATCGAAGTGGCTGCAGCGCCTTCAAGCTGAGAAAGCATGATTCTTCTGAGCGAAGTTCCGATAGTGATGCCAAGACCTCTTGCGAGAGGCTCTACGACAAACGTACCTTGGCGGCCGTCTTCGGAAAGGTAAACATTCTCGAGTCTCGGTTTTTCAATATCAGCCATAATAAACCTCCTCTGAGCAAACTATTATTTGCTGTACAACTCGACAATCAAATGCTCCTTGATCTCAAAGTCTATGTCTTCACGCTTCGGAGCGGATACCACCTTTGCAGAATAATTGTCCCTGTCGTACTCAATCCACTGAGGAACAAGACGTCCCGATGTGGTGGAAACTATATCTTCGAGACACTTGATTTCGCGGCTGTTCTGAGCAATCGCGACAACATCACCCTCTGAAACCCTGTAAGAAGGAATGTCAACTTTCTTACCGTTAACAGTGAAGTGACCGTGTCTGACAAGCTGTCTTGCTTCCGCTCTTGACTGGCCGAGGCCTATGCGGTAAACAACGTTGTCCAGTCTTGATTCGAGAAGGATAAGGAGGTTTTCACCTGTGACACCCTTCTTCTTGCTTGCGAGCTCAAAGTAATTTCTGAACTGCTTTTCAAGAACGCCGTAGTATCTCTTAACTTTCTGCTTTTCTCTAATCTGCACGCCGTATTCAGAGGTTTTCTTTCTGGCCTGTGCAGCGCCGTGCTGACCGGGTGCCTGATTTCTTTTCTCAAACGGGCAGTTAGCGGAAAAACATTTTTCGCCTTTGAGGAAAAGCTTGCAGCCTTCTCTCCTGCAAAGACGGCATGATGCATCTGTATATCTTGCCATTTTCTTACACCTCCATATTATACACGTCTTCTCTTGGGCGGTCTGCAGCCGTTGTGAGGAACGGGCGTCTCATCCTTGATAAGGATGATCGACAGTCCTGCGGTGGAGAGTGCTCTGATGGCAGCTTCGCGGCCTTGTCCGGGACCTCTTACGTATACTTCAACGTCTTTGAGGCCGTGATCCATAGCAGCCTTAGCGGCCTGCTCGGAAGCGGACTGAGCAGCGAAAGGAGTGCTCTTCTTGGAGCCGCGGAATCCGAGTCCGCCTGCGCTTGCCCAAGAAATTGCATTTCCTGCCAAATCTGTGATTGTTACGATAGTATTATTGAAGCTGGAACGGATATGAGCCTGACCGTGTTCGATATTCTTACGTTCTTTACGCTTACCTCTAACTACTTTTTTAGTCTTAGCAGCCATTAGTCAAACCCTCCCCATTATTTCTTCTTGCCGGCAACAGTCTTGCTCGGGCCTTTTCTTGTTCTGGCGTTTGTCTTGGTTCTCTGGCCGCGAACAGGAAGCTTGGCCTTGTGCCTTCTGCCTCTGTATGAGCCGTTTTCCATTAAACGCTTAATATTGAGACTGACTTCTCTTCTGACGTCACCCTCAACAATATACTCACGATCAATAACGTCTCTTATGGCGTTAACTTCATCGTCAGTAAGATCTTTTACTCTTGTATCCGGATTGATACCGGTCTTGGCAATAATCTCTTTAGCCTTAGTATTGCCAATGCCGTAAATGTACGTAAGTCCGATTTCAACACGCTTTTCTCTCGGTAAGTCTACACCCGCTATACGTGCCATTAGCTAAAACACCTCCATTTTTGGTTCAAAGCATTTCTGCAACTTTTGCAATTGATTATAAAGGAAACATCAGCCCTGTTTCTGCTTATGCTTCGGATAAGCGTCACAGATAACCATAACTTTCCCGTGTCTTTTGATGATTTTGCACTTGTCGCAGATCGGTTTAACCGACGGTCTAACCTTCATAATAATCCTCCTCATAAGCAGGCAGATTCTTGCCTGCCTGAATTTTCAAAATGTTACTTTCGCCAAGTGATTCTGCCGCGATCGAGATCATAGGGTGAAAGCTGTACTTTTACCTTGTCCCCGGCAATAATCTTAATATAGTTCGTTCTGAGCTTGCCTGAGATGTGAGCAGTCACTACATGTCCGTTTTCCAGGGTTACTTTGAAAACGCAATTGGGCATGACATCTGTGACGACGCCATCGAGTTCGATAAAGTCCTGTTTCGCCAAACTTCAATTCCTCCTATATTAAATCAGCGTAGTAATTACGGGTTCTCCGTCCGTAACAATGATTGTGTTTTCGTAGTGAGCTGAGAGTTTGCCGTCGGCAGTTCTCACTGTCCACTTGTTTTTGTCAATCTTTGTTGCGTAGCTTCCGGCGCAGATCATGGGTTCCACAGCGATGGCAATACCGGGAATAAGCATTATTCCCTTGTATTTTGTCCTGTAATTCGGAACTTCAGGATCTTCGTGGAGTTCTCTTCCTATTCCGTGACCGGTGAATTCACGGACGACAGAGTAACCATTCGACTCTGCGTGGTCTTGCACGGCTCCGGAGATGTCAATCACGCGTTTTCCGGGAACTGCGTTTTTGATGCCTTCAAAAAAGCATTCCCTTGTTACGCTGACCAGCCGCGACGTCTCTTCGCTGCACTTGCCCACCGCATAAGTTCTGGCCGCGTCTCCCTGGTACCCCTTGTAGGAACATCCGACATCGATAGTCACGATATCGCCGTCTTTTAAAACACGTTTATCCGGTATGCCATGGATAATCTCGTCATTCACCGACGCACACACACTTGCGGGGAATGGCGGAGCACCATAAATACCGGGTTGTCCCTTGAAGGACGGGAGCGCACCATTTTTCATTATAACACTCTCTGCGTATTTGTCAAGCTCTTTTGTGGTGATTCCGGGCCTGACAACATCATTGAGTGACTCGAGAAGTTCCGCCAGAATTCTTCCGGCGGCCTTCATCAATTCTATTTCATATTTTGACTTAGTATAGAGCATTATTTAACTTCCGCTATATTCTAGTATGTCATTTCGGATCTCTCAGAAATTCCTCATAATCAGGGCTCTGATTGTGTTGTTGAGAGACTGTTCGATGCCGTTCACGCCCCGGCTCTCAATGAGATTGCCCTTGGCTTTGTAATACTCAACGAGGGGTTCTGTGGACTCGTGGTATTCCTTGAATCTCTTCTGAATGACATCCGGTTTGTCGTCGTCACGTAGAATGACTTCCGTTCCGCAGTTGTCGCAGGCAAGACCGTTCTTGGGAGGTCTGTGGCCAAGGTGGTAAGTTGCCTTGCACTCGGGGCAGACGCGCCTCTGGGAAAGTCTTTCGGTTATCTCTTTTTCGTCGATGACGATGTTAATTACAACGTCAAGTTTTTTGCCCTCGCCTGCGAGGAACTTGTCAAGCATCTCTGCCTGGTATATTGTTCTCGGGAAGCCGTCAAGTATTGCGCCGTTTTGGCAGTCAGGCTTTCTGAGTCTGTCTTCAACTATTGAAACTGTGACCTCGTCGGGAACAAGTTTTCCGTCATTGATGTATGAGGCGGCGAGCTTGCCCAGTTCGGTTCCCTCTTTGATATTAGCTCTGAAGATATCGCCAGTAGAAATGTGGGGGATATTGAGAATGTCCGCAAGCTTTACAGCCTGGGTTCCTTTGCCGGCGCCGGGAGCGCCGAGAAGCATTATAATCATTTAATTTCCTCCGGTTGTATTTTGTGCCTGAAAACTCAGGTTCCTCAATGGCTCAAACATGGCGTCGACCCGGATTCATGCCTTTCAAGCCCTTTCGGACTGTTAAGGCGCGACTCTTTCGGGACGGCGCCATATTATTGCTTTGAGGGTTTTCCTTGGCGTGTAATCAGCCGAGGAAGCCGCCCTTTCCGGCTTTGTAGTGTCTCATCATAAGCTGAGTCTCAAGAGTTCTTACGGTCTCGAGGGCAACGCCAACCATAATGAGGATCGATGTACCGCCAAGCCAGAGGTTGAGCGATTCGGTATTCTGGAGCGACGGGATTGCCGCGCAGATGCTTCCGAGGATATTCGGGAGGATTGCGAGGATTGCGAGGAAGATAGAGCCGAACCAGGTGAGTTTGCGCTGAATCTTGGCGATGTACTGCGCTGTGACTTTTCTGTTGCCGGATCTGACCTCTGTGAGCTGTCCGCCGTTCTGAATAATGTTGTTCGCGTACTCCTTGGGGTCAAAGTAGACCATGTTGTAGAAGAACGTGAATCCGATGATGAGCGCTGCGTAGAGGATAATGTACCACCACTGTTTTGTGAAGCTGTTCGCAAACCAGTTTGCGGCGCCGCTGCTGCTGTTAATGAGCGATGCGATAGTTCCGGGGAACTGGAGCAGCGACATTGCGAAGATGATCGGCAGAACACCTGCGGAGTTGACTTTGAGCGGGATGTAGCTCTTCTGTCCGCCCATGACCTTACGGCCTACAACTCTCTGAGCGTATACAACGCCGAGTCTTCTTTCGCCGGACTCCATCCAGACGACCGCCACGATAACAACGAGGAATACCAGGAGCACTATGAGTGCCAGGGGTACGTGTCTGTACCAACCTTTTGCAACAAGCTGACCGTTTGTGAATGCGCTCTTTCCTGTGACAGCGATGGCGATAAGGGTTCCGATCCACTGGGGCGCTCTTGCGATGATACCCGCAAAGATGAGCATTGAGATACCGTTTCCGATTCCCACCTCGGTGATCTTGTCACCGAGCCATGTGAGGAATGAAGTACCTGCCACCAGCGAGAATACGATGAGCATGAATACGAATACCTGTCCGGCGGATCCGCCGAATTTTGCTGTGAGAAGGCTGCCGCTCTGGTTGTTCTTCATGTTGACGTAGAGCATGATAGCCTGGAAGATTGCAAGTGCCGCAGCAGTGTATTTTGTGATGCGGGAGAGCTTTTTTCTTCCTTCGGGGCCTTCTTTTGACCACTTCTCGAATGCAGGGATTGCAACTGTGAGCAGCTGGATGATAATCGAAGCGTTAATGTACGGGGAGATACCCATCGCGAACAATGACGTGTTCGACATAGCGCCGCCTGTCAGCAAATCCCAGAACTGAGCAAGACCTGTGTCGGTGAGATTCCAGACAACGTTTGCGTTGATACCCGGAACAGGGATAAAGCAGCCGATTCTGAAGATAAGGATGAGCAGAAGCGTCATGAAAATCTTTTTACGGATGGTAGGTTCCTTAAAAGATTTTGTGATAATAGACCAAAGTCCCATCAGACCACCTCAGCCTTTCCTCCCAAGCCTTCAATCTTTTCTGCAGCCGACTTAGAAAATCTTGCGGCTTTGACAGTTAATTTCTTTTCGAGCTTTCCACTGCCAAGCACGCTGAGTCCATCGTATACATTCTTAATGATGCCGGCCTCCACAAGAGCCGCTGCATCTACTACGGAGCCGTTCTCGAAGCAGTTAAGACTGCCGATATTGATTTCCGCATAGTGGTTAGCAAATATTTTGTTATTGAATCCCCTCTTAGGCATTCTTCTGTAGAGCGGAGTCTGGCCGCCTTCGAAGCCGGGTCTGATGTTGCCGCCGGAGCGTGCTTTCTGGCCCTTATGTCCGCGTCCTGCGGTCTTGCCGTTGCCGCTTCCGTGGCCCTGGCCTTTTCTGAAGGGGTCTCTTTTTGCACCATCTGCTGGTCTTAAATCATTAAGTTTCATATTTCTGTCCTCCTTAATTCTCTTCGACCTTTACGAGGTGACTCACAACTCTGATCATTCCGCGAATCTGCTCGTTATCGGGTTTTTCTACGATGTGTCCGATCTTTCTAAGACCGAGAGCTTTGAGTGTGGCACGCTGATTCTCAACTATGCCGTACACACTTCTTGTGAGAGTAATTTTAAGCATTTCATTTCCTCCCGTCATCAAATCTCGTCAACGTTCTTGCCGCGGACACTTGCAACAGACTCAGCTGTTACCAGATTGCGGAGAGCGTCCATTGTCGCCATGACAACATTGCATGCATTGTTCGATCTCAGAGACTTTGTTCTGATATCTTTGAGGCCTGCGAGCTCGACAACCGCACGGGCGGCACCGCCGGCGATAACACCGGTACCTTTGCCGGCCGGCTTGAGAAGGACTTCTCCTGCTCCGTATGTGCCGATAATTTCGTGGGGAATCGTGGTGCCTACCATGGGAACCGCGATCATGTTCTTCTTGGCGGCAGCAACTGCTTTCTTAACCGCATCCGGTACTTCGGCAGCCTTGCCCATGCCTGCGCCAACGTGTCCGTTCTCGTCGCCGACAACGACCAGCGCATTCCATCTCATGTTTTTACCGCCCTTCACGACCTTGGTTACTTTGCCGAGATGGACAAGCTTCTCTGTATACTCACTTTTATTAGCTTGATTGTTACGTTCCATGTCACTTTCTCCTTCGGTATCAGAAATCAAGACCTGCTTCACGAGCGGCATCGGCAAGTGCCTTTACGCGTCCGTGGTAGGGGTAACCGCCGCGGTCGAACACAACCTCTTTGATTCCCTTTTCAGCTGCTCTTTCGCCAATCAGTTTGCCGACTGCCTTAGCTGCTTCAATGTTTCCGCCGTACTCAAACTCAGCTTTAACTGCTTTGTCCAAAGAAGAAGCCGATGCAAGTGTGTGACCGACTGTGTCGTCAATAATCTGCACTGAGATGTTAGCAATGCTCCTGTAAACACAGAGTCTCGGGCGCTCGCTTGTTCCAATGACTTTTTTCCTTACGCGGAGATGCCTTCTTTTGCGATCCGCATTTTTATCGATTTTCTTAATCATTTAAGCTGCACTCCCTTCTTTACTTCTTTGCGCCGGTCTTGCCTTCTTTGCGCCTTACAACCTCATAGTCGTATTTAATACCTTTGCCCTTGTACGGCTCAGGCTTACGTGTAGCGCGAATCTTGGCTGCGAAAGCTCCGACAGCTTGCTTGTCAGCACCCTTAACAACGATTTTGTTCTGTGCGGGCACTTCTACTGTAATTCCTTCAGGCTCTTCGATATCTACCGGGTGGGAGAAACCAACGTTGAGAGTGAGAACCTTGCCGGCTTTAGATGCTCTGTAACCGACACCGTTGATCTCCAGGTTCTTTACGAAACCCTTTGTGACACCGTCAACCATGTTCTGGATGAGGCTGCGGGTAAGTCCGTGAAGACTTCTGTCGAACTTGTCGTCTGAGCTTCTCTCAACTACGACCTCAGCACCTTCTTTTTTGATGGTGAGTCTTGTGCTGAAACTCTCTGTGAGCTGACCGTTGGGGCCTTTGACGGTAACAACGTTTCCGTCGGCAATGTCAACTGTCACACCAGCAGGAATTGCAATCGGTTTTTTTCCGATTCTTGACATAAATTTTTTCCTCCGATCTTAAGATTCCGAACCGCTTTTCGATGGCGGTCCATTTCAGATTACATATCCTTGGCGTTGTCAGGCGCAAAGGATCAGTTTGTTTGAAGCGGCGCTTTTTTCACAGGAAGCAATACTCGGCGCCGCATTCGTTTTTACCATACGAAAGCCATAACTTCTCCGCCAAGGCCCTCGGTTCTTGCCTTTTTATCGGTCATGATGCCGCGGGAGGTGGAAACGATAGCGATTCCCAGTCCGTTGAGAACTTTCGGGAGCTCGTCCTTAGATGCGTAAACGCGGAGGCCGGGCTTGGAAATTCTCTTGATTCCGGAGATTGCGAATCTCTTGCCGGAGACGTACTTGAGGGTGATTCTGATAACGCCCTGTTTGCCGTCGTCGATCTTCTCTACGCCTTTAACATAGCCTTCTTCGAGCAGGATCTGTGCTATCGCGCTTTTAACATTCGAAGCAGGAATGTCAACGGAAGTATGCCTTGCGGATCCCGCGTTTCTGATGCGGGTAAGCATATCAGCTACAACGTCTGTGATTTGCATTTTTCATTCCTCCTTCTTTAATTACCAACTGGCTTTTTTAACGCCCGGGATTTGGCCCTTGTAAGCAAGCTCTCTGAAGCAGATACGGCAGATACCGTATTTTCTCAGGTAAGAGTGCGGACGGCCGCAAATCTGGCATCTTGTGTAGGCCCTTGTGCTGAACTTAGGCTCTCTCTGCTGCTTAATTTTCATTGAAGTCTTTGCCATGATTCTCTAGCCTCCTTTTCATTTCTCAAAGGGCATTCCCATGAGTCTGAGGAGCTCTTTTGCTTCCTCATCGGTATTGGCGGTAGTAACGAATACCACGTCCATACCTCTTACACGGTCAACTTTATCGTACTCGATCTCAGGGAAAATGAGCTGCTCGCGGATTCCGAGAGCGTAGTTGCCGCGGCCGTCAAAGGAATTGGCGGATACACCGTGGAAGTCTCTGATTCTCGGGAGAGCGATGTTCATGAGCTTGTCGGCAAAAGCGTACATTCTGTCCTCTCTCAAAGTAACTTTGAGACCGATGTTCATGCCCTCTCTGAGCTTGAACGCAGCGACAGACTTCTTGGCTTTTGTGATGATCGGAGCCTGGCCTGTGATTGTTTTGAGGTCTGCGGTAGCGGACTCAATGGCCTTCGGGTTCTCTTTGATCTCGCCGAGTCCCATGTTAATCACGATCTTGACAAGTTTCGGAACCTGCATGACGTTCTTATAGCCGAACTTCTCCTGCATTGCCGGAATTATTTCATTAATGTATTTTTCTTTAAGTCTTAACATTATCTATACCTCCGTGCAGAATTATTTCGTATCGTCATCGGTCTTGATTTCAGCACCGCACTTCTTGCAGATGCGGACCTTCTTGTCTTTTGTGTCGACAAGTTTGATGCCTGTTCTGACCGGTTTGCCGCACTTGGGGCACACTACCATAACGTTTGATGCATTGATTGCAGCTTCACGCTCGACGATGCCGCCTGTGTCTTTCTGGTTGCGGGGCTTCTGGTGCTTTGTAACCTTGTTCCTGCCTTCAACAACGATCTTGTTTTCCTCAGGAAGTACTTTCAGCACTTTGCCCTTCTTTCCGGCTTCCTCGCCGGTGATGATCATTACGGTGTCACCTTTTTTAATGTTCATAGTAGCCATTTCAACACCTCCACATCAAAGAACCTCAGGGGCAAGAGAGACGATCTTCATGAAGTCTTTGTCTCTGAGCTCTCTTGCGACAGGCCCAAAAATACGTGTTCCGCGAGGCGTGAGGTCTTCCTTAATGAGGACTGCCGCATTCTCGTCAAATCTGATGTATGTGCCGTCGTTTCTTCTGACGCCCCTCTTGGTACGTACGACAACGCACTTTACCACGTCGCCCTTCTTAACCATTCCGCCGGGAGCGGCATTCTTAACGGAGCAAACGATGATATCGCCAATGTTAGCATATCTTCTTCTGCTGCCGCCAATAACTTTGATGCACATAAGTTCCTTAGCGCCGGTGTTGTCAGCAACCTTAAGTCTTGTTTGTACCTGTATCATTACGAACCCTCCTTAAAATTACTTCGCCTTCTCGATTATGTTAACGAGTCTCCAGCGCTTGTCTTTGCTGAGAGGACGTGTCTCCATAACCAAAACGGTATCACCGATTCCGGCTTCGTTTTTCTCATCATGAGCTTTAAGCTTATATGTTGTCTTCACAATCTTCTTGTAAAGGGGGTGCTTAACGCTGTCTACAACGGCAACCACGATGGTCTTGTCCATTTTATCGCTGACCACTTTGCCGACACGAGTCTTTCTTAAATTTCTTTCTGACAATGTAATCAACCTCCTTCTTTAAGCTTCTTTGCTCTTTCTGTTGATGACTGTTTTAACTCTTGCGATGTCACGCTTGAGAAGTCTGAGCTGAACCGGGTTCTCCATGTATGTTGTTACTTGCTGGAAGCGAAGTCTCAAGAGCTGAGTCTTAAGATCGTCGATTTCTTCATTGAGCTCTTCGAGAGTCATCTTTTCGAGCTTTTCGTTGTAATCCTTAGGCTTCATTGGCTTCTACCTCACTTTCAGCGGCTTCCGTTTCCTTTGCAATGATCTTGCACTTTATAGGAAGCTTGTATGACGCAAGTCTGAGTGCCTCACGGGCGATGGACTCGTCAACACCGGCGATCTCGAAAAGAACTCTGTCCGGCTTAACAACGGCAACCCAGTATTCGGGGGAACCTTTTCCTGAACCCATTCGGGTCTCAGCCGGCTTCTTTGTTACCGGTTTGTCGGGGAAGATCTTGATCCAGACCTTACCGCCTCTCTTAACGTAACGGTTGATTGCAATACGGGCAGCTTCAATCTGGTTGCCTGTGATCCAGCCGCACTCTGTCGCCTGGAGACCGAACTCGCCGTAGGAAACTTTGTTTCCGCGGTAGGCTCTACCGGTCATTCTGCCTCTTTGCTGTTTTCTGTGTTTAACTCTCTTTGGAAGTAACATTAATTAGCACCTCCCTCTGTCTTCTTGGGTGCGGGGAGAACCTCGCCTTTGTAGATCCAAACCTTAACGCCGATTCTGCCGTAGGTTGTTTTAGCCTCTGCAAAACCGTAGTCGATGTCTGCTCTCAGAGTCTGCAGCGGGATTGTTCCCTCGTGATAATGCTCGGTACGTGCGATTTCAGCACCGCCAAGGCGTCCGCCGCAAGCTGTCTTGATACCGCGTGCGCCTGCCTTCATAGCGCGGAGCATTACCTGCTTCATAGCTCTTCTGAAAGCAACACGCTTCTCGAGCTGGAGGGCAATGTCTTCTGCGCAAAGCTGTGCGCTGAGGTCTCTCTGCTTTACTTCAAAGATGTTGACTATTACGTCACGGCCTGTGAGTGCTTTGAGCTCGCTGACGAGGATCTCTTTGTTGGCGCCCTTCTGGCCGATGAGCATACCCGGTTTCGCAACGTCGATGTTGACTGTGAGCTTGTTGTTCTGTCTCTCAAGTCTGATCTTGGCGATTCCGGCGTCATAGTACTTTTTCTTAATGAAGTTTCTGACTTTGTTGTCTTCTACGAGGAAAACGGAATACTCTTTCTTTCCGGCATACCATTTGGAATCCCAATCCTTAATAATGCCGACTCTCAGTCCGTGAGGATTTACTTTCTGTCCCATGGTTTACGCCTCCTCTTCGATCTTCTCTTTTACCACGATGGTAATGTGACTCGTTCTCTTGTTGATTCTGTTTCCTCTTCCGCGGGAAACCGGCTGCATTCTCTTAAGAATTGCTCCGGAGTTTGCGTATGCTTCCGCGATGTAGAGCTTGTCAGGGTTGAGACCGAAGTTGTTAACGGCATTGGCTTCTGCTGATCTGATAAGTTTGAAGATCATTTCGGAAGCAGCCTTGGGTGTGTAACGGACGATTGCGTATGCCTCGTCAAGGGGTTTGCCTTTAATGAGGTCAAGCACGATCTTGGCTTTTCTCGGAGCTACGCCTGCATGTCTCAGGATTGCTTTACCCTGATCTCTGCCGATTCCGAGAAGCTTGCGCTCTCTCTTTGTGAGGACCGCGGGTTTGCGGCTCTTGGGAGACTGTGCGTTGTAAGCGGCGATCAGCTCATCACGCTTTGCGAGGAGTTCCTCTTCAGTGAATTTTTTTCTTCCCATGAAAAATTCCTCCCTTCATCACTTCTTGCCGCTGGACTTTTCGCTCTTGGCGTGTCCGCGGAAGGTTCTGGTCATCGCAAACTCACCGAGTTTGTGGCCAACCATCTCTTCGTTAATGTAGACCGGCACATGCTTCCTTCCGTCATGAACGGCGATTGTGTGACCCACCATCTGGGGGAAAATCGTGGAAGCTCTGGACCAGGTTTTGATAACGACTTTTTCGTTCTTTTCGTTCATAGCTTCGATCCTGGCAAGCAGTTTCTGGTCAACGAACGGTCCTTTTTTCAATGATCTGCTCATGATTAGTCCTCCATCGCTTATTTAGCGTTTCTTCTTCTCACAATGTACTTGTCGGAAGCCTTGTTCTTCTTTCTCGTCTTATATCCGAGAGCAGGCTTACCCCAAGGTGTAACAGGGCTGGGCATACCCACAGGCGATTTACCTTCACCACCGCCATGGGGGTGATCGTTCGGGTTCATAACGACACCGCGGACAGTAGGTCTTACGCCCATCCATCTCTTACGTCCGGCTTTACCGATCTTGATGTTCTCGTGTTCGGAGTTGCCGACTGTACCGATGGTAGCTCTGCAGTTGAGAGGAATCATTCTAACTTCGCCGGAGCCAAGTCTGAGCTGTGCGAATCCGTTTTCTTTTGCCATCAGCTGAGCGGAGGAGCCTGCGGATCTTGCGAGCTGGCCGCCCTTGCCCGGCTTCATTTCCACGTTGTGAACAAGAGTACCGAGGGGGATGTTCTCGAGGGGAAGAGTATTTCCGGGTTTGATATCAGCTGCTGCACCCGATACGACTGTGTCGCCGACTTTGAGTCCTTCGGGCTGGATGATATAGGATTTTGTTCCGTCTACATAGCAGATAAGTGCGATGTTTGCGCTTCTGTTAGGATCGTACTCGATGGCCACAACTTTTGCGGGCATATCCGTCTTGTTGCGCTTGAAGTCGATGATCCTGTATTTTCTCTTGGCGCCGCCGCCGTGATGTCTCACGGTAATCTTTCCGTAGGAGTTGCGTCCTGCGGTCTTCTTGACAGGAGCCAAAAGTGTTTTAATATTGCTCTTTCCGGTGATTTCAGAGAAATCGGAAACCGTCATGCCTCTTCTGCCCGGAGTGGTTGGATTGTATTTTTTAATACCCATTATCTTCTACCTCCTGCCTCAAGCATCATAATTCTCGATGGTGTCTTTGTATTTCCTGCCGGTCTTAACGGTCTTGCCGCCCTTGCCGATGTAGGAAACCTCTGCCGGAGTCTTGTCAATCTTAACGATTGCTTTCTTGTAGCTTGCGGTCTTGCCCTCTACAACGCCGGAATTCTGACGACGGGTCTTTTTCTTTCCGTCGTAGCGGATGGTGTTTACTGAGAGAACCTTAACGCCAAAGAGACTTTCAACGGCTTTCTTAATGTCAATTTTCGTAGCTTCTTCGGCAACGATAAATACATATTTGCCTTCAGCCTGCTCTGCATTCGACTTTTCTGTCTTCTGCGGGCGAATGATTATATCAAAATCTTTCATGCGTACACCTCCGACAATTTGGACAGGGCATCCTTCGTTACCAGAAGCGTGTCATGGCGAAGAATGTCATAGACGTTGATGGAGCCGACAAATGTTGTGTCTACGCCGGGGATGTTATCCGAGGACTTGACAACTTTCTTATCGGGTTCAGCTGTAACGATGAGTGAGCTGGTCTCAAGCTTGAGAGCTTTGAGCATTTCAACGATCTTCTTTGTCTTGATCTCGTCGAGCTCGAGCTTATCGAGAACCACAACTGCATCCGACTGAGCTCTGGAAGAGAGAGCGGAAAGCATCGCAAGACGTCTTACCTTGTTGTTAACTTTGAATCTGTAGCTTCTCGGCTTCGGAGCGAAGATGATTCCGCCGTGGATCCACTGTGCGGAACGGATTGATCCCTGACGAGCGCGGCCTGTGCCCTTCTGTCTGTAGGGTTTCTTTCCGCCGCCGCTGACTTCACTCTTGGTCTTTGCGGACTGAGTGCCTTGGCGTCTGTTTGCAAGTGTGTTCACAACAACTGTGTGCACAGCTGTAGCATTGGGCTCGATTCCGAAAACTTTATCGTCGAGTGCGATTTCCTCAAGGAACTCGCCTTTCATGTTATATACTTTTGCAGTAGCCATGTTTCTTCCTCCTTTTAAGCTTTAACGGAATCCGTTATTTCAAGAAGAGTGCCCTTAGGTCCCGGAACAGCTCCCTTGATGAGAAGAAGATTTCTCTCAGCGTCAACTTTAACGATGGTGAGGTTCTGCACAGTAACTCTCTCGCTGCCCATGTGTCCCGGCATTTTCTTTCCGGGGAGTACGCGACCGGGGTCTGTGTTAGGTCCCATTGAACCTACGCCTCTGTGGTACTTTGAACCGTGGCTCTTCGGACCGATCTTCTGACCGTGACGCTTGATGGCGCCTGCAAAGCCCTTACCTTTTGAAGTACCGCTTACGTCAACAGCATCTCCGTCGGAGAAAACACTGACATTGATGTCGCTGCCTACGTCATAAGCATCGATGCTGTCGGGTTTGAACTCGCAAAGATATTTGAAGCCGTAATCAAGACTTATCTTCTTGTAAACGCCTGCTTCGGGCTTGTTGAGCTTCTCAAGTTTAACCTGCTCAAAGCCGATTTTAACAGCGTTGTAACCGTCGGATTCAACTGTTTTCTTCTGGATGACCTTGCAGGGGCCCGCTGCCACAACGGTTACGGGTGTGCATGTGCCGTCTTCAGAGAAAATCTGAGTCATGCCGACTTTTGTTCCCAAAACAAATTTCTCCATTTTTTACCTCCTTGGTTATTGGTTCGGACTTCCGAACTTGACCTTGCCGTCCCTTTGGGGCCCGGCAATTTGCGAATCAACCGGAAATTTTGGGCTTTCCGGAACATCGCCAACGCATTAAGCACTAATGTATTATATATTAGTGTTTAACACTCATTTCTATCTCAACGCCTGCCGGTATATCGAGCTTCATGAGCGCGTCAACCGTTGCCTTTGAAGGCATTACGACGTCAATCAACCTTTTGTGGGTTCTGAGTTCAAACTGCTCTCTGGAATCCTTATACTTATGAACAGCACGAAGGATCGTCACAACCTCTTTCTCAGTCGGAAGCGGAATAGGTCCTGAAACCAGCGATCCGGTTCTTCTTGCGGTGTCAACGATCTTCTGAGCTGACTGATCAAGCAGCTGGTAATCGTAAGATTTCAATTTGATTCTCAATTTCTGTTTAGCCATTTGTTTATCTCCTTTATAGATGACATTCTTTGGCAACCTTGTACACGCTACCGGGTGTTGAATCTTTTGAGCATAAAAAAATCAAATTGAATTATCAACCTTATACGGATGATTTCAACCTGGTTTACTGCACAAAGAAAAAACGCTTTTCGCTATACAGTGACACGCCGCCCGGTTTCTCTGAACCGGACATTCTCCGTCTGAGTTACCTGCAATCGTCATCCTTTTCGCCCCGCCGCGCCTCTGTTGATCGGACCTACGGCACCGCTTGAACCCAAGAATATCTGCTGCAGCAATCTCAAACTTCCTCGTCTGTCAGGCCACACGAGGCGCATTGTATCACATAACAAAACTTAATGCAAGCACTTTTTTAAATTTTTTCAATTCGAATTTTTGCCGTAATTTTGCTGTTTTCCGCCCTGCTCTCCGGGACTTGCCGGGTGGGAAAAAAGGCAGCCCCTGCAGCAAAGAATCGGTTTTCTCCGCCGCAGGGGCCGCTTGCGTAAAGAGCCCAAAATCTCGATTTTGGAGCTATTTTTTCGTGATCGAACCCGACGACGTACGTAGGTACTTCGAGGG